>JBBQNR010000013.1:0-53032 GCA_038330145.1 Solirubrobacterales bacterium
CGGCGCCGAGGTCTTCCGTGCCTCCCCGCGTCAGGCCGACATGCTGATCCTCTCCGGCCGGGTCGCAATAAAGATGGCGCCGGTGATCCGCCGCATCTACGACCAGATGCTCGAGCCCAAGTGGGTGATCGCGATGGGCGCCTGCGCATCCAGCGCCGGCGTATTCAACAACTACGCGCTGGTACAGGGAGCGGACAAGTTCCTGCCGGTCGACGTGCACGTGCCTGGCTGCCCGCCACGGCCCGAGGCCCTGATGCACGGCATCCTCAAGCTCCAACGCAAGGTTCAGGGACAGCCGGACCTCGGATGGCGTGCCCGCTACAACGCCAAGGGCACGGAGGAATGGCCGCATCCCAACGCCCCTCGCGGCGCCGGCGATGACACGCTGGCCCCCACGCGGCAACCCGTCGGGAGGCCGGGGAGCTAGTGGCCGCGCCGTTCCCCGGCGAACGTTCCGGCGAGGGCCACAGAGCCGCCGCCTGATGCCCGACGTCACCGGCCTGGAGCTGATCGCCCACGAGCTGCGGAACCGCTTCCCGGGCTCGGTCCGGGACACGAACTACTTCCGCGACGTCGCCACGCTGATTCTCGATCCCGACCAGGTTCTCGAGGCGCTGCAATGGCTGCGCGACCACGAGACGCAGCGCTACACCTTCCTCGCAAGCCTGCATGGCTCCGACTACCTGCCCGATCAGCCTCGCTTCGGGGTCCACTACGAGCTGCTCAATATGGAGCGGGTAGAGCGTTTGCACGTGAAGGCGCTGCTGGCCGACCCGGGTGAGTCCCGGCTGCCGGAGCTGGACTCCTGCGTCGGCCTGTTCCCGACAGCGGAGTTCCAGGAGCGCGAGGTCTACGACATGTTCGGCGTGAACTTCCGGGGCCACCCGGACCTGCGCCGGATCCTGATGCCCGACGAATACGGCGGCCATCCGCAGCGGCGCGACTTCCCGATGGGCGGCGAGCCGGTCCTCTTCACTCACAACGAGCACCGTGTGCCGAGGTGGTGGGAGTGAGCGACGAGCCACGCGAGACCATGCGCGATCTGGCAGCCGCCGGCGAGAGCGCCGCGGTCGCGGCCGAGCATCTGACGGGCGGCGTGACCGCCGAGAGAGTCGTGCTCGAGGGCGACGACGACGCCGGCCACGAGGAGATGCTGACGATCAACTTCGGGCCTCACCATCCCGCCACGCACGGCGTGCTGCGGCTGCTGGTGTCGCTCGAGGGCGAGGTCGTGCGCGAGCTCCAGCCCTTCATGGGCTACGTCCACACCGGCATCGAGAAGAACTGTGAGGACAAGTCCTACTGGAAGGTGATCCCGCTCGTCGAGCGCATGGACTACCTGGCCTACTACTTCAACTCGCTCGCGTTCTGCATGTGCGTGGAGAAGCTGCTCGACGAGCCAGTGCCCGAGCGGGCGCAGTACCTGCGCGTGATCCATTGCGAGCTGAACCGCATCCACTCGCACCTGGTGTGGCTCGGCACCTCGGCGCTCGATCTGGGCGCGATCTCGGTCTTCTGGTACTGCTTCCGCGAGCGCGAGAAGGTGCTCGACCTGTTCGAGGCGTCCTCCGGGCAACGCATGCACACGCGCTACATCCAGGTCGGTGGCGTCGCCGAGGACATCCCGCGCGGATGGGATGGCAAGGCGCTTGCATTCGTCAGCGACATGGAGCAGCGCGTCGGGCAGTACGAGTCGCTGCTCGACCGCAACGAGATCTTTCTCAGGCGCACGAAGGGCGTCGGTATGGTCGGTGAGCAACGGCTGCTCGAGCTCGGTGTGACCGGCCCGCTGCTGCGCGCGACCGGCAACCCGTGGGACCTGCGCAAGGCCGAGCCCTACTCGTCCTACGAGCAGTTCGATTTCAGGATCCCGGTCGGAACCGTGGGCGATTGCTACGACCGTTACCGCGTGCGAGTGGCGGAGATCCGCGAGTCGTGCAAAATCGTGCGCCAGGCGGTGGAGGGTCTGCCGGAGGGACCGCACATCACCGACAACCGCAAGATCGCACTGCCGCCGCGGCACGAGCTGGCAACCTCGATGGAGGCGCTGATCCACCACTTCAAGCTCGTCACCGAGGGCTTTCGCGTCCCGCGCAGCGAGGCGTACGTTCCGATTGAGGGCCCGCGCGGAGAGCTCGGCTGCTTCGTGGTCGCCGACGGCTCCGCGAAGCCGTCGCGCGTTCACATGCGCGATCCGTCGTTCGTCAACCTTCAGGCCCTGCGGGAGATGGCGGTCGGCGGCTACATCGCGGACCTGATCACGAACCTGGCGATGCTGGACCCGATTCTGGGCGGGATAGACCGATGAGTGACGTCGACGCCAACATGAAGCTCGACCACCTGCGCGGCACGCCCGGCTCGCGCACACGACTGGAGGCGCAGGTCTGGAGTGGCGCGCGGGTCGAGGCCGACCCCGCCGCGGTGCCGGACCCTGCCGTGGTGGACGTGCCACCGCAACTGCGCCAGGCAATCGAGCAGCAGATGGCCAAGTACCCGGACTTCCACTCGGCCGCGATACCGGCGCTGAAGCTTGCGCAGGCCGAGCACGGATGGCTTTCACCCGTGGCGATGGTCCAGGTCGCCGCGGTGATGCAGGTCACCCCGGCGTACCTGGAGTCGATCGCGAGCTTCTACGACATGTTCGAGCTGGCGCCGGCGGGCGAGCACTCGATCTACGTCTGCACCAACATCTCCTGCTCGCTCTGCGGCGCCCGCGACCTGGTCGAGGCGCTCAGCGAGGCGACCGGCGCGCCGCTCAACGGCTCCAGCCCCGACGGTCTCGTCCACCTGCGCTCGTTCGAGTGCCTGGGCGCCTGCGACATCGCCCCCATGGCCTCGATCGACGGCCACTACCGCGGGCCGCTCGACGCCGACGACGCGCGCACGATCGCCGAGCACCTGCGGGCCGGCAGGCCGGTCCAAGAGCTTTTGACCGAGAAGAGCTACGAGCACCGCTACTCGGCCGAGGGCCGCGGCGCGGGCCAGGGACCGGCATGACCGTCCAGGGCGACGGCCGGCTGATCCTGTTCCGCGACTTCACGGAGCCGGCGCGCGGCGAGATCGACGCCTATGAGAGCCATGGCGGCTACCGCGCGATGCGCAAGGCGTTCGGCGACATGACGCCCGATCAGGTGTTGAGGGAGCTCGAAGCGTCGGGCCTGCGCGGCCGCGGCGGGGCCGGCTTCTCGATGGGCAAGAAGGCAAGCTTCCTGCCCCACGGGGAGATCGAGAAGTACCTCTGCTGCAACGCCGACGAGTCCGAGCCGGGGGCCTTCAAGGACCGCGAGCTGATCAGCCGCAACCCGCACCAGCTGATCGAGGGCATGATGATCGCCGCCTACGCCGCCGGCATCCGGCACGCCTTCGTCTTCATCCGCGGCGAGTACGTCGAGCAGGCGGACGTGCTGGAGCGGGCGGTCGAGCAGGCGCATGCCAAGGGCTACGCCGGCGACGACATCCTGGGGTCGGGCTTCTCGTGCAGCCTGGTGGTCCATCGCGGCGCCGGCGCGTACATCTGCGGCGAGGAGACGGCGTTGCTGGACTCGCTCGAGGGCAAGCGAGGCAACCCCCGCCTGCGGCCGCCCTTCCCCGCCAACCAGGGCCTCTACCAGGGACCGACGCTGATCAACAACGTCGAGACGCTGTCGAACGTCCCGCACGTGGTCGAGCACGGCGCGGACTGGTTCCGCAGCTTCGGGACCGAGAAGTCACCCGGCACCAAGATGGTCTCCGTCTCCGGCAACGTTCTGCGGCCGGGCAACTTCGAGGTCGAGCTCGGCACACCGTCGCGTCAGATCATCTTCGAGCTGGCGGGCGGTCCGCCGCCGGAGCGACGCATCAAGTGCTGGTTCCCGGGCGGGTCCTCCTCCCCGGTTCTGACGGAGGAGCACCTCGACCTGCCGTACGACTTCGAGCACATGGCGGAGGCCGGCTCGATGCTCGGCTCAGGATCGATCATCGTCGTCGACGACTCGGTGCCGATCGTGTCCGTGGCGCTCTGGGTCGCAAAGTTCTACCGCCACGAGTCGTGCGGCAAGTGCGTTCCCTGCCGCGAAGGCACGAACTGGACGGTCAATCTGCTCCAGCGCATCGACAGCGGCGACGCGACGCCGATGGACCTCGACGTGATGGAGAGCGTGCAGGGCAACATCATCGGTAATTGCCTCTGCCTGCTGGGCGACTCGATGGCGATGCCGATCTCGTCGATGATCAGGCACTTCCGCCCCGAGTTCGAAGAGCACATTGCCGTGCGGCAGCAAGCCGCCGCGCGGGTTCGTGACGGGACGGTCGCTGCGCCGACCGGCAAAGAGGCCGGGGCCGGGCCGGATCTCGTCGGTGTGGCGGCCGGCGACGCGCTCGTCAAGCAGGACCCGCAGGCGGCGCGCAGCGAGGATCGGCAGAGCCCCGGCCACGGTGGCAGCGCATGAGCGAGCGCGGCTGGATCACGTTCACGATCGACGGCCGGGAGGTGAGCGCGCCCGAGAACGAGTGGCTGCTGGAGGCGGCCAAGCGCGGCGATGTCGAGATCCCCTACTTCTGTTACGAGCGCAAGCTGGGCCAGCCGGTCGGCGCCTGCCGCATGTGCATGGTGGAGATCGAAGGGCTGCCGAAGCTACAGGTGTCCTGCGCGACGCCGGTCAAGGACGGCATGGTCGTCTACACGCAGACCGACCGTGTCAGGGAGGCTCAGAACGCGGTCGTCGAGTTCCTGCTCATCAACCACCCACTCGACTGCCCCGTCTGCGACAAGGGCGGTGAGTGTCCGCTTCAGGACATCACTTACGGCTGGGGTCCGGGGCGCAGCCGCTACCGCGAGCCCAAGCGCAACTTCCCCAAGCCGATCGCGCTCTCGCCACTGGTGGCGATCGACCGCGAGCGCTGCATCCTCTGCTACCGCTGCGTTCGCTTCTCGCAGGAGGTGGCCGAGGACTCGCAGCTGAGCTTCCTCGAGCGCGCAGACCACACCTTCGTCGGCACGTTCGACGGGCGGCCATACGTGGCGCCGTTCTCGGGCAACATCCTCGAGCTCTGCCCCGTCGGCGCCCTGACCTCGAACGCCTACCGCTTCCGGGCCCGCCCATGGGACGTCGAGAACTCGGCCTCGATCTGCACGCTCTGCCCGAGCCAGTGCAACATCGCCTTCACGGTCCGCGACGATCGCATCGAGCGCGTGCTGGCACGCGAGCACCCCGACGTCGACGACGGCTGGCTCTGCGACAAGGGCCGCTTCGGCTACCAGTTCGTGCACTCGCCCGAGCGCATCGCGCAGCCGCTGGTTCGCGACGGCGGGCACCTGCGGCCGGCGACCTGGGAGAGGGCGCTTCAGACGGCGGTGGATGGCCTCGCCAAGGCCGGCGCTTCCTCCGCCGCGCTGGTGGGGGGCACGACCACCAACGAGGAGGGCTACCTGATCCAGAAGATCTTCCGCCAGGCGCTCGGCTCCTCCAGCATCGACTCGCGGGCCGGTGGCGAGCTGGACACCGCGGCCGCACGCATGCTGGCACGGCCGGAGCTTTCCGCGCGCGTGAGCGACATCGACCGGGCCGCCGTCGTGCTCGTGCTGGAGACCGACCCGATGAACGAGATGGCAATCCTCGACCTGCGCGTGCGCAAGGCCGTGGGACGCTTCGGGACGCGGCTGGTCGTGGCCTCCAGCCATCCGACGGCGCTCGACGCCGGTGCAAGCGAGCGGCTGCTGTTCGAGTCCGGCGCCCAGGAGGCGCTGCTGCGGGCGCTTCAGAAGGCGATGGTCGAGAAGGCGAGCGCGCAGGCCACGATCGAGGGCGCAGGTGCAGAGGCTGCACAGGCCCGGGTGGCCGCAGGTCAGGAGGACCTGATGCGCTTCCTCGACGACCAGCAGCTGGACCAGCTCGCCGAACGCGCGGGCGTGGACGCGCAGGACGTGCGCGACGCCGCGGACCTGCTTGTCGGCGCCGAGAGCATCGTCGTGCTCTGGGGCGAGCGCATCGGCCAGGGTGAGCGAGGCGCCGAGACGCTGGCCGCGCTGATCGACCTGGCGCTGCTGGCCGGCCTCGACAGCGGCGAGACCTCGGGTCTGATCGAGGTGCCGTCGCTGACCAACTCTCGCGGACTGCGAGAGGTCGGCTGCCTGCCCAACGCTGGACCGGGCCTGACCGACACGACGTCAGGAGCCGGGGCGCGCGAGTTTGCACAGGCCGCCGCGAACGGGGAGCTCGGCGCTCTCTACCTGATGCACTCGGACCCCCTGCGGGAGCAACCCGACGCGGCGCTCTGGAAACAGGCGCTCGCGGGTGCGGGCTTTGTGGTCGCGCACAGCGAGTTCCTCAACGGCTCGATCGAGCGTCACGCCGACGTCGTATTCCCGGCCGAGTCCTACGCCGAGAAGGATGGCACCGTCACTCACCCCGACGGCCGCGTCCAGCGCCTGCGCCCCGCGATCGGCAGGCCGGGCGAGGTGCGGATGGAGTGGCAGTTGCTGGGCGAGCTTGCGCGGCGGCTCGGCCTCGACGTGCCGCACCTGACGACCGGCATGCTGCTGAGCGAGATCGCCGGCAGCGTTCCGTTCTATCGTGGCCTGACCGCCGACGAGATCGGCGCCAAGGGTGTGCGCTGGCAGGAGCGCGAGCAATCGCTGCAGGCCGCCGTGGGCATCCTGGGTGAGCTTCGCTTCAGCTCCCCGACGGCTCCCCCGCCGCGAGCGGCGATCGGCGACGGCGATGGCTCACTTCGGCTCGCGACCCTGCGCGACCTCTGGGCCTCTTGGGAGACAGACCACTCGCCCGCGCTCGACTTCCTGAGGCCCGCACAGGAGCTTCAGCTTCACCCGCAGGACGCACGCCGGCTGGGCGTCGACAACAACCAGGACGTCGACGTGGCATCGAACGGCGATTCGGTGCGGGCAAAGGTGCGTCTGCGTGACTCGCTGCGCCCGGGCGCCGCCTACCTGATCGCGGGCACCGCCGAGCAGAACGCCAACCTGCTCGACAAGGGCCGCCCCGGAGTCGTCGAGATACGGGAGGTGGACCGGTAATCCCCTTCGCGGACACCCAGTTCGTCGAGACGACCGGCGTCTGGATCATCAAGTCGCTCGTCATCTTCGCGCTGGTGCTCGGGATCGTGCCGATGATCCTGCTGCTCGAGCGCAAGCTGCTCGGTCGCTTTCAGAACCGCTACGGGCCCAACCGCGTCGGGCCTTACGGATTGCTGCAGCCGCTGGCCGACGTGTTGAAGCTGCTCGGGAAGGAGCAGTCCACTCCTCAGACAGGGGCGCCGCTGTTGATGGCGCTCGCTCCAGCGCTGGCGATCCTGACCTCGGTCGCGAGCCTCGCGATCATCCCGTTCGGGGACGTCAAGCACGGGCTGGGAGCCAAATACGGCCTCTACGGCATCGACGTCAACATCGGCATCCTGTACGCGTTCGCGTTCGGCTCGATCTCCTTCTACGCGCTGCTGCTCGGCGGCTGGGCCTCGGGCTCCAAGTACTCGTTCTTGGGGGCGATGCGCTCGGCGGCGCAGCTGATCAGTTACGAGGTCGCGCTGGCGCTGGGCGTGATCGGCGTCGTGATGATGGCCGGCTCGCTTTCGCTGGTCGACATCGTCAAGTCCCAGCACGACGTCTGGTACATCGTGCCGCAGTTCTTCGGTTTCATGATCTTCATGATCGCCGGCTTCGCGGAGACCAACCGCGCGCCGTTCGACCTCCCCGAGGCGGATGCCGAGCTGGTCGCCGGCTACAACACCGAGTTCGGCGGCATGAGATTCGGCTCCTTCTTCATGGCCGAGTACATCAACATGCTCGTGATATCCGGCCTCGGCGCCGCCATGTTCCTCGGTGGCTGGATGGGCCCGGGCCCGGGCTGGCTGGACCCGTTCTGGATGCTGCTCAAGATCCTGCTGCTGATCTGCTTCTTCATCTGGGTCCGCGCGACACTGCCGCGCCTGCGCTACGACCAGCTGATGAGCTTTGGCTGGAAGGTGCTGCTGCCGCTCGCGACCCTCAACATGATGGCCACGGCCGTCGGAATCGTGGTGACGACATGACATACAACCCCGGCGACGACATCGTTGCGGTGCAGCGCGGCCCCGAGCCCGGAGGCCTGAGCGGTCTCTTTCGAGCTTTCGGTGAGACCCTGCGCGGACTGCGCACGACGATGGGGCAGTTGATCGAAGGGCCGGTCACGATCCAGTACCCGGAGGAGAAGACACCCGTCTACCCGCGCTTCCGCGGTCGCCACAAGTTGCACCGCTTCGAGGACACGGACCTCGAGAAGTGCGTTGGCTGCTCACTCTGCGCGGCGGCCTGCCCGGCCGACTGCATCCGCGTCGTGGCCGCGGAGAACACTCCCGACAACCGTGTCTCCGCCGGCGAGCGTTACGCCGAGGTCTACGAGATCAACATGACGCGCTGCATCTTCTGCGGCTACTGCGAGGTGGCATGCCCATTCGACGCCATCACGATGGGCCACGACTACGAGCTGTCGGGGTACGACCGCTCCGACCTCATCTTCACCAAGGAGATGCTGCTCGCGGAGCCGGTCGACCGCACACCCCTGAAGAGAGAGGACGAGTGACAGCGGTTGTCTTCTGGGTAGCCGCGGTCCTGGCTCTCGGCGGCGCCATCGGCGTGGTCGTTCAGCGCAACCCCTTCTACAGCGTGCTGTCGCTGGTCGTGCACCTGGTCGCCCTGGCGGTTCTGTTCCTGCTGCTTCAGGCGGAGTTCCTGGCAGCCGCGCAGGTGATCGTGTATGTGGGTGCGGTGATGGTGCTCTACGTCTTCGTCGTCGCCTACGTCGGCGGCCTCGCGGATCCGCTGACCGATCCCAACACGGCGGTGCGCGCCACGGCGCCCCTGTTCGCCCTCGCGCTGCTGGTCGAGATCACCGTCGCGATCCTCGGCTCCGGCCTGAAGGCGATTGACACCGAGGGACCCGACGTCGCCGCCGGCTTCGGCTCGCCGTCGGCTATCGGCGAGCTGTTCCTGACCAAGTTCCTGCTCCCGTTCGAGCTGGTGTCGTTCCTGCTCCTGATCGCCGCCGTCGGCGCAATCGTGCTCGCTCGCCGCGACCCGGAAGCGACCGAACCCGTGTCCCGCCAGGAACCGGGACGCCCTTTTTAGATGGACATCGCCTGGTACCTCGTCCTGTCGGCGTTCATCTTCTGCATCGGCGCCGTCGGCGTGATGGTGCGCCGCAGCCCACTCGTGATCCTGATCTGCCTCGAGCTGATGCTGAACGGCGCCAACCTGGCGCTTGCCTCCTTCGCCCGCATGACGGGGACCCATGACGGCCAGGTCTTCGCGCTCGTCGTGATGATCGTGGCCGCCGCCGAGGTGGTGGTCGGCCTCGGCCTGATCGTCGCCATGTTCCGCAATCGGCTGCCGATGGACGTCGACGAGATGAGCGAGCTGCGAGGGTGAGCCCGGCCGCCTACGGCTGGCTGGTGCTGGCCTTCCCGCTCGCGGGATCGATCCTGATCGCGCTGCTGTGGCGATCGTTGCCCGGCCGCACCGCGGGATGGATCGGGTCGGCCGCGATCCTGCTCTCCTTTTTGAGCGCGGTCGGCGCGCTGGTCCAGCTTCAGGACCGCTCGGAGCACGAGCGCCAGCTCACCTCCTCGCTGTGGGACTACGCTTCCACGGCCGGGCTCGACGTGAAGCTCGGCATCCTGGTGGACCCGCTTGCGGTCTTCATGTGCCTCGTGGTGTCGGGAGTCAGCTTCCTGATCCACCTCTACTCGGTTGCCTACATGGCGTCCGACCGCGGCTACCGCCGCTACTTCAGCTACCTCAACTTCTTCGTCTTCTCGATGCTGCTGCTGGTGCTGGCGGGGAACTTCGTGATCCTGATCGTCGGCTGGGCCTTCGTCGGCTTCGCCTCCTACGCGCTGATCAGCTTCTGGTACCGGCGCCGCACGGCCACCTACGCCGGCATGAAGGCGTTCGTGATCAACGTGATCGGCGACGTCGGCCTGGTGCTCGCGGCGATCATCCTCCAGCGCGATCTAGGCACGCTGGACCTGCCGACCGTGTTCGCGCGCGCTCCCGAGGTGTTCGAGCGCAACGAGTGGCTGATCGTCGCCGTCTGTCTCCTGATACTGGTCGGCGCATTCGCGAAATCCGCCCAGATACCGCTTCACACCTGGCTGCCGGATGCGATGGAGGGGCCGACGCCGGTCTCGGCGCTGATTCACGCGGCGACCATGGTGACCGCGGGCGTCTACCTGATCGCCCGCATGCACCCTCTGTTCGAGCTGGCGCCGACCGCCGCCGACATCTCGGCCGCGATCGGGGCGCTGACGCTGGTGTTCGCGGCCTCGGTGGCGCTGGTGGTGACGGACCTCAAGCGCATCATCGCCTACTCGACCATCAGCCAGATCGGCTACATGGTGATGGGCGTCTCGATCGCCGCCTACAGCGCGGGGATGTTCCACCTCATGACGCACGCCTTCTTCAAGGCCCTGATGTTCATGGCCGCCGGCTCCGTGATCGCCGCCATGGCGGGGCAGCAGGACATCGACCGCATGTCCGGCCTGCGCAGGGCGATGCCGCGCACCTTCGTCGCCTTCCTGGTGGCGGCGATGGCGCTCTCCGCTTTCCCCGGCTTTTCCGGCTACTTCTCCAAGGACGAGATCCTCGCCTTCGCCGCCGAGCGCGGCGGCGGCTACTGGATCCTCTACGCGGCCGGCACGGTCGCGGCGCTGATGACGGCCTTCTACGCCTTCCGCATGATCTTCCGCGTCTTCGGTGGTGAGCCATCCGAGGAGGCCAGGGAGCTGGAGCAGGGCCACATCCACCATGCCGAGCCCGTCAACCCGGTCACGGGCGAGCCCGAGGACACTGACGTCGGCTACCCGGGGCCCGAGCACCACATCGCCGAGCGCGACCGCGAGATGTGGATTGCGATGTCGGTCCTGATGGTGCTGTCGGTCGTCGGCGGCGTGCTCCAGATACCCGGCGTGACGCACGCGATCGAGCACTTCCTCGACCCGACCTTCGCCGACTCGCGCTTCGCCGACACCAACGTGTCCGGCAACCTCGAGGCGCTCGCGCTCGTGGTCGGCGGGCTCTGCTCACTGGCTGGCATCGGGCTGGCCTACCTGCTCTACGTGCGCATGCCGGGCTCGACGCTGGCACTGGCCGACCGCCTGCGCCCGCTGCACCGGTTCCTCGAGCGCAAGTGGTACTTCGACGAGCTCTACGGCGTGCTGGTCGTGCGGCCGCTGCGAGCACTCGGCGAGTGGTCGTCGACCGTCTTCGAGCGTGTCGTGATCCAGGGCATGGTCGGAAGCGCGACGGCGGCCGTGCGCACCGGCAGCACGATCGTGCGCGTGGCTCAATCCGGCCTACTGCGCTACTACGCCCTGCTGCTGCTCGCCGGTGTCGGCGGCCTCGCCCTCTACTTCCTGCTGGTGAGCCGCTGATGCTGTCGATCCTCGTCTTCCTGCCTCTCGCCGGCGGTGTGCTGGCGGCGCTGGTCGCGCGCAGCGACGAGTACGGAGGCCGGCGGGCCGGCGCCGTCTCGACGCTGTTCGCGCTTGCAACCCTTGGGCTCTCGATCGCGCTGATAGCCGACTTCGACTCCGGCGCGGGGCTCCAGCACGTGGAGGACTTCACCTGGATCTCCGAGCTCGGCATCCACTACCGGCTCGGGATCGACGGCATCAACCTGTTCCTGATCGCGCTAACCGCTCTGCTCTGGGTTGCGGCGACCGCCGGCTCGCTGCTCGCCGGCCCGGACGCGGAGCGCCGCCCGCGGCCGGGCCTCTACTTCCTTATGCTTGCGCTCGGCGAGACAGCGGTGCTGGGCGCCTTCTGCGCACAGGACCTGGCGCTGTTCGTGCTCTTCTTCGACCTGATGCTGATCCCGTTCTATTTCCTGATCGGGATCTGGGGCCACGGCAATCGCGTTCAGGCGACGACCAAGTTCGTGATCTACACGCTGGTGGGAAGCCTGCTGATGCTGGCCGCGGCAGTCGCCACCGGCATCCTCGCCACACCCGACGGCCAGCAGCCGACCTTCGTGATCCAGGAGCTGGCTCAACGCCCGCTGTCGGAGGGCACACAGCAGTGGATCTTCCTCTTCTTCGCCGCCGCCTTCCTGGTCAAGATGCCCGCTTTTCCCCTGCATGCGTGGATGCCCGACGCCTACCGGGCCGCTCCCACGCCGGTGCTGGCGGTGCTGTCGGGAGTGCTGTCCAAGGTCGGCGCCTACGGCTTCCTGCGGATCGTGCTGCCGCTCTACCCGGACGCGACCGTCCACTTCCAGGAGCTGATGCTGCTGGTGGCGCTGGCGAGCATCCTGTACGGGTCGGTGATGGCGTTCACGCAGACCTCGGCGACGCTGGTCGTCGGTTACTCGTCGATCGCCCAGCTCGGGTTCATCACGCTCGGCATCTTCGCGCTGCGTGACGAGGGCGCACAGGGCGCCGTGCTCCAGATGGTCAACCACGGGCTCGTGGTGGCGCCGCTCTTCTTCATCATCGCGCTGCTGGCGGCGCGCGCTCAGGGAAGCGACGACCTGCGCCAGATGGGCGGCATGGCGGTTCGAGCACCCGTGCTCGCTGCCCTGTTCCTGATCGTGGCCCTGGCCACGCTCGCGATGCCCGGCTCGGCCAACTTCGTTGCTGAGTTCCTGATCCTGCTCGGAGTCTTCAAGTCCAAGATCGCGTTCGCGATCATCGCCTCAGCCGGCGTTGCGCTGGCCGCCGTCTACACGATCCGGCTCTACCAGCGCTCGATGCACAACCCCGTCGGCCCCGCGGTCGAGCCACGCGAGATGACCTTCGCCGAAGGCGCCGTCTGGGTTCCGATCGTCGCCGTCATCATCGCGCTGGCCGTCTACCCGCAGCTGATCCTGAAGCGAACGGAGAGGAGCGTCAGCCGCAGCGTCGCGGTCACGCAGACGGCTCCGATCGAGCCCGCCGCGCTTGGAGGACCGAACGAGGCGGCCGCGCTTGGGGGACCGAACGAGCCGGCCGCGCTCGGAGGAGCGATCGAGCGCGCCGCGCTTCGAGGACCGCAATGATCCCGCTCGCCGAGCTGAAGGCGCCGCACGTCGACTACGCCGGGCTCTCGCCGCTGCTGGCGCTCGGCGGCGGCGCCTGCGTGACGCTGATGGCGGGCCTTCTGCGCGCACACGTCGCAAGAGTCGCGAGCGCCGCCTGCGCGCTTTTGACGCTTGCCGTCGCCGCTGCGCTCTCGATCTGGCAGCTGGGAGAGAACAAGCTGATCCTCGAGGGAGCGCTGCGCGTCGACGACTTTGCGCTCACGCTCGACTTCATCTTCCTGCTGGCGGCCGCTTCCGCGATCGTTCTGTCGCTCCGGGATCCTCCTGCCCTGCGCGGCAGGGACGGCGACTACTACACGCTGATGCTCGCGAGTGTCATGGGCATGACGGTGCTGGTGGCCGCCAGCAACCTGCTGACGCTCTTCATCGGGCTCGAGGTGCTCTCGATTCCTCTCTACGTCATGTGCGCCGGCCGCGCCACGGAGAGGCTCAGGCTGGAGTCGGGGCTCAAGTACCTGGTCATCGGCTCGGTCGGATCGGCGACGCTGCTGTACGGGCTGGCGCTGATCTACGGCGCAACGGGATCGACCGACTTCACGACGATCGCGCGCGAGCTGGCGGCCAACGACCTCGCGCGGGACCCGATGCTGCTGACCGGCGTGGCGCTCGCGCTCACCGGCCTCGCCTTCAAGGGCTCGGTGGCGCCCTTTCACCAGTGGACGCCCGACGTCTACGAGGGCGCGCCGACGCCCGTCACCGCCTTCATGGCCGTCGCGACCAAGGCGGCGGCGTTCGGGATCATGCTGCGTTTCCTCTCCACGGCGCTGCTGCCGGCGTCCGGCGACTGGGACGTCGCCGTCGCCGTGCTGGCAGCGACCTCGATCGTGATCGGCAACGTGGGCGCGATCGGCCAGGACTCGCTCAAGCGCATGCTGGCCTGGTCGGGCGTCGCACAGGCCGGCTACCTGCTGGCGGGCATCGCGGTGGCCAGCGAGCTTGGGGCCAAGAGCGTCGTCTTCTACCTCTTCGTGTACGCCTTCATGAACCTGGCCGCGTTCGCGGTCGTTGTGGCCCGCGAGCGTGAGACGGGCCTCGGCGACGACATCTCCGCGGTCGCCGGCATCGGGCTCGACCGGCCGCTGCTCGCCTGGCCTCTGACGATCAGCATGCTGTCGCTCGCCGGCCTGCCCGGCACCGCCGGCTTCATCGGAAAGTTCTTCCTGATCGAGGGGGCAGTGGAGGGCGACTTCACCTGGCTCGGGGTGGCGATCGTGATCGGCACCATGATCTCCCTCGTCTACTACCTGCGGGTGCTGGCGGCGGTCTGGATGCGGCCCGCCGAGACCGCGCAGCCCCTCGCCGGTCCGGCCGCCGCGCCCGCGATCGCCGGAGGATCCCCGGAGGCGGACCTGGAGCCGAGGCCGCGGCAGCTCGGCACCGGTGAGCTGGCGGCGGTGGCGGCCCTGATGGGGGCGGCGTCGATCGTCTTCGGCATCGTTCCCAGCCCGCTGCTGGATCTCGCCTCCGACGCCGCCGCGGCGCTTTCTTCCTTGCGCTAATAGCGGCGTCTGGGCCTGTAAGACGGCTGTCAAGGTGCCGCGTTGCCCGAGGCGGGTAGTACTTTTGGTTGGTGTCGATCGTTGCCACGATCGAGTCGGATATCGGGCGGCATGAGCGCGAGTGGGAGCTCTTGGTGGAGAGATCCGGCGCCAGCCCGTTTCACGAGCTCGCATGGATGCAGGCATGGTGGTCAGCCTTCGGACGGGGCAGCCTGATACTGATCACCGTTCGCCGTGACGGCGAGCTGGCGGCGGGGCTTCCGATGCGGGAGACAAGGGGGCGGATCGTCTCCCCGACCAACTGGCATTCGCCGCTGTTCGGACCGGTCGCCGACAGCGAGGACTCGGCTCGTCTCCTGCTCGACCATGTGTTCGGGCTCGAGCGCCGCAGCATCGACCTGTCCCATCTCGACGTCGACGACGGCTCGCTCGCACGGGCCATGCAGGCAGCACGGCGCGCCGGCCGCCTGGTCGCCACCCGACCACTGGCGCACTCGCCCTGGATCAGCCTCGAGGGTTCGTGGGAGGACTACGAGCGACGGCTGTCGCGCAACCGCCGCAAGAGCGTGCGCCGGTCCCGGCGCAGGCTCGAGGAGGCCGGCCCCGTCTCACTCGACATCGAGGACGGCAGCTCGAACCTGGATGACCTGCTGGAGCAAGCCTTCCGGCTGGAGGCATCGGGCTGGAAGGGCCGGCGCGGAACGGCGATCTCCTCGCGCCCGGAGACGCGGCGCTTCTACACCGACGTGGCCAGATGGGCGGCCGAGAAGGGCTCGCTGAGACTGGCCTTCCTGCGCCTTCACGGGACGCCGGTGGCGTTCGACCTCTCGCTCGAGCGCGGCAGCGTTCGCTACTCGCTCAAGGCAGGCTTCGATGCCGGGTTCGCTCGCTTCGGGCCGGGAGCGGTGCTCCTCCACGGGCTGCTGCGGGAAGCTCACTCGGCCGGCATCGATCGCTTCGAGCTGCTCGGCCCCGAGGACCAGTTCAAGCTCGACTGGGCCGGCAACACCAGCGAGCGGTCGTGGCTCCATGCCAGCGCGCGGTCGACCGCCGGACGAGCCGAGGCCGCCGTCATCGGTGCGCGCGAGCACATCCGGCCGCTGGCGCGCCGCGTCCGCGACCGCGTCAGGTCGTGACCGGGCGGGTCTCCTGCTTCACGCCGCTGCGGCCGATGCCTGTGCCGATGCGGCCGGCGCGAGTGCTGCCCTATCCGCTCGACGATCCGCGCTGCCGTCTCCACGCACTGGGGCGCACCGCACTCCGGAATGGGCTCGAGAGCATCGGGCTGGCGGCGGGAGACGAGGTGCTGGTTCCCGCCTACCACCACGGCTCGGAGATCGCGGCGCTGGACGAGGCCGGAATCGGCTGCCGCTTCTACGAGGGCACGGAGCAACTGGAGCCGGACGCCGCGAAGCTGGAGCCGCTGATCGGGGAGCGAACGCGCGCGCTGCTGCTGATCCATTACCTCGGCTTCGCACAGGACGCCGCGCGCTGGCGGCGATGGTGCGACGAGCGTGGCCTGATGCTGATCGAGGACGTGGCGATGGCCTGGCTCGCAGAGCGCGACGGCAGGCCGCTCGGATCGTCGGGACAGCTCGCCTTCTACTCTCCCTGGAAGACCTACGGCCTGCCCGAGGACATCGGCGCGCTCGTCTGCGAGCTGCCACCGCAGCGCTCCCCCTCGCCGCGCGGCATCCCGGTGACGGGCCTGCTGCGCAGCGTCGCCAAGTGGTTCGCACAACGCTGGGGTTTTCTGGCACGGCTGCGGCCACCGGATCGCGGCAGCGCCGGCTTCGACCCGGCGAGCGAGTTCGCCGTCGGCGACCGCGGCGCGCCGCCCTCGCGCAGCTCCGTGTTCCTGCTGCGGCGGCTGTGCCGGATCGACGCGGCCGCGCTGCGGCGCCGAAACTACGAGAAGCTGCTGGAGCTGCTGGCGGGGGAGGTGCGGGTGCCGGCGCCGTTCGACCGCCCGCAGGCGGGCTCGTGCCCGTTCGCGCTCCCGGTCGAGACCGCCGACAAGCAGGGCCTGATGCAACACCTGGCGCAGCATGGCGTGCGTGCCCTCGACCTCTGGGCACTGCCGCACCCGCTGCTGCCGGTCGCCGAATTCCCGGCCGCAGCCAGGCGGCGGGAGTCGACCGTCGCCCTCCCCGTGCACCAGGAGCTGCCGCCCGGGGCGGTTGAGCGGATCGCCTCCGCGGTGCTCGAGTTCGAGAAAGCGAAAAGGCACGGCCCCGTGGACGCCGGCGACAGGGCGCCCGACTTCGAGCTTCTGGACCAGGACGGCAGGCCCGCCCGCCTGTCAGACTTCGCCGGCCGGCCCGTGGTTCTCTACTTCTACCCCGAGGCCGACACGCCCGGCTGCACAGCCCAGGCCTGCGCGATGAGGGACCGCCATCCTCAACTCGGCGCCGGCGACGCCGTGGTGCTGGGCGTCTCACCCGACCCGGTCCCGAAGCTGCGCGCCTTCGCCGACAACCACGGGCTTCCCTTCACGCTTCTGTCGGACGCCGGCGGTCGCACGGCCCAGCGCTACGGCGTTTGGATCCGCCGGCCCGGGCTCTTCCCTCGCCACGAGAACGAGCGCACCACCTTCGTGATCGGCCCCGACCAGGTGGTGCAGCGCGTCTTCCGCGCCGTCGACCCGGGCCTGCACGACGGGCTGGTGGCATCAGAGCTCGAACGTCGTCTCAGCGCCACCACATAGGAGGGGCTACCGCAGCCGGGCCGCAGGCAGTGAGCTTCCGGAGCGAGGCGATAGCCTGCTGCTGGCGGGACGTCCGGAGGCCAGGGCACCATCCCGCGGCATGACCGAGAGCACCGCCCAGGCTCCCCTCGACCCCTCACATTCGATGCGCGAGACCAGTCCGTCCGTCTTCCTGATCGCCCGTCCGTCGGTCGACATCGAGGGCATGCGCGGCTATTTGGAGGACGTCGGTGGCGCAGCATGGCTCGACATGCGCTCGAACGGATCGGACAGCGTGAATCCCGGTGAATTGCTGGTCGAGTTCGCGGGCCGTGCCTGCTACCGCAGCTGGGAGCCCGGCCTGAACCCGAACGTGACGCGCATCCGCACCGACCAGACCGAGTACTTCGCCAACATCCTCAGGAGCCACCACGGAAGCGTGATGGAGCATGCGAACTATTCCTTCGCCCTACGCAACGTCTCGAGGGTCTTCACGCACGAGCTCGTGCGTCACCGCGCCGGTTCGGCTTTCAGCCAGGAAAGCCTGCGCTATGTGCGACTGACCGAGATCGGGTTTCGCGTGCCACCGGCCCTGGAGCCGGTGCGCCGGCAGGTGATGAGCATCGTCGAGCAGCTCGAGGAGTTCCAGGTCACCGCCGCCGAGGAGCTTGGCGTGGATGACGAGGGCGTGCCATTCCACGTCAAGAAGGAGATCACATCCGCGCTGCGCCGGCTGGCGCCCATCGGCCTCAGCACGGACATCATCTGGACAGCAAACGTGCGCACCCTGCGTCACGTGATCGAGATGCGCACGGCGCCCGGAGCCGAGGAGGAGCTTCGCCTCGTGTTCAACATGCTGGCGGAGCTGATGCGCGAAGAGGCGCCCGACCTTTTCCAGGACTTCGAACGCCTGGACGACGGTTCCTGGGTGCCCGAGCACCGCAAGGTCTGAGAACGCCGCCGTCGCGCAGGGCAGCGGATACACTCGGCTTCCTTTGGACGGCGTCACGTCGAAGGAGGTAGAGAGTGCCCGACGGAACCAGCGCAGGGGAGCGTGAGATAGAGGTCCTGCTCGAGGAGGGCCTGACCTTCGATCCGCCACCCGAGTTCGCCGCTCAGGCGATCGCCGACGATCCCTCCATATATGAAGAGGCCGAGCGTGACTTCGAGGCCTGGTGGGAGAAGTGGGCCGGCGAGCTGCACTGGTTCGAGCGCTGGGACGAGGTGCTGGAGTGGAACGCGCCCTGGGCCAGGTGGTTCGTCGGCGGAAAGCTGAACGCCTCCTACAACTGCCTCGACCGCCACGTCGAGGCCGGGCTCGGCGATCGTGTCGCCTACCACTGGGAGGGCGAGGACGGCGAGCGTCGCACGATCACCTACGCCGACCTGCTGGAGATGACGTGCCGCTTCGCGAACGTGCTCAAGAGCCTGGGCGTGCAGCGCGACGACCGCGTCGCGATCTACCTGCCGATGGTCCCCGAGGCGCCGGCCGCGATGCTCGCCTGCGCCCGCATCGGAGCGCCTCACTCGGTCGTGTTCGGCGGCTTCTCCGCCGAAGCCGTCAAGGACCGCATCAACGACTGCGAGGCGAAGGTCGTCGTGACGGCGGACTTCTCGCTGCGTCGCGGGCAGCCGCTGCCGATGAAGGAGTCGATCGACAAGGTGCTGCCGGACTGCCCCTCGATCGAGCACTGTGTCGTCGTGCGGCGCACGGGCGGCGACGTCGAGTGGGAGCAGGGCCGCGACGTCTGGTGGCACGAGTCGACCGAGGCGGCCTCACCCGACTGCCCCGCCGAGCCGCTCGACGCCGAGCAGATGCTCTACCTGCTCTACACCTCGGGCACGACCGCGAAGCCGAAGGGGATCGTGCACACGACCGGCGGCTACATGACCGGAGTCGCGGCCACCCACAAACTGATCTTCGACATCAAGCCCGACCGCGACGTCTTCTGGTGCTCTGCCGACATCGGCTGGGTCACGGGCCACAGCTACATCGTCTACGGGCCGCTCGCCAACGGCTGCACGTCGATCCTCTACGAGGGAGCACCCGACTACCCGGACAAGGACCGCTGGTGGGAGATGGTCGAGCGCTACAAGGCGACGATCTTCTACACCGCTCCGACCGCGATCCGTGCCTGCATCAAGTGGGGCCGCGATTACCCCGACCGCCACGACCTCAGCTCGCTGAGGCTGCTCGGCAGCGTCGGCGAGCCGATCAACCCCAAGGCCTGGCTCTGGTACCACGAGGTGATCGGCGCCGAACGCTGCCCGATCGTCGACACCTGGTGGCAGACCGAGACCGGCCACGCCATGATCAGCCCGCTGCCGGGCATCACGCCGACCAAGCCGGGCTCGGCCACGGTTCCCTTCCCCGGGATACGCGCCGCGATCTACAACTCGAAAGGCGAGGAGGTGAAGGAGGGCGGAGGCTTCCTTGTCCTGACCCGGCCCTGGCCGGGAATGTTTCGCAACCTCTACAAGGAGCCCGAGCGCTATGTCGAGACCTACTGGTCGAAGTACGGCCCCGAGGTCTACGTCGTCGGCGACGCGGCGCGCCGCGACTCGGACGGCTACTTCTGGGTCGTGGGACGCACAGACGACGTCATCAACGTCTCGGGGCACCGCCTCGCGACGATGGAGGTCGAGTCCGCGCTTGTCTCACACGATGGCGTGGCCGAGGCCGCCGTCGTGCCGCAGCCCGACGAGCTGACCGGCCATGCGATCGTCGCCTTCGTGACGATGAAGGGCGGCGGCGACCCGCCGGAGGGCTTCGACGTCGAGTTGCGCGAGCACGTGGGAGAGAAGATCGGCAAGCTGGCCCGGCCCAAGCGCATCATCTGGGCCGAGGACCTGCCCAAGACGCGCTCCGGCAAGATCATGCGCCGCCTGCTCAAGGACATCGCCGCCGGCCACGAGCTGGGCGACGTCACGACGCTGCGCGACCCGGCCGTAACCGAGCAGCTGAAGCAGAAGGTCGAAGCGAGGCAGTCCGAAGAGGATTAGAACGGCGGTCTCCGGAACCGCCATGCGGCGTCCTCGGTCGACCCTGTACTGACCAGTACAGGGTCTCCCTGCGTCCCTGCCTGGCGGCCCCGGCGCCTCGCCGTAGCCGTTAACGCCCGATCCGCCAGCGCAGGCTGCCGTCGCCGTCGACCTGCGTTACCCGGATCGGGATCTTGCTGTCGTCGTCGGCGACTGCCCTGCAGGTGAAGCGGTCGCCCTTCTTGGCGGTGACCGACTTGGGGCAGCTCACCGACTTCACCCTTGCGCCGGTCTGATCACCCAGCGCCCTGCGGATCTCCGATTCGGCGCGGCTTGTGTCGACCTGCTTGTCCCCGCAGCCGCCTGCCGCCACCAGTGCCAAGCCGCACAGCACGAGCGCCGACACCCGTCTGCCTGCGCCGGCCCTCGTCATGCCGTCACGGGTACGGGCGCCGTGGGCACCGTCGTCCCGAAGTCACTCGATATGCCGTCACCGCGACACGCACGCCGCGGACTCTAATTGCTGCGCGCGGAACGGGCGCTACAGTCGCCGCTTGCGCTTGCGTCGGGGCTGCGCGGGCTCAGGCCGCTCGCCCTGCTCCGCATCCGGCCTGCGCACCCCCGGGCCCACTGGCTCGACATCTCCGTTGCGAGAGCCGTTGGCCACGATCGCCTCCTCTTCCTCCTGCTCGGGCTCCGGCGCCAGGCGCTCCTCCCTGCTCGGCCACGGGATCGCCTCGCCCTGCTCCCATGCAGGCGGCAGGCCGCGCGGCCAGCGGCCCGTCAGTTGAGCGCCGAGCACGATCAGCCACAGCACCATCACCGGAAGGGCAAAGCCGAGCACGAAGCTGACGCCGATGATGATCCCGAGGATTCCCATGAACCTGGTCAGCAGGCCGACCCTCATGGCGTTGAGCGAGCCGATCACGAACCAGAAGGCCAGCGCCAGCGTGCCGGCCAGGCTGAGCCCGAGACTGACCTGTGCGAAGGAGCCCTTGGTCAGGTCCTCCGCTGCCTGGACCGATTGGACCTCGCGCCCCGTAAAGTCGGCGGCGGCGACCGCAAGATAGACGTCGTGGGCGAGGCTGGCCATGGCCAGCGCCACCGGCCCGAACACGGCCGCAATCAGCACAAAGGGAGTCAGAGACGGGTTGCGAGCCTTCGTGGCCCGGTAGAGAAAGAGGGCGACGTACGTCAGCAGCAGCAGCGCCACCGCGCGCAACAGCGAGGAGGCGACCAGCTCCGTCGCATGGCGGTCGAAGAAGCGCAGCTCGGCCGGCGCGTTGTCGTCCGGCCGATCGCTGTTGATGATCTGGGACCAGATCAGCCCCGCAGGAAACAGCAGGCCGGCAAGGATCGCCGCCAGCCCGGTCAGGCGGCCGCGCCGGCGTTGCTCGGTTATCTCGCTTGAAGAAAGTGACATCTGTCGTGAGCGGCCAGGCATCGTGCCGGGCTACGAGGACTCTTGCAGAGGAGGCGGAATACCGTAGCCACGCGGACCTCCCGCATCGCCCGCCGCCGACCAGGAGCCATTCGAATGCGCAACTTCGCAGTCTCGGTAGTTGGAAAGGACCGGCCCGGCATCGCCGCCGCGGTCGCCGAGGTGCTGCTCGGCCACAAGGGCAACATCGAGGATTCGCAGATGACGATCCTGCGCGGGCACTTCACGATCATGCTGATCGTCTCCACACCGGAGTCGGTCGACGCCGACGAGTTGCAATCCGACCTCGCCACCGTGCGCGAGCGCCTCGGGCTGGAAGCGGTCGTCGTCAACGAGGTGACCGAGGCTGATCCCTCCGCCGACCCGGTCCCCACCCACATCCTGTCGGTCTATGGCGTCGATCACCCCGGCATAGTCCACGCCGTCACGGCCAACCTCGCCAAGCAGCAGGTCAACATCACCGACCTCACCACGCGGCTGATCTCCGAGCGCGGCAACGAGCCGCTCTACGCGATGATGATGGAGGTGGCGATGCCGCCTGGCGTGTCGGTCGACAAGATCGAGCGGTCCCTCAGCGAGGTGAAGGACCGGCAGGGAGTCGAGCTGACGATCCGGCCGCTCGAGCAGGACGCGCTGTAGCCGGCTTGCGAGCGCGATGACCGTTCGCGACGTCCTTCGCTACCCGCACCCCACTTTGAAGAAGGTGGCCCGTGCGCTCGGTCCCGAGGACGAGGAGCTGATCGAGCGGGTGGCCGCCGACATGCTCGACACCATGCGCGACCACCCGGGCTGCGTCGGGCTCGCGGCCCCGCAGCTGGACGAGCTGGTGCGCATGATCGTCGTCGACCTCAGCGATCACCCACGCGCGACCAACCCCCACGGCCTGCTGCTGCTGGTGAACCCGCAGGTGGTGCTGGCCTCCGGCGCGGAGGTCGGGCGCGAGGGCTGCCTCAGCATCCCTGACCTGACCGCCAACGTGCGCCGAGCGACGGAGATCGTGATCGAGGCGAGTCGGCCGGACGGGTCGACGGTGGTGGTGGAGTCGGAGGGCTTCGAGGCGCGCTGCCTGCTGCACGAGCTCGACCACCTCGACGGGCTGCTGTTCCTGGACCGCGTCGATTCGCTCAAGACCGACGTCTTCAGGCGCAAGCGCTACAAATAAGCAAAAGAAGAGACGGCGTAGCCGCGCAGCGGCGCAGCCGGCTCACATGCCTTTAGGTGTCCGGCGAGCAAAGCGAGCCGGCTTGGTATTCCGAAAAGAGCGGCGTAGCCCGGCGAGCAAGCGAGCCGGCGAGGTATTCCGAAGATTCCTAGACGGTGGGCGGCTGCGGATCGCCGGCGGGTGGCTTCGGTTCCTCGGCGTCCTCGAGCGGACGCGGGGGGTAGTAGCCGTGGTCCTCGGGCTCGACCAACCGGGAGATGCGCTCACCGACGGCCAGCACGCCGTCGAGGGCCGGAGCCATCAGGCCGATCACGGCCTCGACGTGCTCGCGAGTACGCAGCTGGGAGTCGCTCAACTCGTGCATGGCTGCATTGTACGGCGGCGCTGCTTGCTGTTACTCTCAGCCGCGATGCAGATTCGGGAGATCATGACCGAGTCGGTCGTCACGGCGCCCTCCAGCTCGCCCGCCTACAACATCGCGTCGTTGATGCGCGACCGCAATGTCGGATCCGTTGTGCTGGTGGACAACGCCACTCATCCGGTGGGCATGATCACCGACCGCGACCTCGTCATCTGCGTGCTTGCGGATGCCATCGACGTGTCGTCACCGATCGAGCGGTTCGCGACCGCTCCCGTGATCACCGGCGATGCCGGCATGGATCTCGAGGAGGCCGCTGCGTTGATGGTGAACCACAGGATCCGGCGACTGCCGGTCGTGGACGACGGACAGCTCGTCGGCATCGTCACGCTCGACGACATCGCGGTCCGAACCGGCGACCTCGAGGTCGCACAGCAGATGACGGCGGACGTCGCGCGCGCGGCGCTGCCCGAGTTCTACTTCCACCAGCGCGGCGGCTAGGCGCTTCGGCGCGCGCGGGTCCGCGCCCGGTCCGCGCCGGTCAGCCCGCCAGCCCGAGCACCTCGCGCATAGGCTTGGGATCGACGCCGAGTGTGTGCGCATCCTGGGTGCCGCGCGGCGTCGTCATCGACTCGGCCATCAGCTCCGCCTCCTCCCAGGTGGCGAACACCGACGGGCCGGCGAGACGGCCGAGCACGCGCAGCCCTCGCCGCACGACCCAAAGAGGCAGGTGAATCAGCGGGCGAGGCCGGCTCTCGACCTCCATCGCGAGCTTGACGATCTCGTCGTAGGTCAGCTCCTCTGGCCCGACCAGCTCGAGCCGCCGGCTCTCGAGGCCGTTGCGGGTCAGCACCGCTTCGGTGGCGGCCGCGATGTCCTCGGACCAGATCGGCTGGTAGCGCGAGTCCCCGTTGCCCGAGATCGGGACCCACGGCAGGTGCATCATGCGACCGAGCAGTGTCAGCCACTGGTCGCCCGGGGAGTACACGATCGACGGCGCCAGCACCGCCGTGTCGAGCTGGGACTCCAGAACGGCCCGCTCGGCGAGCGCCTTGGCGCGAAAGAAGCGCGTGCGCGACGTCGCCTCGGCGCCGAGCGCCGAGAAGAACACGAACCGGCTCACCCCCGTCCGCTCCGCCTCCCGCAGCAGCCTGATCGTCGCCAGGCCGTTCAGCTCTTCGATGCTGGCGCCGGGCTGGTCGCGGATGGCGGCGCCCAGGTGGACGACCGTGTCCACCCCCCGCACCGCCTGCCTCGCCGAGACCGGGTCCGCGAGGTCACCGAGCGTGATCTGGACTCGAACGCGATCGGGGCCCAGCCGCTTTGGCTCCCGCACCAGGCAGCGCACCTCCTCCCCCCGCGCCAGCAGCCTGCGCAGGAGCGCAGACCCGACCAGCCCGGTGGCTCCGGTGAGGAGGATCACCCTTGGCGCTCCGGAAGAGGGACGCCGGAATCTCCCCGCGGGAGGGCGCCGGACGACCTAAGTGAGGATGCGCGCATTCTTTGTCAAGCGTCCTGGAATCGCAAGAATATGCGACCCTTGTCGCCCTCCATGGGGGGCGACCTCGTGGATCCGACCCGAAACGCGAACCGGAAGGCCATAACCTAAAGTAGAGATATGACCTACGTCATCGCAGAGCCATGTATCGGGACCAAGGACAACTCCTGCGTGGAGGTCTGTCCGGTCGACTGCATCCACCCCACTCCGGACGAGCCGGACTACGAGAAGGTCGAGATGCTGTACATCGACCCCGACGAGTGCATCGACTGCGATGCCTGCGTCGAGGCCTGTCCGGTGGACGCCTGCTTCGCCGAGGACCAGCTACCAGACGAGTGGCAGAAGTACATCCAGATCAACGCTGAGTACTTCGCCGGCAAGTAGCAGCGCGAGTCTGACCTCTTTCTGACCTTTTTCCGCCCTCTTCGTCGCCTGCGGAGAGGGCGCGCCTCATCGGCGCTGCTTGGCCTGCCGATAGAGGAGTCGTGGCAACGTTCGACGCTCACACGATCAAGGTGCTGGTCGCCGACGACGACGCGGTCGTTCGCGAAACCGTCGTGGCGCTCGTCGCCGAGGAACCTTCACTGGACCTGGTCGCCGTAGCGGAGGACACGCCGCAGGCGGTCGAGCTGGCGGCCGAGGTGCAGCCCGACGTTGCGCTGCTCGACCTCGACATGCCGGGTGGTGGCGGATGGAAAGCAGCCGAGGAGATCGCCGCGGTCTGCCCCAAGACACAGGTCCTTGCGTTGACCGCGATTGATACGGCCGAAGCGCGAGTCGAGAGCGCTCTTGCCGGCGTGGTCGACTTCATCACCAAGGGCTCATCGAACGGCGAGATCGTTGACGCGATTCGGCGATCGGTACAGATGCCCGGGAGCAACCAGCTTTTCGGGGGCCTGCCACCGCGATCGGCAGAGCCGTCCGAGCCGCTCGGTCCACCCGCGCCTCCCGAGCCCGCCCCCTCCTCGAGCAAGGCCAGGATCGCTGAGCTCGAGCACAGGGTCACCTCGCTCGAGCAGACGGTCGTCAAGCTGCTGGGCGAATAGCCCAGCCTCGACGCTCGCCGACCCACTACTGGATGACCGGCAGCTCCTTGCCGCCCATGCCGGGCGCGGCGGCCATCGCGGGCGCCTGGATCACCGGCAGCTCCTGAGGCGTCGCCGCCATTACGCCCCGCGCCAGGTGCCGGAGCGCCTGCGCGGCGGGTGAATCCGGCTCCTCGGCCACCAGTGGCCGGCCCTCGTCGGCGCAGGTTCTGAGCGCCTCCTCGAGCGGCACCTTGCCAAGCAGCGGCACGTCGATCTCGTCCGCGAGCAGTTGGCCCCCGCCCTCTCCGAAGATGGTGAAGCGCTCCCCGCCGGGAGTCGTGAAGCCGGACATGTTCTCGACCACGCCGGCGATCTCGAGGTCGAACTTGCGCGCCATCTCGGCGGCGCGAGCAGCGACCTGTTGAGCTGCCGGCTGCGGAGTCGTGACGATCAGCATGCGAGCCTGCGGCAGCAGCTGGGCGAGCGTCATCGAGACGTCGCCCGTGCCGGGCGGAAGGTCGATCAACAGGTAATCGAGCTCGCCCCACTCCACGTCCTCGAGGAATTGCTGGATCGCCTTGTGCAGCATCGGGCCGCGCCAGACCACGGCCGCGTTCTCCTCGACGAAAAACCCGATCGACATCACCTTCACGCCCCCCGCCGCCTCGAGCGGCAGGATCTTGCGCTGCTCGGAGACACGGGGCTTTCCACTCACCCCGAGCATGCGGGGGATGCTGTAGCCCCAGACGTCGGCGTCGAGCGCCGCCGATCGTTGCCCCTCGAGCGCCAGCGCTGCCGCCAGGTTGGCCGTCACCGAGGACTTGCCCACGCCGCCCTTTCCGGAGGCGACGCAGATCACGTTTCGGACCTGGGCCAGCGCACCCTGGGGCAGCCGGTTGCGCCCGAGCTTCGCCTGCAGTCCCTGCTTCTCGTCGGCGCTCAGCACGTCGAAGCCGACGCTGACGCTGGTCACGCCCTCGAGCTGCGAGACATTCTCCGTCACGGCCTGCTGGAAATGGCCGCGGATGGGACAGCCGGGCGTGGTGAGCGAGACGACGACGTCCACCTCACCCCCCTCGCCGATCCCGATCGAGCGCACCATGTCGAGCTCGACGATGGAACGGCGCAACTCGGGGTCGATCACGGCCCGCAGCTTCTCGGTGATTTGCTCAGTGGTGGGCATCGCCACGGTCCATTGTCTCAGACGCTCTAAAAAGACCGTCGGACCCCGAAGGGCCCGACGGCTGAGGGAGGAGAGGTGTTTCTTTCTGCCGGCCCGCCGGTCGAGCTGGCGGCCCAACCGGATGGTGGTCCGACAGAAACTGTCGGCTGACCGCGTAGTCGCGGCGCCAAGTCTTAGACCAGCTGCTGCACTCGCTCCCTTGTCTGATCGACCTGCTCCTGGAGGGAGCTCTGGACGCGCGTCACCTGCGGACGAACAGCCTTCCGAACCTCGCGGGTCTGCTTGCGCAGCTCCGTCTGGACACGGCGGCGGTTCTGCTTCAGCGTGCGGTTGGTCTGCGTGCGCTGGCGACTGACGACGCGGACGAGCTGTCCGCGGCGCTTGCGCAGCTCACGCACGACGCGGTTGCGACGGACACGGGTCTGGCGAACGACCCGGTTGCGCGCGACCGATCCGCGGCGCTCGAAGCGGCGCGCTGAGCGACGGACGCGGTTGAGCTCGCGCTCGGCGCCGGTGCGGGTCGTCCAGGGCCGAAGCGCCTGCACGACACGGTCGGCCGTCTCGAGTGCCACGCCCACCGGGATCAGGACGGCGCTCTCGGCGACGCCTGCGATCTGCGTGCCGACCGCGTCGGCCTGCTTGGTCTCAGCGCTCACTCGGGACGCGGCAGCCTTGCCGGCCGCACGGCGAGCCGTGGTGTTGCGGCGACTCGCTGCCTGACGCCTCTTTGTCGCCTCGCCGCGCTTGGCCGCTGCGCTGCGCTGGCCTGATGCTGCGGCTGTTCCATTGCTCGAAGCCATACGTCGCTGCCTCCTTCCCCTATCAAGGGGTTTCAGGTCGGTGGTTACCTGAAGTTGCTTAGCTTTAATTAACCTTCACTCTAAGTAATACCCAGGCTAACAGATCGAACACCTGTTTGTAAGAGCCCGGTGGTGCAGGTACCCCCTCGGCCGGCGCTGGTTACCGGCCGGGCACCAGAAACCGGCGCCCATGATCGGCTGCCGTGACTGAGGGCGACGGTGCCCACGCTGCCAGCAGTAGCGGTGAGGGCATGCGCGCAAGCCCAGCGAGCTTTCCCAGGCCGCTCGCTAGGCTAGTCGCAGTGGCGATCGATGGAAAAGCGAGCGCGGCGGCGCTCGAGATAATCGGCCTGACGAAGCGCTATGACGACAGCACGCTGGCGCTCGACTCGCTCGACCTGACGATCCCGGACGGGTCGTTCTTCGGGCTGCTGGGGCCCAACGGCGCCGGCAAGACGACGCTGATCAACTCGATCACGGGCCTGGTGCGAGTCAGCTCAGGGTCGATTCGGGTCTTCGGCCATCAGGCGCTCGCCGAAGGCCCCGCGGTGCTCGCCGCACGCAGGCTGGTCGGCCTTTCGCCTCAGGACGTGAATTTGGACCGCTTCCTGACGGTCTACGAGTCGCTCGTCTACCACGGCGGCTACTACGGGCTGCCACGGCCGGTGGCGGCCCAGCGCGCGGAGGAGATGATCGACGTCTTCGACCTGCGCGCCAAGCGCGACACCCGCACGCCGCGCCTCTCGGGCGGCATGAAGCGCCGGCTGCTGCTGGCGCGAGCCCTCGTGCACCAGCCTCGGTTGGTGATCCTGGACGAGCCGACCGCCGGGGTCGACTACGAGCTGCGGCTGGAGCTGTGGCGCTACATCCGCCTGCTGCACGAGCGTGGGACGACGATCCTGCTCACCACGCACTATCTGGAGGAGGCGGAGGAGCTGTGCGAGCAAATCGCCCTGATTCGGGACGGCCGCGTGGTCGCCCTGGACAGTCCGACCGGGTTGCGTGACCTGTATGGGGCCGACTCGCTCGGTGAGGTGTACGTGAAGGCGGTCGGGGCCAGGCCCGATCACGTGGAGGTGTCGTGATGGAGGCCTTTTCCGCCACCACCGCGGTGCCGCGCGATTTGCCGGCCAAGGAGCTTCGCCGTCTCTCCTATGTGAGCCTGTTCTGGCTCGCCGCGCGCGAGTGCCTGCGCGTGGGAAGGCTCTGGAGCCAGACGGTGGTGGCGCCGGTGGTGTCGTCGCTGCTGTTCGTGATCGTGTTCGGCCTCTCGCTCGGAGACCGCATCCGCCAGGTGAGTGGGTTCGAGTACAGCGTCTTCATCCTGCCCGGCCTGATCGCGATGGCGATGTTCATGGCCGCCTACATGAACAACTCCAGCTCGATCTTCCAGGCGCGCTCCGACCGCTACATCGACGACATCCTGGCCGCGCCGATGATGCCCTGGCAGATCGACGTCGGGCTCACGGTCGGCGGCGTCTTCCGCGCGCTGATGATCGGCGGAGTGCTGACGGCGGTCGGCGCGCCCCTGCTCGGCGTACCGGTTGAACAGCCCCTGGCTCTGATCGTCGCCGCGCTGACCGCGATCATGCTGTTCGCGTCGCTGGGGGTGATCGTCGGCATCTACGCTCAGACGTGGGACCACCATTCGTTCGTCTCCAACCTCGTGATCCAGCCGCTGGCGTTCGTGGGAGGCGTCTTCTACTCGGTCGACGTCCTGCCCTCGCCCTGGCACGAGCTGTCGCATGCGAACCCGCTCTTCTACATAGTGGACGCGGTCCGGTACGGATTCCTGGGAGTCAGCGACGTGCCGATCGGCATCTCGCTCGCGATCACCGGGGGGCTGGCCGCCCTCATGTTCTCCTGGTCGGTCTGGCTGTTTCGGTCCGGGCACAAGCTGAAGCCGTGAGCGCCTGAGAAGAGCCGTGTCCGAGGCCAAGTTCGAGATCGTCAGAGCGGTGCTGGGGGCGATCGCCGAGCAGGACGTCGCCACGCTGGTCGAGCTGTGTGATCCGGACGTCGAGTTCGTCCCGATCCTGGCGGCGCTCGAAGGCCGCTCCTATCGCGGCCATGACGACATACGGCGCTGGATCGACGAGCTGAACGATCAGTGGGAGGTGTTCGAGCCGACCGCGGAGGAGTTCCGCGATCTGGGCCATGAGGTGCTCGCGCTCGGCGGCTGGCACGGGGTGGTCCGCGACAGCGGCGCCGAGGTTTCCTACCAGCCGGCGGCCTGGGTCGCGCGTATCGAGGACTCGAAGGTGGTTCGCTGGCGGGCCTACACCGATCCCAGCGAGGCGCTGGAAGCGATCGGCGGCCTGCCCGAAGAGCCCGGCCGGCGAACCTGATGGCCTCGCAGCCACAGCTGGCGGGTCCCGCTTCCGGGAGGCCGATCGGCAACGTCTATTACGGAACCTCGAGCTGGACCGACCGCACGCTGATGGCCTCCAAGCGCTTCTATCCCCCCTCCGCCGGCTCTGCCGAGGACCGCCTGCGCTTCTACGCCGAGCGCTTCCCGCTGGTCGAGGTCGACTCCACCTACTACGGCCTGCCCTCGGAGCGAAACTCAGCGCTATGGCTCGAGCGCACGCCCGCGCACTTCGTGTTCAACATCAAGGCGTTCGCTCTCTTCACCCATCACCCCGTGTTGCTGAAGGCGCTCCCGCAGCAGGTGCGCGAGCAGCTGCCGAAGCAGGCGTTCGAGAAGAAGCGGCTCTACCCCAAGGACCTTCCCGGGCAGGCGCACGACCTCGTCTGGTCGATGTTCGAGTCCGCGCTGCGCCCGCTGGCCGACGCCGGCAGGCTGGGCGCGGTGCTGTTCCAATTTCCGCACTGGTTCGTTCGCTCGCGTGCCAACATCGATTACCTGCGCGAGCTGGCAGAGCGCTTTCCGTTCCGGCCCATGGTGGAGTTCCGCGGCGGCGGTTGGATGGAGGAGGATCGCCGCGAGCGAACGCTGTCGCTGCTGCGAGAGCTGGACATGTCCTATGTCGTCGTCGACGAGCCCCAGGGCTTCAGGACCTCGACGCCCCCCGTGGTGGCGGCCACCTCTCCCGAGCTGGCCGTGGTGCGCTTTCACGGACACAACGCCGAGACGTGGGAGAAGCCCGGACTGAGCGCCGCCGAGCGCTTCAACTACCTCTATGACGAGGACGAGCTTCGCCGCTGGGTCGAGCCGGTGCGCGAGCTCAGCGGCCAGTCGCGACAGGTACACGTGCTGATGAACAACTGCTACGAGGACTATGGCGTGCGCAACGCCGCACAGTTCGCGACGCTGCTGGAGAACAAAGAGACGCGACTCACTCCGGCAGGCCGGCGTCGGTGAGCGCCCGCACCAGCGTCTCGAGGCCCTCCGGCGTGCGAGCCGCGGCAAGCCGGAAGCGAGTCGCCAGATCCAGCGGCGCCTCGATGCCACCGTGGCCGAGCACGCTCACGAAGGCGCCCGCCTCGCGCGCGATCAGCTGCCCGGCCGCCGCGTCGAACGAGCGGCAGGTGTTGGCGGTCAGCATGCCGTCGAAGCGCGTTGCGGCGACCCAGCAGAGCGAGATCGCGATCGAGCCCACCACCCGCATCCTGTAGATCTTGCCCTCCAGCTGCGCGGCCACCGGCCGAATCCACTCCGGCCTGGCGGACTCGAAGCCGACGACCTCCAGCTCGTGGCCGAGGGCATCCGGGTCGAGTGGCTCGCCGTTGACCGTGGCGCCCTTTCCCAACCTGGCGACGAACTCCTCGCGCGCGCCGAAGTCGTACACGTATGCGAAGTCGACGTCCTCCATCGTCTCGCCGCCGGCGACCGCAACGCTGAGCGAGTAGGCCGGTATCAGGCGCTTGGCGTTGAGCGACCCGTCGATCGGGTCGATCGACACGCGCACGCTGCTCGTGCCGTCGCCGAAGCTGACCTCGCCGCGCTCCTCGGAAACGGCGGTGAACTCGTGGCCCTGCGCATGCAGGCGCTCCAGCTCAGCGAAGATCCCCTCCTCGGCCTTGGCGTCGACGATCAGGGTGGTGTCGCCCCCGGCGCCCCTTCCTGTCCCGACGGCGCGTTCGTCCGTGGAGGTGTGCCGGCTGAACATCTGCTCCAGCGTGCCGACCGCGTTGCGGCAGGCGCCCAGCCAGTCCGCCTCCAGCGCCGCTGTTGCCGCCTTCTCCGACATCCGGCGCAATGCTATGCCAGCACGGGGGCCCAGCCGCCGCGCCCCCGACCGGGGCTACCATGGGCCTGGATGACTGAGGCATCAATCATCTAGTGGCGTCGCGGCTGCTCTCAGACCTCAACGAGGCTCAGCTCGAGGCGGTCACCCATCCCTCCGGGCCCCTGATGGTGGTCGCCGGCGCGGGCAGCGGCAAGACCAGGGTCATCACACGGCGCATCGCCTGGCTCGCCACGCAGGGGACCGCGCCGGAGCAGATGCTCGCCCTCACCTTTTCGACCAAGGCGGCCGAGGAGATGCGCGTGCGGGCCGAGGAGCTGCTCGAGGAGCCCTACGAGGAGCTGTCCTGCTCGACCTTTCATGCCTTCTGCACCCGGCTGCTTCAGGAAGAGGCGCTCGACGGCGGCTTCGACCCCTTCTTCCACCCGGTCGCCCCGGCGGACCGGCTGGCGCTGCTGCTCGATCGCGGCGACGAGTTCACCTTCGAGTGGCACGAGATGTGGGGCAATCCGGCGGGCCTGTTCTCGAAGCTGATCGATCGGGTGGACCGGCTCAAGGACGAGTGCGTGACCTCGTTCGACTACCGCGGCTGGGCCCAATCGCTGGCCGACTCCGCCGGGGACGACGCCCAACGCGAGCAGGCTCAACTGGAGCTGGAGTTCGCCCGCTTCTACGAGAACCACGATCGCATGCTGGACGAAGCCGGCGTGCTCGACTTCGGCGAGCTGATCCTGCGCTCAATCCAATTGCTCGGCCAGCGGCCCAACGTGCTGCGCCGGCTCTCGGAGCGCTACCGCACCGTGCTCGTCGACGAGTACCAGGACACCAATTTCGCGCAGGGGGTGCTGCTACGGCTGCTGGTGCAGGACCTCCGCGACGTCTGCGTCGTCGGAGACGACGACCAGTCGATCTACCGCTTCCGCGGCGCGTCGCGCAAGAACATCGCCGACTTCGAGCGCCACTTCCCCGAGGCCAAGGTTGTGCGGCTGGAACAGAACTATCGCTCGCGCAGGGCGATCCTCGATGCGTCCAACGCCGTCATCGAGCAGAGCGAGGACCGGCTGCCAAAGCGGTTGCGGCCGACCGTGAGAGAGCGCTCCAGCGACCCGGCGCCGGTCACCTTCTGGCGTTGCGAGAACGAGCGCGCGCAGGCCCAGGCCGTGGCGGCCGAGTTGGAGGCGGTGATCGCGGAGGGAACGCCGCCCGGCAACACGGCCGTCCTAGTGCGCTCCGTGCGCGGGGAGGGCCAGCTGGTGGCGACCGCGCTCGAGGAGCGCGGAATACCGCATGTGATCGCCGGCAGCGGCGCCTTCTACGAGCGCTCCGAGGTCAGGGACCTGCTGGCGTGGCTTCGCCTGCTGATCGACCCCAACGACGGCCGCGCCGTCGTGCGCGCGCTGATGCGTCCTCCGGTCGAGCTGAGCTCGGTGGACCTGGCCCGAACGACGCAGATAGCTCGCCGGCGCAAGCTCGACATGGTGACCGCCCTCGGCGCGGCGTTGCAGACACCTGAGGTTCCACCCGACTCGCGCGAGCGCATCGAGACCTTCCTTCGCCTCTACCGCTCGGCCGCGCGAGCGTTCGACGACATGCGGCCGGACATGTTCGTCGACCGCCTGATCGAGCGCATCGGCCTGCGCAAGCAACAGCTCTTCACCGGCGAGCGACGGTCGCTGGAGCGACTGATGAACATCGCCAAGTTCGCGGGCGTGGCCTCGACGTGGCTGCGCCGCAAGCCCGGTGGCACGGCGCGCGAGTTCGCCGCCTACGTCGTCGCTGCCGCGGCCGCCGGGTTGCGCGAGGAGGAGGCGGCAGCGCCGGGCGCCGAGCAGACGGTGCAGGTGATGACCATGCACGGAGCCAAGGGCCTGGAGTTCGACTACGTCTACGTGCTGGGACTGCAACAGAGCCGCATGCCGGGCGCGCGGCGGCAGGCACAGGAGCCGGTCCCCGACGACCTGCTCAAGGAGGAGTTGCCGGCCAACACCCGCCAGCAGCACCTGGCGGAGATGCGGCGGCTGATGTACGTGGCGATGACGCGGGCACGCAAGCGGCTGGTGCTGGCCTGGCCGGAGACGACCTCGTCTTCCGGCACGCGGGTGCAGCAGCAGCCTTCCCCGTTCTACGAGGAGGCGATGACGGCGCTGGGGGTCCAGGAGGAGCAGCGCGCCGAGGAGCTGCTCGGCGTCGAGGAGGACCTGCTGTCAGCCTTCCGCGCGCTGCGCGACGAGGTGCTCGGGGGCGCCACGCAGGTCGGCACCGAGATTGGCGAGATGCGCCTCGACGCGCATCTCGATGCCGCGCGGGCCGTGGCCCGTTACCTGGAGCTGCTGAAGCTGGCGGCGCTGATCGAGCGCCGGCCACGCCAGAGCCTCACCGATGCCGTCGAGGAGGTGAACCAGCTGCTGGTGCAGGGGGCCAGCCCGGAGCAGCGCGAGTTCTTCTTCTCCTCCGGCCTCGACGAGCGGCTGCTGGAAGCAGAGCGCGAGCGCGACAAGCGCCACGCCCTGATCGCAGCCCGCTCCGAGCCGTCGCTGGAGGCCTTCATTCCGATGCGGGGAAACGGAGTGCTGCTGTCCGCCACCGACATCGAGATCTACAAGATCTGTCCGCTGCGCTACAAGTACGCCCGCGTCTTCTCGATCCCACGTGAGTCGACGCTCCAGCAGCGCTTCGGAATCCTCGTGCACCAGGTGCTGGAGCGCTTCCACACCCAGCTCGCCAACGAGCAGGCGATCAACGGTGATCGCGACCTCGAGCGCACCGGGTCACAGGGATTGCGGGCGCTTTACGAGGCCGGCTGGCGCCGCCAGGGTTTCGGCGAGTCGAACGAGGAGCGACAGCTCTACGAAAAGGGGCTCGACGCGCTGGCCCGCTACCACGACGACTTCTCCGCGTCGGACTCGACGCCGGTCTGGTTCGAGCGCAGCTTCAGCTTCCGGCTCGGCTCGCACATGCTGCGCGGCCGCGTCGACCGGGTCGACCGTCACCCCGACGGCTCGTTCGAGCTGATCGACTACAAGACGGGAAAGGCGAAGAAGCCGTCACAGCTCAAGGACGACGTGCAACTTTCGCTCTACCAAATTGGAGCCAGGGAGTCCTGGAACCTCGACGCCTCCAAGCAGAGCTACTACTACGTGCTGGACGCCGAGCAGGTCCCGCTGGAGGCAAGCGAGGAGACCGTAGAGCAGGTGCAGGAGACCGCGATCAAGGTTGCGGAGGGCATCCGCGCCCAGCAGTTCGAGCCGCGCCCGTCGTTCCAGGCCTGCAGCCGCTGTGACTTCCAGCTGATCTGCCCCGCCGCGGAAAAGTAGAAAAGGCCGTCATCGCCAAGGCGCGAATGACGGGTGCTCCGAGGGTTCGAGGCCGGCTCTGAAGGCTCGGCCTATTTTTCCCCGGAGGGGCCCTGCTCGCGCAGGAAGCGCTGGAAGTCGCGTGCGATCGAGTCGCCGCTGGGAAGGTCGCCGAACGAGACCTCGTTCTGGTCCATCTGCTGCTCCAGCCGCTCGACCAGGGACTTGACCTCGGGCTCGTTCGCGACCGCCTCGTCGAGCCGCTCCTCGTACTCCACGGCTGCACGCTCAAGCTGGGAGACATCGATGTGCACGTCGGTCACGCCCTCGAGCATCTGAAGCAGCGCCAGTGAGGCCTTCGGGCTCGGAACCGCGGCGACGTAGTGCGGCACCGGCGCCCAGAGGCTGATGCACGGCAGCCCGGCCCGCATGCAGGCGTCGTGCAGGACGCCCACGATCCCGGTTGGGCCCTCGTATCGCGTCTGCGAGAAGCCGAAGCGCTCGACCAGCGCCGGGTCACCTGCGATGCCCGTTATCTGCACCGGCCGGGTGTGCGGCACGTCAGCCAGCAGCGCGCCCAGCGTGACCACCATCTCGGCGCCGATGTCGCGCGCGGCGGAGATGATGGTGCCGCAGAAGTTGCGCCAGCGCAGGTTTGGCTCGGCGCCCGAAAGCAGCGCCAGGTCCCGGGCTCCGCCCTCGGGAGATGCCTCCCAGAGCACCACCTCGGGCCAGACGATCTCCCGGGTCTGGCCCTCGGTCAGACGGACCGTCGGGCGCGTGACCTGGAAATCGAAGAACTCGTCCGGATCGATCGATGCCAGCCGTGTGGAGTCCCATTCGCGAGCCAGGAACTCGATCGCTCCGGTGGCCGACTCGGCGGCGTCGTTCCAGCCCTTGAAGGCGCAGACGAGGACGGGCCTGCGCAGCTCCGGCCTCTTCTCCCATCTCAAGGCCTCCATGCTCCAAACCTAGCCTATCCGGACATTGTCTAGAGCCGGCCGGGGTGCCTATTGGCGAAGCGCCTGCCTACCGATAGGGAAATGGGCATCGCGGCCGAACACGCGATCCGGCAAACCCGCTCCACGCACCGAAAGAGATGAACGTAAACGACCTCGTTCTCGTACAGGGCGTCCGCGACACTCGCGAGACGCTTGCCGATTGGCGCGAGCATGGCTGGAATGTCGTCGGCGCATGGCTGCTGGGAAGCATCGGCATCGCCGCCCTGCTGCTGTCTTCGGTCTACGTGATCGCCCTGCTCTCGCACCCGGACCTGACCCGCTTCTCGGTCATCGGCATCCACCGCGACGGAACCGTCAGGGATCTCGGCATCTTCCTGTACCGCAATTCGCTCGTGCTCGCGCTCCACGCAATGGCCTGCGTCGCCGGCTTTATCGCCGGTAGCTCGTTGCCGCTGACGGCGTCGCATCACAAGGGCCTCTGGCGCTGGGTGCACGAAAAGGCGGGGCCGCTGGCGATCGGCTTCGTCGTCTGCGCGACGACCTTCTCGCTCGTGACGCAGGCATACGTGATCGGCAACAACCTCTCCACGATCGCCAACCAGCTCGACATCTCGTCCGGCCAGCTTCTGCTCTGCTATCTGCCGCACGCCATCCCGGAGCTGACAGCGCTGTTCCTGCCGCTTGCCGCGTGGTTGATGGCGAGTCGCAGGGGCAACTGGGAGCAGCTGCTGGCGGCGACATTCGTCACGCTCGCGATCGCGATTCCGATGCTGGTGGTGAGCGTCACGATGGAAGTGTTCCTCTCGCCCGAGATCCTGAAGCTGGTCGTCAACTAGCCCGCACGCGCAGCGTTACGCTTGCCGCGGAGCGGCAGGGGTCTGGTGGCCCATCTGGTCTTCAAAACCAGCAGGGCGTGGCAGCCCCACGCTTGGATGGTTCGATTCCATCGCCGCTCCGTGGGGAGAATTGGCCTAGTCAGGCAGTCCTGCCGGCACATTTACCGTGCGCGTCGGCAAGTCCCCCGGCCACGGCCACCAGTCGGCCGCGATTCGCGATCGCGCACGGGATCGCGCGCTGTCCCTTTTCGCGGAAGGTGTCGCACAAAGTTTGCGCCGAGCACGAAAACGCCGCCCGGAGTGGGCGGCGGGTGAGAATCGAAGGATTCGTTCGCTCTTTACGCGGGATTCGCGTCGTCTTGGGTGGCTGCGCGCGCCTCTTCGGCGGACGGAAAGGCGCGAAGCTGCGATACGAGGCCGTCCCGGACACTTATGAGCCCGCCGACCTCAAGTGACCAGTTCTCAGACCCGGTGGCCGTGTCACGGGTCGTCATCCTGAGAGTCGCGACGTGACGGCCGCCGTCCAGCGGATCCAGCGACGTGAGCGACGCGAGAGCGGTGGTGCCGTCGGACTGCTCGCCATGCTTCCCAGCGAATTGCCGTGCGCCATCGGGGCCCGAGAGCGTCGTCCCGCCCGGTAGCTCGATCACGGCGTCCTCGGCGGTGAGGGCAGCGGCTTCCTCGCCATTGCCTGAGCCGACGGCGTCGACGAATTGGCGAATCACGGTTTCGTCGTTTGTCATGTCCCGAACCCTACCCTCCAGGCGAGCGCAATGCCCCTGGCGTGAATCCGATCTCCGCGCTTCACCCGGTGCGACTAGAGTTGAGGAGGGATGGACGTTAAGGGACTCCGCCGGCTCTACGACAGCGTCGTGGCCGATTTCGAGCGCATGCCTGCCCTCGTTGATGAGATCGTCGACCCAGACATCGAGTTCGTTACGCGTGACGGACGGCAACGAGGAAAGGCTGCCTTCCGCTCCTACAACGAGGGGTGGCTGTTACCTCGCGAGAACCCACTCGTAGAGGAGATCAGCGTTGACGATGTCATCGATGCCGGGGCTGGCAGTTTCGTCGTTCTCCTAACCGTGCGTCGCAGGAATGTGGAAAGGGAAGGCGAGTATCTGAATGCCTGGCCGGCGCATGTCTGGCGCTTCAACGGGAGCAAGGCCGTGTTCTTTGAGGGTTATGTGAACCGTGCCGCGGCTTTGAAAGCCGTTGGCCTAACTGGGTAGGTACCCAGGAAACACGCCGGCCGTGCCTCAGTCACTGCTGCCTTCGCGTGAATGCGGCAGCGCAGATCGTCTGGGCGACCAATACAACAGCTTGTACCCGTAGTCGTCACGGCCGGTACGGACTGAAGGTACGCCCGCCCGCCCGCTGGTATGCGAGACCACCATGTTGATCTTCAAAACCAGCAGGGCGTGGTAGCCCCACGCTTGGAAGGTTCGATTCCTTCGCCGCTCCGTGGGGAGAATTGGCCTAGTCAAGGCAGTTTTGCCGGCGCATTTACCGTGCGCGCCGGCAAGTCCCCCGGCCACGGCCACCAGTCGGCCGCGATTCGCGATCGCGCACGGGATCGCGCGCTGTCCCTTTTCGCAGAGGGTGTCGCATAAACCCCCCCTGCTGTCCGGGCCGTTTTGGACGATCCCACGTATGACTACTCACAACTTCATCGCGTGCGATCGTGACCAAGAGCTTTTGCTGCCGCCGAGCCTGAAGGACTGGCTGCCCGGCGACCACCTGGCCTGGTTCGTGCTCGACGCAGTCGACGAGCTCGACCTCTCCGACTTCTACGCCGACTACCGCGAAGACGGCTGGGGCGCAGCAGCGCACGATCCGAAGATGATGGTCGCTCTCCTCATATACGCGTACTCGGTTGGAGTGCGCTCGACGCGCACGATCGAGCGCCACTGCCAAGAGCACGTCGCCTTCCGCGTGATCTGCGCCGGCCAGACCCCAGACCACGCCACGATCGGCCGCTTCCGCAAACGCCACGAACAGGCGATCGCCGAGCTCTTCGGCGGCGTGCTCGAGCTCTGCGCCCGCTCCGGCCTCGTCAAGGTCGGCGTCGTGGCGGTCGACGGCACCAAGATCGCGGCCTCCGCCACCCACCACGCAAACCGCACTTACCAGCAGATCGCCGAGGAGATCCTGAAAGAAGCGGCGGAGATCGACGCCGCAGAGGACGAGCTCTACAGCGAGGCCAGAGGCGACGAGCTGCCCGAGGGCTTTCGCACACAGACCGAGCGCCGCGCACGCTTTCGCGAGGCAAAGCAACAGCTCGAGGAAGAGCGCAAGGCAAAGGCGAAACCGGTCCCCCGCGATCGCCAAAAACGCCTTGGCGAGTGCAAAAAGCGCCTCGAGGAGGAGCTGGAGCTCGAGCGCCGCGTCGCCAAGGAGCACGAGCAGTGGCGAAAGCAGGGGATCGCTAAAGACGGCTCGCGCTGCATGACCGGCCACAACATGAAGGAAAGCCCGCTGCCTACCGAGCCCGCCGGGAAGATCAACACGACCGACCCCGACTCGCGCAACCTGAAGACCACCAAGGGCTTCGTGCAGGGCTACAACCGCCCAAGCCGTCGTCAGCGAGGACCAGATCGTGATCGCCGCCGACATCTCGACCGAGTCGCTCGACACCGCCAATCTCGAACCGATGGTCGCCGAAGCTTGCGCTGCGCTAGAAGCCGCCGGCGTGAAAGACAAACCCAGTGTCGTGCTGGCCGACGCCGGCTACTGGAAGAACGATGCAATCGAAGCGATCGTCAACCGCGGGGTCCATGCGCTCATCACTCCCGATGCCGACTCTCGCAAGAAACCGAGACCAGGACGACGAGGAGGCCTTTACGACTTCGTTCGTCGTGTCTTAGCAACCGACTCGGGCAAACAGCTCTACTTACGAAGACAGGGGTCGGTCGAGTCGGTCTTCGGTCAGATCAAAGCCAATCGAGGAGTCAGGCGGTTCCAACGTCGCGGTCGATTAGCCGTGTTGTCCGAGTGGCGGTTGCTGACGGCCACCCACAACCTCCTGAAACTCCACCAGCACAGGCTGGCCACCACTTAAAGAGAACCGAAGGTGTTGGATTCTCACTCGCCGCCCACTTGGGCGGCGTTTTCGTGCGCGGCGCGAGCTTTGTGCGACAGCCTCCGCGCGAAGCACCAGCGAACGTTTATTCGATCCCTGTACCGCTGTGGAATACTGATTCGGCATGTCGCTCTACCATGAGCAGGCGCTGATCGAGGCCCCCGTCGCGACCGTCTGGGAGCTGATAGGGGACGTCGATCGCCACCCCGAATGGTGGCCGAAGGTTGTGGAGGTCGAGTGCGAGGGCCTCGACCAGGGCTGCAACTATCGGATGGTGACCAAGTCGCCCTTCGGGGGGAGCTCCGAGATGGCGATCGAGGTCGAGCGGCTCGAGGGGTGCCGCGAACTCTTGATCCGGTGCATCAACACCGGCACCTACTGTCGCTGGCTGCTCACTGAAGCGCGCGGAGGCACGTTCGTGGACGCGGAGTTCGGCATGGACCCACGCACCACGGGCACGCGCGTGTTCGACGCGCTCGCGGGCAAGCGCTACTTCCGCCGCTGGGTCGGGCAGTCACTCGATGGGCTGCGCGCGGCCGCGTGCGGCTCTGAACGCCCCGCCCACGCCGCCTGAAGGCGCCCGCACTCGTCCCTTGCAAGCAAATGGTGGGCAGAAACTCTGGAGATTCTGCCGGACCTCACTGTGGAGTTGGACGAAATACGGGACTTCGGGGGCATGTCGCTAGTGCGGGGGCGCCTTCGCGGGCGGGATGCCGGGAGCGGCGCGTACTTTGAGCGAACCTACTGGGGCTGACCAGGTGACTCCGGCCAGTCTTTCCGACGACGACGCGGCGGCCCGCGCGCGGGCCTGGCGCGATGCGGCGCATGCCGCGGTCTGTGACGTGCTCGAGCCATGGTCGCACGGAACGGTCGTGCGAGCGACGAGTCGCCCGAGCTACTGGAACTTCAACGTCGTCCGGGTCGAGGAGGACCCGGCGATGAGCCTCGAGGAACTGGTGGCCTTCGCCGATCAGGCGCTTGCCGGGCTCGAGCACCGGTGCATCGACTTCGATCTCGTCGGCGCCGCCGAACCGCTGCGAGCCGGCTTCGAGGCCAAGGGCTGGAAAGCCGAGCGTGTGGTGTGGATGCGACACGAAGCCCCGCTGCCACCGGGCCCCGAGATCGTGGTCGAGGAGGTTCCCTACGAAGCCGTGGACAACCTGCGCGTCGCCTGGAGCCTCGAGGACTTCCCGGGCCTGGATCAAGGCGACTACCCCGCCCACGCGCGCGAGATCTCACTCGGCCGCGGCGCGCAGGTCCTGGCCGTGCGGAAGGACCGCGCGCCGGTGGCGTTCGCCCAGCTCGAGCGCTACGGTGAGGGTGCCGAGATCACCCACGTCTACGTCCATCCGGAGCATCGCGGCGCCGGGCGCGGGACCGCGATGACCCGCGCAGCGGTCGAGGCGGCGGGCGACGTCCGCGACCTCTGGATCACCGCGGACGACGAGGACCGCCCGAAGGAGCTCTACGCCCGGCTCGGCTTTCGCCCGGCCTGGGTGACGATGGAGTTCCTACGGCCGCCTTGAATGGCGCAGTTTGAGGGGGCAACGATTGGCCTCAGCCGAGGACGGCACCCCGCTCCTCCCTTCGCGTGAATGCGGCAGCGCAGAACGTCTGTGCGACCAATACAACAGCTTGCCCATTCAAAATTTGCAACTCATCCGCGCCGCGGTGGCTGCCAACTCGGCAGCGCGAGCTCAACGGGCAGCCAGGAAGAAGTAAGTCGGCGGACCTAGTACCGTCAAGCCGCTGCGTTCGGCAGCGGCGGCGAGGCGCTCCGGAATAAGAGCTCGTCGGTCGTCAGGCGGCGCGGCGGGCGCGCAGCAAGGGCATGGTCGCCTCCTCGGCGAACTGCTCGCCGGTCACGCCGGTGACGAAATGCCCGCCCCGGATGAGGCCTCGCGCCTCGAGGCGGCGCAGCGCCCAGAGGACCTCCCGCCATGCAAGGGCCAGACGTTCCTTGAGGTAGACGTCGCGGAACACCACGCCCCAGCGCAGCAAGAGCTGCCATGCGACCGTCTCGGCCAGCTCCTCGACCTCGTCGATCTGCTGAACAGGGGGCAGCAGGGTCCAGCGGCCCTCCACGCCCTGGCGCCAGGAGCCCCGCCGGCCGCGCGAGCCCTGACGCGGGTTCGACCGCTGGCGGCGGGCGAACCGCGTGCGGGCGTGCAGCAGCGAACGCACGGCGTTGAACCCGTCGGCGCTGACGAGCCCGCGAGCGACACCGTCCCACAGGCCCTCCTCGATCTCGGTCGGAAGGCGATGCGTAATGGACTGGAGATCGGAGTGGAACAGGGCGCCATGCGAGCGCAGGGCGTCGAGCACCTCCCGGCCGGAGCCGGCGGTCGGCTCCGCCGGCGCCACGGCGCCGCGGTGAGCCTGGAGGAGCCAGGGCAGATCCTGCCGCAACATGAAGGAGATGGGCGTGCGGCGGGACGGCGTCTTGCCCGAGCGGCGCGGCTCCCCGGCCGCGGGGTCCTCGCCCTCGGCGACCGGGTCGACCACGGATAGCCGGCCCCACACCACCTCGCCCGACAGGCACAGGTCGTCGAGCCACTCGGGACGGTACGACTCGACCCGCTCGGCGAAGAGCCGCTCCCAGTCGCCGGTCGGCCACTCGAAGCCCTCGAGCTGTTCAATCACCTCGGCCAGTCCGAGCCTGCCGTGGCGACGGGTCTGCGGGGTCGCGTGCCACCAGGACTGCAGAAATCCTCCCCACTCCTCCTGGCTGATGGGACGGACCTGGGCCCGCTTGCGATCGCGCGTGTAGCTGTGGATGCGGGCCAGCAGCCGGCGCGCGCACCACTGCTCGCCGCGCTCGGGCTCGAACTGCCCGCCCACCGCGAATCCGCGTCCCCGCAGGGCCTCGAGGGCGATCTTCACTGACGAGGGCTGTAGACCGGTGGCGGAAACGAGATCGTCCGCCGTCACGGGACCGGAGATGTCGAGATGGCCCTGGACGAGAGCCACCGCCGCCTCGTCGGCGAGCGTCGCCGCGTCCTTGCCGGCGGCCATGCCGGCCGGGAGCGCGTGGTCGGGCACGAACCGCGCGCCGGCGAAAAGAGCCTCGACCTCGGCGCGGCGCTCGGTGGGCGCCCACAGTACGTCGACCTGGCCGGGCACGTGAACCTCGAAGGACCGCCCCGCGCTCGCCAGCGCTTCGAAGTGCTCGGCCCACTCTTCGCGCGGGCGCGCTGCAACGAGGGACAGCAGAACATCGTGGAGCTCGTCGGCGTCGCGCACCTCCGGGGTCGCCTCGACTCTCACCCGCTCGATGGCGTCCGGGTCGAGCCTGCCCAGCTCGCGCGGCTCCACCGGCAAACCCCGGCGCAGCGGCACCGCACGCGACCGACGCTCGCCGATCTCCGTGTCCTCGTCGAGATAGGTGAAGGGGGCGCCGTTCAGGATCTCGTGCGACAGCACGCTCGGCTCGACGGTGTCGAGGAAGTGGAGCCGAACTGTCCCTTCCTCGAAGCGCTTGACCAGCGCCTTGAGGCCGTCGATGTCCATGGCCTCGTTGAGGCAGTCGCCCATGGTCTCCCGCACGAGCAGGTGATCGGGGATCTCGGTGGGACCGGCCGGCGCGTTGTCCTGGCACGCGGCGAGGTCCGGGAAGACGGCGGCCATCAGGTCGTCCGACTCCATGCGCTGGATGTTGAATGGGTTGATGCGACCGCCCTTGCGGCGCAGCACGGCGAGCGAGCGGTTCAGGTTCCACCGCCAGCGGGCGGTGAACATCGGGCTGCGGAGCACCGCCTGGGAGACGGCGTCCTGCACGTTGTGGGTGCGAAGGAATGCGGGCACGTCCTCCATGGGGAACGAGTGCTGGGGGCCGAGCGACAGCAGCACGGCGTCGTTGCTGGCCGCCGCCTGCAGCTCAAAGTCGAAGTTGAGGCAGAACTTCTTGCGCAGCCCGAGGCCGAGCGCGCGGTTGATCCTCGCGCCCAGCGGCGCGTGGACGATGAACTGCATCCCGCCGGACTCGTCGAAGAACCGCTCGAACACGATGTCGTCGTGAGTGGGCAGGACACCGCCGAGGCCGGCACGGCCGGCGTTCAGATAGTCGACGACGAGAGTGGCGGGGACCTCGTCGACACCGGGCACCTTCTGCACGTGTGCGATGGCGGCTTCCCGCCCGCCGGCGTCGAGCCTTTCTGCCACCGCGCTCCGCAGGCGCGAGACCTCGTCTGACAGCTCGTCGGTGCGGCCCGGTGCCTCCCCGACCCAGAACGGGATCGTGGGATGGCGGCCAGTGGCGTCGCGAACGCGCATGACGCCGTTCGTCACCTGCACGATCTGCCACGGATGCGTGCCGAGCAGGAAGACGTCGCCCTGGAACGACTCGATCGCGAAGTCCTCGTTCACGGTGCCGATGAACACGTCGCCCGGCTCCATCAGGACACGGAAATCGCCGGTCTCGGGGATCGCACCGCCCGAGGTGAGGCTGGCCAGGCGCGCACCGCGGCGGCCGCGCAGCCGCCCGTTGACCCGATCGCGATGGAGGTATGCCATGCGCCGGCCGCGCCCGGTCTCGATGCCGACCGATACCAGCTCGACGACCTCCTCGAACTCCTGACGTGTGAGCTGCCGGTATGGCCAGGCCCGGGTAACCATCTCGAACAGCTCGTCCTCGTCCACTCCGTCTTCGCCCCTGGCCGCCGTCTCGGCCACGATCTGCTGGGCCAGGATGTCGAGCGGCTGATCGGGCGGGTGGAGGGCATCGAGGCGTCCCCGCTCGACAGCGGCGAGCAGCGCCGTGCATTCGACCAGCTCGTCCCGGGTGGCGGGGTACATGATTCCCCGCGGCACGCCGGTGAGGTGGTGGTTGGCTCGGCCCACCCGCTGCAGGAAGGTGGCGATGCTGTGGGGCGAGCCGATCTGGCACACGAGCTCGACGGGTCCGACGTCGATGCCGAGCTCCAGCGAGGCGGTGGCGACGAGGGCCCGTAGGTCGCCTGCTCGCAGGCGGTGCTCGACGCGTTGGCGGCGCTCGCGCGACAGCGATCCGTGGTGGGCGGCCACCTGGTCCTCACCCAGCCGCTCGCCCAGCTCGTGCGCCACCCGCTCGGACAGCTTTCTCGTGTTGACGAAGACGAGGGTGGTTCTGTGGTCGGCGACGTGGCCGGCGATGCGGTCGATGATCTCGCCGAACTGATCTCCGGAGAGGGCCGCCTCGAGCTCGCCGTCGGGCAGCTCCAGCGACAGGTCGAGGCTGCGCCGGTGCCCGCTGTCGACGACGGTCGGTAGCGGTTCGCTTGCTCCCACCAGCAGCCGGGCAGCCGTCTCAACCGGCCGGACGGTCGCCGAGAGGCCGATGCGGACCGGCGGACGCTCGGTCACGGCCTGCAGACGCTCGAGCGAAAGCGTGAGATGCGAGCCCCGCTTGTCGCGTGCCAGCGAGTGGATCTCGTCCACTATCACCGTCTCCACGGTGTCGAGCGTGGCCCTGGACCGCTCGGCGGTCAGATACAGGTAGAGGGATTCCGGCGTGGTGACGAGCAGGTTCGGCGGCCGGCGGATCATCATCTGCCGCTCCGAAGAAGTCGTGTCTCCGGTCCGCACGGCCACAGTGATGGGCGCCGGCTCGTGGCCGAGCTCCCGCGCCACCTCGGCGATCTCGTCGAGGGGCTCTTCGAGGTTGGTGTGAATGTCGAGCGCCAGCGCCTTCAGCGGGCTCAGGTACACGACCTGGGTGGCGCCCTCGATCGATTGGCCGGCCTCGTGGGCGTGGTAGAGGGCGTCGATGGCGGCGAGAAACCCGGCGAGCGTCTTGCCCGAGCCCGTGGGAGCGCAGATCAGCGTGTGGTTGCCGGCCGCGATCGCCGGCCAGCCCGCGCTCTGAGCCTCGGTCGGTCCGTCGGGGAACCGCCGCTCGAACCACACCCGCACCGCGGGATGGAACTGCTCGAGGATCCCGGTGGAGCGGGAAAGCGTGGGCAGAGTTGGCTGCAAGCTCACGGACACGACGGCATCACAAACCGTAGCGCGTGACGCAACCAGGTCCAATCCGCGCCTCCACTATCAGCCCGACTCGATTCGAGCCCTCCGGTCATCATGGAACCTGTGCTCAACCCTGGGAACGATGAGCGGCCCCGCTGACCTCGCCGTACGCCGCGCGGACGTCACGGACGCCGAGGCCATCGGCCGGCTTCTCCATGACTTCAACAGCGAGTACGACGAGCCTACGCCCAGCCCGCCTGCACTTGCCGAACGTGTCCGCGAGCTGCTCGCCGCCGATGAGATCACGGTCCTGGTCGGAGGAGAGAAGCCACAGGGGTTGGCGGTGCTCCGCTTCCGCCCGGCGATCTTCACGGAGGCGCTCGAGTGCTACCTCGCGGAGCTGTACGTGGTTTCCGACCGGCGCGGGCAGGGGCTGGGGCGAGCGCTGATGGAGGCTGCGATCGAGCTCGCTCGCCGGGAGGGTGCGAATCACATGGACCTCGGCACCAGCGAGGACGACGTCGCCGCCCGCGCCCTCTACGAGAGCCTCGGCTTCAGCCGCCGCGAAGGCAAGCCGGATGGCCCGATCAACTACTACTACGAGCGAGAGCTGTGAGTCTCGCCGGCGACGCGTATGGCGGCGCCGGTCGGCGACCTACGAATGTTGCTGCTCCATGAACCACTCCGTGAACTCGCGGCAGCGGCCCGCGCTATCGAATCGCATCACGAAGCAGTTGTGGAAGATGCTCTCCACGTCTCCGCCGGGCTCTTTCGTGTAAGTGGTGCTCCCGGTCGCGACCGCGACGTCACCGTCGATGGCAACGGCTCGATAGGTGGCGTCGTAGGTTCCCTCCTGGTCGCGAGTGGAAGCGCCCGCCTCGTCGCCCTTACCGAGCCACGAATCGACCACGGCATCACGGCCCTGCACGGGGTCGTCATAAGGGTGATAGCGATACTGCACGCCTTCGGTGAACAGGGCGCTGATCTGATCCGGGTCGTAACTCTTCCATGCCTCGACGTACGCCTGGAGCCAGCGGTCTACATCGGCTTTACTCACTCGACGCCTCCCAGATCAACGCCGGCGGCGTGCTTCGCGGTAGCGCTCGTCGACCGAATCGGGCCACTCTGCCATCGGTGCATCAACTCAACGGCGAGACCGTCAGGGCGATCTTTCCGCGCGTGTGCCGGGACTCGCTTAGCTCGTGCGCCCGCTGAATCTCGGTCAGGGGGATCACCTCCATCTCCACGCGCACGTCGCCTGCCGCGACCAGGTCCGCGATGCGAGTCAGCTGCTCCGAGCTCGGGCTCATGCTGAACACCTCCGCGCGTACGCCGCGCTCTCGCGCTGCATCCTTCGGCGGAGCGCCGGCGATGGTGACGAGGATGCCTCCCTCGCGCAACGTGGGCAGCAGTGATTGCGTGGTCTCCCCGCCAACCGTGTCGAACGCGACGTCGACTCCGCTTACCGCCTCGGCGACATCCTGCTGCGTGTAATCGACGTATTCATCGGCGCCGAGGCCGAGCACGAAGTCGCGGCTGCGCGACGAGCCCGTGCCGATCGCCCGCGCTCCGGCGTGCTTTGCGAACTGCACCGCGAAATGTCCGACGCCGCCGGCGGCACCCGCGATCAGCGCCGTCTGGCCGCGCTCGAGCCCGCCGTGATCGAACAGCGCCTGCCACGCGGTGAGCCCCGCCACGGGTATCGCCGCGGCCTGCTCGTGACTCACGCCGGGGGGTTTCTTGGCGATCGCCGCGGCGGAGGCGACTGCAAGCTCGGCGTAGCTGCCACTCGCGGCGAGGCCGAACACCTCGTCGCCCTCCGCGAAGCCCTCGGCGTGCGACTCCTCGACGGTCCCCGACACATCGATGCCGAGCACGGCGGGTAGCTGCTTGTCGACGAGCCCACTCCGATACTTCCAGTCCATCGGGTTGACCGATGCGGCGGCGACCCTGATCAGCACCTCGCCGTCGCCGGGCTCGGGTCGCTTGGCCTCCTCGTGGCGAAGGACGTCGGGGTTTCCGGTCTCGTGCATCACCACGGCTTGCATCGGTGCCTCCTCCTGCTCGGCGGGAACGGGTGTGAAACGCACCCTAAAGGCTGCGATTGAGCTCAGTGCCTACTTGCCCCGCTCGGTCTCCCGCCGCAGCCTCTCGGTTTCGCGCAGCGTGTCGCGCTGCTGCTGGATCAACCGGTCCAGGCGACGTTGGATGTCGCTCGGCGTGTTCGAAGGCCGCTGATTTCCGCCCGCAGGCTTGGTCGCTGGTTGCGTGGTGCCGGTCGCTGGTTGCGTGGTGCCGCCCTTCGCTCCAGACTCCTGCTTCGGTACGGCGGCCCGATCGAGGTTCCCGGTCGACAGATAGCGCAGGGTCTTCTCGTCGGCAGATGGATCGGTGTCGTTGTCGAAAATCGCCACGACCTTGTTGCGCGCGGCGTCGACGATCACGCTCTTGGACACCGAGTTGCCGTTCTCCGGGATGATCGAGAGCAGGTACAGCAAACGCCCGCGCACGAACACCGGCCTCGGCTCCACGACCTTGAACCTTCCCCCGGTTCCCTGCGCGCTCTCGGCCGCGAACACCACGCCCGGTATCGAGACGGACCGCACGGTCTGAACCGCGCGGCGATTGCCGCTGAGGCTCGTATTGCGCGGTACGCGCCAGATCTCGGTCTCCCCCGTGACGGTATCGGTGAGGAAGATCGCGTTGGCCGCGAAGGCCTGGCCGTAGGGCTCGGCGATCGTCACCCACTTGGTGCCGCGCGCTCCGAAGTCGATCAGGTAGGGCTGCTTGTTGTTCTCGGTGTCGCTTATCTGGGTCTGTTCCTCATGCAGGACGAACCGGTTCCAGATTCCACGCTTGTAGGCATAGGCGTCCTGGATGCGGCGGGCGAGCGTGTCCGGGAAGAGCCGTCCCGTGGAAGCGACCTCGGGCCGCTGACGCGCCTCATCCGGAGAGAGATCCTCTATCCCCCCGTCGGGATGGACGACGAACACACCCCCGAGCACGGGGCGGCGTATCAACCAACCCTTGTACGAGATATAGGGAACGATGATGATCGGCCGCCCCCCTCGGTCCAGGGCGCCGACGGGGTTTGCCAGGTCGATCAGGTAGTGGCGCTTCAACAGCCGCCAGCGAAGGTTGTCGGTCAGCAGCTGTCCCGGAGCAACCTCGAGCTCGGCATCGGTCGGGGTCACCCGCCGCTCGGTCGACTCCGCATTGAGAGTGACGATCCCCTGGGTCTGCTTCGAGAAGATTCGGAAGGCGCCATCCGGAGTGCGGAATGCGGTCCAGGCAAGGCCTTCCGGAGTCGAAACACTGCGGAAGTCCGTCAGCTTTTCGGTCGGAGAGTTGAAGCCGCTGGAGGCGATCTGGACGGCGACCTCCTGTGGCACGAGGCGAGCGACGCCGACCTCGGGAAGGCCGCTGATCGACGCGTAGTTGGTGTGGCTGTAGATCGCGCGATTCGTGAGCGGCCCCTTGAACGCCGCACCGAGCACAAACGCCGCGAATGCAAGCCCCGCCAGGAGTCGGACGTCGACGGAAGGCAGGCGGTGACCAGCCAACCGAAGGCGCCTTGGACCCCCTTCCCGTGTCAGCTGCTTGAGGTCGCGTTCGCTCAACACATCGGGTTGGGCCCGACGTGAACGGCGAACGGCAAACCCGATCGCCAGGATCGCGATCGGTGGCAGCCAGACGATCGGACTCGTGTAGAAGAACATCACGAGCCCGTGGAAGATCGGCCGCACCCACCATCCGAACAGGAGCACCGGGAGTAAGACGATCAGGCCCGGCGAGTATCGACGCAGCATTCGAGCAGCGTATGCCAGTTGGCAGCCGCCCCGGCTTCAGCCCCGGGTCAGCGGTGTCGGCTGATGGAGCTCGGGGAATACCTGCCCGGCGAAGGCATCGACCAGTTGCGGGTCGAACTGCGTGCCGGCACATCGGCGCAACTCGGCGAGAGCCTCGTCGGGGGTCTTGGGCGAACACCAGGGCCGATCCTCGACCATCGCCTCGTAGGCGTCGCAGACAGCGATGATGCGGGCGCCGAGCGGTATGTCCTCGCCCGCAAGCTTGTCCGGATAGCCGCCGCCGTCCCAGCGCTCGTGGTTGGAGCGGACAGCCGGGCGACGGAAACGAGAGCAGATGCGGACGCGAGTATGCGTTCGCCGATGAGGGTGTGATTGCGCATCACCTCCCACTCGTGGTCGTTGAGCGGTCCCGGCTTTCGCAGTATCTGGACCGTTCCGCACAAGGCGTTACGGTCCGTATCGGTCACCGGCAGGCTTCTCTGAAACCCGGCAGGAATCGGCGCGCTGTCCCGAACCAACCTTACGATGTCGTCCTGGTCCCAACGCCCTTCGCCACCTCGGGGGTAGAGCAATTGCCCCGGCCGGCCAAAGGAGGAAGCATGACGAAGAACCGCGCTCTGATCTGGCCCGCGATCATCATCGGTATAGCCCTGCTTGCACTCGCCGTCCTGTATTGGGTCGACTCGGCGGACGCCTTGCCGTCCTTCATTCCCGGGCATGAGGCGGGCTCCGGGCACCATCACATCAAGCACGGCATCGCCGCGTTCGTCGTAGCGGCGGCCTGCTTCATCTTTGCCTGGTTCCAAACCGGTCCGAGCAGCCAGGGTGAGCTCACGTAAGTCGCGGGCTGAGGGATCTTGGTTTTCGCTGCGCTCATCACCTACTTCCAGGCCATCGTGCTTGGGCTGCTTCAGGGGTTCTCTGAGCTGTTTCCGATCTCGAGCCTCGGCCACTCCGTGATCCTCCCGGGGCTGCTTGGCTGGGACATCCACCAGAACGACAACTTCTTCCTCGCGTTCCTGGTCGCGACACACCTGGCGACCGCGCTTGTACTGCTCGGCTTCTTCTGGAGCGACTGGGTCAGGATCGTTCGGGGTCTCGTTCGTTCGATCAGGATTCGGGAAGTCCGGCCCGACGACACCGACGCCAAGCTTGGCTGGATGCTCGTGGTGGGCACGATTCCGGCCGGCGTCATCGGTCTGCTGCTCGAGCACCCGCTGCGCCACCTTTTCGCGTCGGCCACGTCGGCATCCCTGTTTCTGATGGTCAACGGCTTTCTGCTCTACGGGGCCGAGCGCCTTCGCCGCCGCGCGCCGGGACCTGATCAATCGGTGCCGGACCCCGACGCGCGCATCGCCCGACGGCTCAACTGGCGTGCGGCACTCGGCGTCGGAACGGCGCAGTCACTTGCGCTCGTGCCCGGGATTTCCCGTTCGGGGTCCACGATGGGCGGAGGGTTGCTTGCAGGGCTCTCAAATGAGGATGCCGCTCGCTATTCGTTCCTTCTCGCCACGCCCATCATCGGTGCGGCCGCGGTGTTGAAGGTCCCGGTCCTGTTCGGCCACGATGGCGACGGCGTTCGTGGCCAGGCGCTGGTGGCCGCGATCTGCTCCGCGGTCACCGCCTACATAGCGGTGCGCTTCCTGATGCGTTACTTCCACAGCAACACACTGATGCCCTTTGCTGTCTACTGTGGGCTCGCGGGGGTCACATGCTCCGCCTATTTCCTGGCCACCTGACGGGCCGCCAGCAGCTCATGCCCCGAGTTTTCGGGGCACATGGATCGGGGCAGCCGCTGAGCACGGGCTAGAGTGGGTGGGCGATGAGCCTGATCGAGAGCAAGCAGATCGAGCTGCACGGCCACAGCGTCAACTACCGGATCGCCGGCGAGGGTCCGCTGATCGTGCTCGTTCACGGCATCACGTCGACCTCCGAATGCTGGCGGGAAGTGATGCCGTGGCTCGCGGATCGCTTCACCGTGCTTGCACCAGACCTGTTGGGCCACGGAGAGTCCGCCAAGCCGCGCGGCGACTATTCGCTGGGCGCATACGCAAGCGGCATGCGCGATCTGATCGTGGCACTGGGCTACGAGCGGGGAACCTTCCTCGGGCATTCGCTGGGCGGGGGCGTGGCGATGCAGCTCGCATACCAGTTCCCCGAGCGCTGCGAGCGGATGGTGCTGGTCTCGAGCGGCGGTCTGGGCCCAGAGGTGCACTTTCTTCTCAGAGCCGCTGCGCTGCCGGGTGCGGAGTGGGTGCTGCCCTTGATCGCGCGCCCGGGCACGCGTGATGCCGGCCGCGCCGTCGGCCGGCTGCTGGGCCGCCTCGGAATTCGCCCCACGCCAGATCTGAGCGAGTTTGCCCGCGGCTACGGCTCGCTTGCCGATTCAGAAGCACGCCACGCTTTTATCCACACGCTGCGCGCGGTGGTCGACCCGGCGGGCCAGCGAGTCAGCGCGCGTGACCGCCTTTACCTGGCAGCCGAGGTTCCCTCACTGGTGATCTGGGGAGAGCGTGACCGAATCATCCCCATCCATCACGGTCGCGAGGCCCATGAGGAGATGCCGGGAAGCCGCTTCATCGCGATTTCGGATGCCGGACACTTCCCCCAGCTCGACCAGCCTCGCCGGTTTGTCGAAGCGTTGTCGGAGTTCATGACCGACACCAAGGCGTCCCATGTGGATGTCGGCGACCTGCGCAAGCGCCTGCTCGCCGGCGCTTCCTAGCTCGGACGCTTTCGCTTCCCGCGTGGGCACACGCTCCGCGGCTCATTGAGGATCGGCTGAGTATCCTGCGGGGATGAATTCCGCTCGAGAGTTGGAGGGCCAGATCGCCCTCGTCACTGGCGGGGGCCGCGGAATCGGCCGGCTGATCGCCCGCGAGCTCACCGATGCCGGAATGCGCGTCGCCGTGACTGCGCGTAGCGTGGGCCAGGTCGAGGAAACGGCTGGGGAAATCGACGGTCTCGCCGTGACGGCGGACGTCAGTAAGCGGGGCGACGTCGAGGAACTGGTCGCGACCGTCGAGCGCGAGCTCGGCCCGATCGACCTGCTCGTCAACAACGCCGGCATCGGCCTCGGAGGCTCGCTGCCGTGGGAGGAAGATCCTGCCGACTGGTGGCACGTGTTCGAGGTCAACGTGCTCGGCGCATACCTGTGCTCCCGCGCGGTGCTGCCCGGCATGGTCGAGCGCGGTCGCGGCCGGATCGTGAACACGGGCAGTGGCGCGTCGTACCTTCCGAGGGCGGGCGCCACGGCCTACGGAGCGAGCAAGGCGG
>JBBQNR010000014.1:0-51277 GCA_038330145.1 Solirubrobacterales bacterium
CGCGCCGCTGCACCATGGCGGAGAAGGCCTCGGCGGCGTTCGCGTCCAACTCGCGCTCCGAGTCCGCGTACAGATCGGCGCGGCCGCAGTCGAGGGCGGCGGCCAGCAGCAGCTCGGTATCGAGCCGGGCGTCATCCACGCCCGCGGCCTCCAGCGCCCCAACCGCAGCGCGAAGCGCGTCGCGAACGAGAGCGCCGGGCTCGACCAAGTGGCTCAGCCGGCAGCCGCGGCTTCGAGCTTCAGCCGGCGCTCCTCGGCGCCGAGAGCGGCGGTGAACTCATCCAGCTCACCCTCCAGCACGCCCTGGAGGTTGTGGCTGGTGAGCTTGATGCGGTGATCCGTCACTCGGCCCTGGGGAAAGTTGTAGGTGCGCACCTTCTCCGAGCGCTCACCGGTGCCGACCTGCGCCTTTCGGTCGGCGGCCAGCTCGGCCTGCTGCTCGTGCAGCGCACGCTCGTAGATGCGGGCCCGCAATACGCGCATCGCCTTCTCTCGATTCTGCAGCTGCGACTTCTCGTCCTGCTTCGACACCACGATGCCGCTCGGTTTGTGCGTCAGCCGCACGGCGGAGTCGGTGGTGTTGACCGACTGGCCGCCCGGGCCGGATGACCTGTACACGTCCACCTGGATTTCGTTCGGGTCGACGTCGATCTCGACGTCCTCGGCCTGCGGCAGCACGGCGACGGTTGCGGTCGAGGTGTGGATGCGGCCCTGCGACTCCGTCTTGGGGACGCGCTGGACGCGGTGCACGCCGGCCTCGTGCTTGAAGATGCTGTAGGCGCCGTCACCGGTGATCTCCAGCACGACCTCCTTGAAGCCGCCCGCCTCGGCGCCGCTCTGCGACAGGGGCTCGCTGTGAAAGCCACGGCGCTCCGCGTAGCGCGTGAGCATGCGAAAGAGGTCGCCTGCGAACAGTCCAGCCTCGTCGCCACCGGTTCCGGCCCGGATCTCGACGATCACGTTCTTGGAGTCGTTGGGGTCCTTCTCCACCATCGCAAGACGCAGCTCCTGCTCGACCTCCTCCATTCGGTGTCGCGCGGTCGAGACCATCTGCTGGAGCTCCTCACGCTCGTCCGGGTCGGGTCCGGCGTCCGAGCCGTTGAGCAACTCCTCCGCCCCGGCGGCATCGCTCTCTGCCCGGCGATATTCCTCCGCCAGCCTGTGCGCCTGCTCCAGCTCGCGATGGCTGCGCGCCAGACCGGTATAGCGCTGGCGGTCGGCGATCGCCTCAGGATCGGCCAGCTGCTCGTTCAGCTCGTGATAGCGCTGCTCGACCTGCTGTATCAGTCGCTCGATCATCGTCGCTGCCCTTCGTCAGGCGACGACTTCCATCCCGACGCGATCCTGATCGCTGGTCGAGGCCGGATCCTCGATTGCCAGCACCGCCTCGAGCGCCGCTATCGAGACCGCGAGCTGGTCCAGCGACGGCTCGCGCGTGGTCAGCTTCTGCAGCTGCAGGCCCGGCCACATCAGGGCCCTCACCCAGCGCCTGCGGCGATTGCGGCCTGCGAACTTGATCACCTCGTATGCGAGACCGGCGACCACGAAGAGCCCGAGCACGCGCGAGAGGATGAGCCAGTACAGAGCCGGGCGGCCGATCGGCGCGAACACGAAGACGGCGATGATCATCACGATCAGCAGGAAGCTGGTACCGCAGCGAAGGTGGAGCCTCGAGTAGAGCGACGCGCGCTCCGGCACCAGCCGGTCGCCAGCCTCGTAGCAGGCGCACACCGTGTGCTCGGCACCGTGGTACACGAAAACGCGCCGCAGGTACGGTAGGCGCGAGATGCCCCACAGGGAGAGCAGAAAGATCGAGATCCGGATCAGCTTCTCGACGATCACGAACATGACCGAGCTGCCGAGCTCGTCCTTCCAGAAGTTGGCCACGGTGACGGGCAGCACGAAGAAGAGCCCGACCGCAAACAGCATCGAGATCGCGATCGTGAGACCCCACGCGCGTCCCGAGAGCTCCTCCTCCTCATCTGGGAGCTGAGCGTTGGCCGAGATCCCGAGCGCGCGGAAACCAATCTTGAGCGACTCGACGAGGGCCACCACCCCGCGCACGATCGGCAGCCGCAGGGCGCGATGGCGGCGGAGCCAGGGCTCGAACTGCTCGACTTGGACCTCGATCTCGCCCAGCTTCGCGGGCGTGCTCGCGCCGTTGGCGGCGATCGCTCCGTCGAGACCCGCGGCGGGCGCGATCGGTGCGCTGTCCTTCGCCGCGGCGCCGTTGCCGGTTGCGCCGTTGCCGGCACCCGGGCTGATGCTGCCGTTGCCGGAGTCGCCCTCGAGCTGATCGGCCGCGGGCTTGCGCACCGCTACGGCCCAGGTCGAGATGCCGCGCATCATCACGCCCTCCAGCACCGCCTGGCCGCCGATGGGAGCGTCCTTGTTCGACATCAGGCGCCCGTCCGGGAGCCGGATGGCGTCCGGCGGGGCGGTGTCTCGGGTATCCGCTTCAGCGCTCATGACATGGAGGGGCGACGGGCTCGGCGGCCCGCTCTCATGGTACTGCCGGGTAGCTACTGAGCGCCGGGCCTGCGCCGCTTGGCGGCGCGGCGCTGGAAGCGCTCAACGCGGCCGCCCGTGTCCACGAGCTTCTGGCGGCCGGTGTAAAAGGGATGGCACTCGGAGCAGATTTCGACGTGCAGCTCCGGCTTGGTCGAGCGCGTGGTGAACTCGTTCCCGCAGGTGCAGCGAACATGTGCCTCGACGTACTCGGGATGGATGCCTTGCCTCATCTCCCCATAAAGGATAGCGACGCCGTAGCCGCCGCAGGCGGCGCAGGCGGTGCTGATGCCTTTAGGTGTCCGCCGAAGGCGGCCCGGTATTCCGATAGCGGGGCATGATCAGCCCTCCACAAGCCGCGCGGCGAGCACCAGGATTGCCAGCGTGGAGAGCAGGATCAGCCCCGAGACGATGCCGGACTGGACTGCGCGGCGGCGAATCGCGGCTTTCAGCGCCTCGTCGTCAGGACGCTCGAGCGCCTGCTCCCGCAGCCGCGACAGAGCCGGGCCCTGAATCGCGCTATGGACGATGGTCAGAACGATCACGACGCCGACCAGGATCAGCTTTGCCAGCAGGGTGCCGCCGTAGGTTCCCTCGCCGAGAATGTCCCACGCGTGCCGGTCGCTCGCCATCTCGCTGCCGGTGGCGATCAGCACCAGCAGCGCAAGGCCGCCGAGGATCGCAAAGCGCCGACCGACGGCGCGAAAGAACACGATGCGGTCGCGATCCGCGACCGTCCGTCGTGCCACGCCGGCGGCGACACCGAGCATCACGAGGCCGCCCGCCCAGACCGCCGCCGCGATCAGATGCAGCGAGCGTACCAGCAGGTCCGCGACGATCGGCATGCGAGGCAGGTTATGGCAGCTTCAGGGCCCGAACGAGTCGAAGCTCGGCGGCGCGGAGTCGACAGGGCGCCGGCTAAGCCAGCGTGTACATCGGCCCGTCCCCGCCCTCGGGTGGGGTGAGCCTGCCGCCCTTGGCGTTGATGGCGCCGCATTGGACGCAGTTCGACGGCGTGATCTGCACGTCGATCTCGCCCTTCGCGGGGGCGTCCTCGGGGATCTCGTACACCTGCGCCGGGCACATGTGGACCCAGGCCTCCGCCAGCTCGCGTGGCACGTGGCTGCGCACGCGGATGTGGTTGGGGGCGTCGTCGCGCGTGGCGTTGCCGGAGGCGAACACGCTGGAGAGCTTGTCGAAGATGTACTTGTTATCGGGCTTGGGATAGCTCCTGTTGCGCTTGCCGACGAACATCTCCTCCTCGGCATCGGGCTTGAAGCCCCAGTGACCGCCCGGGAACGCGCCGCGCGTCATCGTCATGGCGCTGGCGAGCGCGCCGCCGACGAAGAAGCCGTGGTCGAACACCTGGCGCGCGTTTCGCACCCGGTAGAGGTCCTTCCCGATCAGACCGCCCCTGACTTTCTTGTCGTAGGCCTCGAAGTTGACCGAGTCCTGCTTGAGCGCGTCCACGATCGCCGTCGCCGCATCCATGCCTGCGTGCATGGCGTAGTGGATGCCCTTCAGCTCCGGGATGTTGACCATGCTTGCGGCGTCTCCCGCGATGCACATTCCGGGCACGCTGAGGTGCTTGGGCATCGCCCAGTAACCACCCGACGGGATCGTCTTCGCTCCCCAGCCGATGCGCTTGCCGCCCTCGAGGATCTTCCTCACGAACGGATGCTGCTTGAACTCCTGCAGCACGTCGTGGCAGGAGAAGGTGGCGTCCCTGTAGTCGAGCCCGACGACGTAGCCGATCGAGACCTTGTCCTCACCCATCGGGTAGATGAAGCTGCCGCCGAACTCGCGGTACTTCGCTCGCTTTCGAAGCGGCCAGCCCATCGTGTGGATGACGCGATCGAGCGGCTTCGTGACCTCCCAGATCTCCTTGACCCCGACCTCCCATCGCTGCGGGTCGCGGCCGTGAAGGCCGTAGTAGTCCATCGCGGCCATCGTGAGGTGGCCGAGCGTGCCCTCGGCCAGCACGGTCGCCTTCGCGATCACGTCCGAGCCGGGCTCGAAGTTGGACAGCGGATCGCCGTCGCGGCCGCGCCCCTTGTCGCCGGTGCGCACTCCCTTGACGATGCGGTCCTCGACCAGCAGCTTGTCGGCCGCCGTCTCGGACAGCACGTAGACGCCCGCCTCCTCGGCCTTTTGGGCCAAGAAGCGGCCGAGTTGGGCCACCGAGGTGACGTAGTTGCCGTGGTTGCGGAAGTTGGGCGGCATCGGCTTCAGCGGCAGGGCCCGCTTTCGCGTCAGCAGGTAGACCGCGTCCTTCGTTACCTCCTGGAAGACGGGCCAGTCCTCCGGGGTCAGGTCCGGGAACAGCTCCTGCATCGCCGAGGGGCGCAGGTTTGCGCCCGACAGCAGGTGGCCGCCGGCCACCTTGCCCTTCTCGATCACCGCCACCGGCACCTCGCCCAGCTTCTCCTGAAGCGCGGGCTCGTTCTCGAGCAGCTGCGTCAGCTTGATCGCGCAGGCGAGCCCGGCCGGCCCGCCGCCGACGATCGCGACGCCCACCTCGATGCGGTCCTCCTCCGGATCCGTCGGCGGGCCGACGAACTCCTGTGCCTCGTCGAGCGGAGGCCGGAAGTCTGCGGGGCGGACCGCCATCAGATCACCGTTGCCACGGAGCCGGTCATCTACGCGGCCTTCTTCGCCTTGACCGCTTCGGTGAGCTTGGGGAGGATCTTGTGCAGGTCGCCGACTATGCCGAGATCGCAGAACTCGAAGATCGGCGCGTTCGGGTCCTTGTTGATCGCGACGATGTTCTCCGACGACTGCATGCCGACCTTGTGCTGGATCGCGCCGGAGATGCCGGCGGCGATGTAGAGCTTCGGCGCCACGGTCTTGCCGGTCTGGCCGATCTGCGCCGAATACGGAAACCAACCGGCGTCGACCACCGCGCGGGTGGCGGCGACGGCCCCGCCGAACGCCTCGGCGAGCGGCTCGGCCAGCTCCTGGAAGCCCTCTGCCTTGCCCAGACCGCGACCGCCGGCGACCAGCACGTCGGCGTCCTCGATGTTGACCTCCTCGCCGCGCTGCTCGCCTCGCTGCACCATGGTGGCCTTGGTCGACCACGGAGACAGCTCGACGTCGATGTCGACAATCTCGGCCGTGCCGCCGCCGCGCTCGACCGCGTCGAAGGCGTTCAGGCGCCCGATGATGATGCCGGGCTCGCCGACGTAGCCGACCTCGGCGATGGCGGAGTCCTGAAGGATCGGCCGGATGGCGACCAGCTTGCCGTCCTTGACCTGCACCTCGGTCACCTCCATCGTGACGCCGGCGCCGAGGCGAGCGGTCAGCCCGGCACCGATCTCGAAGCCGAGCAGTCCGCCACCGAACAGGACGTACGAGAAGTCGTTGTCCTGGATCACCTTGGCCATCGCATCGACGATCGGCTGCGCGAGGCCCTCGGGAACGTTCTTGGCGCGATAGACCTTCTTGGCTCCGTAGGCGCCGAGCGCCTGAGCCGCCTCGTCGGACGACTCGCCGACGGTGAGCACGCCGGCCTCGCCGCCGATCTCGCCGGCAAGCCGCGCCGCCTCGGAGATCGCGCCCAGCGAGTTCTTGTTGAAGACGCCCTCGTCGTTGTGCAGGGCGTAGACCAGGATCCCGGGCATTAGTGCCTCCCTTCGTGGGTCATGTGGGTGAGATTCGCGATGAGGGGCACTTAGACCAACTTCCTTTCCTCGAGCCAGGCGAGGATCTTCTCGATGGTCTCGTTCGTGTCTTCGTCCTCGATGATCGTGCCGGAGCCCTTCGCCTCGGGCGGATTGATCCCGAGCACCTGCGTGCGCGAGCCGTCATGGCCGACCTTGGAGGCATCGATCTGCGCATCGCCTGTGGCGAGAGTGTCGAGCGGCTTCTTCTTCGCGCCCATGATCGCCTTCAGCGACGGGTAGCGTGGCTCGTTGATCGCGTCGCCGACGCTGATCACCGCCGGCAGCTCGACCTCGACGGTGTCGTAGCCGTACTCCGCCTGGCGCTCGCAGCGCAGCTTGCCATCCTGGACGTCGATCTTGATCACCTGCGTCAGCGACGGCATCTTGAGGTGGTCCGCCACGACGGCGCCGATCGTGTAGCACTCGCCGTCGTCGGACTGCTGCCCCAGCAGCACGAGGTCCGGGTTCTCGCGCGCGAGCGTCTGCCCGAGCGCGTAGCCGGTCGCACACACGTCCGAGCCGGCAAGCGCCTCGTCCGTCAGGTGCACCGAGCGGTCCGCGCCCAGCGACACCGCCTTGTGCAGCGCGCGCACGGCCGAATCGGGGCCCATCGTCACTGCCACGACCTCGTCCACCTGGGCCTTGCCGCCCTCGCGGATCTGCATCGCAGCCTCGATGGCGTGGGTGTCGAAGGGATTGAGGTTCTTCTCGCCGCTGCGGTCGAGGCGCTTGGTCCCTGTGTCCATGCGCTTCTCCACCGCCGCGTCGGGCACTTCCTTAACGAGCACACAGATCTTCACGTGGTGCTTGCCTCCTGTAAGGCCGGCGTTCTAGCGGCAGACGGTTGCTGGCCGCCAATTATTACTGATTGACCAGTCAATCGCGTTCGCCTTGGCTTCCCGCTGCGGTTGCCGGCCCGCCGGCCTGACTGGTCCCGGGCGGCGGGCGGGCGGCATTCTACGACAGAAATATCTCTTCCGGAGGGCCCGGGCCGAATGACGACGGTCGAGGGACCAGCCCTGGCGCTAGCGGACGGAGCCGCGCACGAAGTCGACGATGTCCTGCGTCGAGGCGCCTGGGGTGAAGATCTCGGTCACGCCGAGCTTCTTCAGCTCGGCGATGTCGTCGCCGGGGATCGTGCCGCCCGCGATCACCACCACGTCGTCCACCCCGCGCTCCTTCATCAGCGAGACCACGCGCGGAATCAGGGTCATGTGGGCGCCGGAGAGGATCGAGAGGCCGACGGCGTCGGCATCCTCCTGGATCACCGTCTCGACGATCTGCTCGGGCGTCTGGTGCAGCCCGGTATAGATGACCTCCATGCCTGCGTCGCGCAGCGCGCGAGCAATGATCTTGGCCCCCCGATCGTGGCCATCTAGGCCTGGCTTGGCCACGACGACCCGGATCTTGCGCTTGCTGTCGGGCGCGCCTTTGGCTGCGGTGCTCTGCTCCATGCGGCCGGAATGCTAGTTGATGCGGGGGAAAGCTAGCCAGCCTCGATCAGCGTGCGGCCCGGCAGGCTGTCCTCGGCAAGCTGCTTGCGTAGCACCTTCTTGTCGAACTTGCCGACGCTCGTCTTCGGAACCTCGTCGATGAACGCGAACTCGTCCGGGATCCACCACTTTGCGACGCGGCCGTCGAGGTGGGAGCACAGCTCTCCCGCCTCGCAGCTCACTCCCTCCTTGAGCACGACGCAGGCCAGCGGGCGCTCGGTCCAGCGCTCATCGGGCTTGGCGATCACCGCCGCCTCGAGAACGTCGGGGTGCGCCATCAGCTCGTTCTCGAGCTCGACCGAGGAGATCCACTCGCCACCGGACTTGATCACGTCCTTGGCGCGATCGCTGATGCGCATGAAGCCGCGCTCATCGATCGAGGCGATGTCGCCGGTTCGCAGCCAGCCGTCGTCGAACTTGTCGGCGCCGCTCGGATCGTTGTAGTAGTCGCAGGCGACCCAGGGACCGCGGATCTCGACCTCGCCGGTCGATTCGCCGTCCCAGGGAACCTCGTTGCCGTCGTCATCCACCAGCCTCAATTCCACCAGCGGCGATATGCGCCCGGTCGCGGTGCGGTAGTTCCACTCCTCGTCCTTGCCGGCCGACTTGGGAGGTCGCGCCACCGAGCCCAGCGGGCTGGTCTCGGTCATGCCCCACCCCTGGATGATCCGGACGCCGTGACGCTCCTCGAAGCCCCGCATCAGGGACTCCGGCACCGCGGCGCCGCCACACATGACGAAGCTAAGGCTCGACAGGTCCGGCTTGTGCTCGTCTGCATAGCGCAGCAGATCCATCCAGATCGTCGGCACTGCGCCCGCGAACGTGACCCGCTCCTCGCCGATCAGCTTCGCCAGCGGCTCCGCCTGAAGGAAGCGGCCCGGCATCACCATGTCGGCGCCGACCAGCGCGCACGCGTAGGGCAGGCCCCAGGCGTTGGCGTGGAACATCGGCACGACCGGCAGCACCCGGTCCCGGGAGGAGACGCCAAGCGTTTCGGTCATGCAGGCGCCCATGGCGTGCAGGACGTTCGAGCGGTGCGAATAGAGGATGCCCTTCGGGTTGCCGGTCGTGCCGCTCGTGTAGCAGAGGCCGGCCGCCGTGCGCTCGTCCAGCTGCGGGTACTCGTAGCCGCTCTGCTGAGATTCCAGCAGCTCGTCGTATCGCACGACGTTCGGCAGCGAGCCCGCATCGCCGTCGCCGATCACGACGAAGTGGCGCACGCCGTCGAAGGTCGGCGCCAGCTTCTCGAGCACCGGCACCAGCGAGTCGTCGACGAAGATGACCTGGTCCTCGGCGTGGTTGACGATGTACGTGAGCTGCTCAGGGAAGAGCCGGATGTTGAGCGTGTGCAGCACGGCGCCCATGCAGGGCACGCCCATGTAGATCTCGAGGTGCTCCTGCGAGTTCCAGCAGAAGGTGGCAACACGGTCGCCCGCCCCGATCCCCAACGACTCCAGGCCGCGGCAGAGGCGGTCGATGTGCTCGCCGACCTCGCCGTAGGAGGCGCGCGTCTTCGACTGCTCGTCGCCGTGCGACCTCAGCGTCACGACCTCGCTGTCGCCGTAAACGGTGCGCATCCGCTCCAGCACGTGGCGCAGCGTGAGCTGGTAGTCGTCCTGCATCAAGCCCTGCAACATCATCTCCTCACCTCTCCCATGCTTCTCTCGACCGCCCTCTTACTTTCTCGGGTCCAGCACCACCTTCAGCGCTTCCTTGTTGTCGAACAGCTCGTAGCCCTTGGCGGCCTCGTCCAGCGACAGGCGGTGCGAGATGATCACCTTGGGGTCGATGCGGCCGTCGCGCACCAGCTCCAGCAGCTCGTCCATGTGCCCCTGGATGTTGGCGACGCCAGTGACGATGTTGATGTTCTTCAACCACATGTCGCCGATCGGGAACGTGGCCTGATCCTCGACGTACATGCCCGGCAGCGAGATCGTGCCACCCTGGCGAACGAGGCTGAAGGTCGAGGCCAGCGCCGACTCGTGGCCGACGGCGTCCACGACCACGTCCGCCCCGCGCCATTCGGTCATGTCGCGCACGACGTCCTCGGGATCGTTCTCCTTCGGGTTGACGGGGATCGCGCCCAACTGCTCGGCGATCTTCAGCCGCTCGGGAACCAGGTCGATCCCCACCACGCGCCCCGCTCCCAGCGCCCGCGCCGCCATCAGGGTGCAGAGGCCGACCGGCCCGCAGCCGACGACGGCGACCACGTCGCCAGGCTGCATGCCTGCCTTGCGCACGGCGTCGTAGCCCGTCGTGAGGATGTCCCCGACGAAAAGGAAGTCCTCGTCGTCGAGCTTGGTTTCGGGAATCTTGCGAAGCGTCAGATCCGCCTCCGGCACGCGGATGTATTCGGACTGCGCCCCCGAGAGATCGCCGAACGCCATCCCGAGGCCGAAGACCCGGATCGCGATGCACTTCATGAAGATGCCACGGCGGCAGAACCAGCACTTGCCGCAGGAGACGAAGAACGAGCCGACCACACGGTCGCCCTCGTCGAACTGCGTCACCCCGGCGCCCTTGTCCTCGATCGTGCCCAGGTACTCGTGGCCGAGGACGAACCCCTCCTCGATCTCGAGCCGCCCGTGATAAGGATGCAGGTCCGTGCCGCAGATCGCCGCCTTGTCGATGCGCAGCAGGACGTCGTTGGGCTCCTCCATCTCAGGCTTCGGAACCTCCTCGACCCGCACGTCGCGCGGCCCGTAGAAGGCGACGCCTTTCATGGTTGCCATGGTCCTCTCTTCCCGCCGGAGTGCACTTCCCCGGGGGATAATCACACAAAGCCACCCGATCCCACATGACCCCGGCCCTATTCGAGCTCGACGCCGTAACCCTCTCCAGAGCAGGGAGAACGGTGCTCCAGGATGTGACGGCTTCGTTGCCGGCGGGCGCCTGCGCGGTCGCCGGGCCTTCGGGATCAGGAAAGTCGACGCTGCTGCGGCTTCTCAACCGGCTTGCCGACCCTGACAGCGGCGCCATCGGCTACCGAGGTCGCAGCGTTACCGAGTACCCGGTGCTGGAGCTGCGTCGCGAGGTCTCACTGGTGCCACAGCTGCCCGCCCTGCTGGAAGGCACCGTGGCCGACAACATCCACTACGCGGCCCGTCTCGCAGGAAACGACACCGACGTCGCCACGAAGCTCGAGCTGGTCGGCCTCGGAAGCGATTTCGCCGACCGCGACGCCCGCCGGCTGTCGGTCGGCGAGCAGCAGCGCGTGATGCTGGCGCGCGCACTCGCGCTCGAGCCGTCGGTGCTGCTGCTCGACGAGCCGACCTCGGCCCTGGACGAGCGGGCACAGACCGCGGTCGAGGCGACGCTCGTCCACCTCAAGCAGGCACTCGACATCTCGCTCGTCCTGGTGACCCACGACCTGGGCCAGGCCGAGCGGCTCGCGGACTGGACTCTTCGCCTCGATTGCGGCCGCGTGGTCGAGATGGACATGCGCTGAATGACGACGGCGATCGACGTCAGCCTGGTCGAGGTGCTCGCCACACTGGCGCTCGTCGCCGTGGCGGTGGCCGTTTCGCTGTGGGAGCGAGCGGGACTGGAATCCGACATCGCCGTTGCGGTGGCACGGTCGTTCGTGCAGCTGACCGCGATCGGCTACGTGATCGACATCATCTTCGAGCAGGACCGGATCGCGCTGGTGGCGTTGCTGATCGGCGTCATGGTCGTGTTCGGCGCTCTCACCGCCCGGCATCGCGCGAGGCAGGTCCCGAACGCGTTCTGGCCGCTACTGGGCGCGCTCGCGCTCGCGGGCACGACGACGCTGGTGGCGGTGGTGGTGCTGGGAGTGTTCGAGCCCAAGCCGCGCTTCCTGGTGCCGGTCGGTGGAATGGTCGTCGGCAACGCGATGACCGCCGCCGCGGTCGCGCTCAACCGCCTGGGTGACGAGGTCCATGCGCGCAGGCACGAGATCGAGGCGACGCTGTCGTTGGGCGCCACCCCGGCACAGGCGATGCTTCCGATCGTGCGCAGGTCGCTTCGCTCGGGGATGATCCCCTTGATCGACTCCACCAAGACGACGGGGTTGATCTTCTTCCCGGGCACGATGGTCGGAATGCTGCTGGCCGGCGCAGACCCGATCGATGCGGTCCGGCTTCAGCTCGTCCTTCTCTACAGCCTGCTGGGCAGTGTGTCGCTGGCGGCGCTGGCGGCGACAGGGCTCGCGTACCGCAACTTCTTCACCCCGGCTCAGCAGCTACGCGAGCCGACGGTGGCGTCGGCCTAAGGATGCGGGGCGGCATTCACGCCGGCGGTTCCCTCGTCGGGCGGCGGCTTCACCGTCACCGACCCGCGCATGCCGGCGAAGAGGGTGCAGACGTACTTGTACTGCCCCTCCTTGTGGAAGGAGCGCATCCAACCGCCGTCGCGCCTCGTCTTCGACGAGCGTTTGCTGGCTCCCGCGGGCACTTTCTTGAAGACGACGTTGTGGCGGTTGTCTCCGCGCCACGACCACTTGACCCTCTCGCCTGGCTCGACCGTGAGCGAGCGGGGCGAGAAGAAGTTGTCCCTGACCACCACGCGCTCGTCGAATGCGCGAGGAGGCTTGCCCTCGCCTGACGCGGGGGTGCTGGTCAGCACGGCGGCGACCGCTCCCGCAACGGTGAGTGCGGTCAGAACTCGGTGACGGGTCAAGGGGCTCCTACTCGGCGAGGACTCGACCCGTCATTCCACTGGACTCGTGGATCGTGCAGACGTAGCGGTAGGTGCCACGCTTCTTGAACGTGCGGCTGAAGCGACCGCTGGCCTTGGTCGATGACCCGCTGGGCCGCTTCGCTCCCTTGGGCGCGCTCCTGAATCTGACGTTGTGATCGTTGAAGCCCTTCCAGCGCCAGACGACCTTGCCGCCCGCGTCGACCTTCGCCACCTTGGGACTGAAGGCATCGTCCTTGACCGACACCCGCGCGATCTCCGACGACGATTGCGCACCGGCACCCCCGAAGGCGGGTGCCACCAGCAGCACCACCGGGATTGCGATTGCAACTGCGACTGCCAGTGCGGTCTTTGACATCTCACGCATAGGAATGCCCTTTCTCCCCTGCAGGAACCCGACAATCGGCAATCTTAGGTAAGCCGGGCCGGCGTCGCGCCGTTAGAGCCTCAGCCTCTCAGAGCCGCTGACGAAATGCCAGCGACGACCGAGGCGGCGGCCCTCAGAAGACGGGCGACTCCGAGTAGGTGCCGAAGACCTCCTGAAGCGCCTGAACCATCTCTCCCTCGGTTCCGTAGGCGCGGGCACACTCGATCAACGGTGGCATCAGGTTGCGGTCCGGGTCGGCGGCCGCCGACTTCAGCTCGGCGAGCGAGCTCTCCACCGCGCTCGAGTCGCGCTGCGCGCGCGCAGCGCGCAGGCGCTCGATCTGCTTGGGCTCGAAGGCCGCGTCTATGTTGAGGATCTCGATCGAGTCGTCCTCGTTCTCGTAGCTGTTGACGCCGACCACCAGCCGCTTGCCCTCGTCGACCTCGGTCTGGTAGCGCCAGGAGGCGTCGGCGATCTCGCTCTGCGGGAAGTTGCGCTTCACCGCGGCAACCATCCCGCCCAGCTCCTCGATCTTCGACAGGTACTCGTACGCGGACTGCTCCATCTGGTCGGTCAGGGCCTCGACGAAGTAGCTGCCGCCGAGCGGGTCGATCGTGTTCGTCACCCCTGTCTCGTGGGCGATTATCTGCTGCGTTCGCAGCGCGATCCGCACCGCCTCCTCCGTCGGCAGGGCGAGTGCCTCGTCATAGGAGTTGGTGTGCAGGCTCTGGGTGCCGCCGAGCACGGCAGATAGCGCCTCGAGCGACGTTCGCACGATGTTGTTGTGCGGCTGCTGCGCCGTGAGGGATACGCCCGCCGTCTGGCTGTGGAAGCGCATCCGCCACGAGGCGGGGTCACGCGCGCCGAAGGTCTCGCGCATCTCGCGCGCCCATATGCGGCGCGCAGCGCGGTACTTGGCGATCTCCTCGAAGAAGTCGATGTGGGCGTTGAAGAAGAACGACAGCCGCGGCGCGAAGTCGTCGACGTCGAGCCCGCGGTCGACCGCGCCCTGAACGTAGGCGAGCCCGTCCGCGAGCGTGAAGGCCAGCTCCTGCTGCGCCGTCGATCCAGCCTCGCGGATGTGGTAACCGGAGATCGAGACGGGGTGCCAGCGCGGCATCTCCTGCGCGCAGAACTCGATCATGTCGATCACGAGCCGCATCGCCGGATCGATCGGGAAGCACCACTCCTTCTGGGCGATGTACTCCTTCAGGATGTCGGTCTGGATCGTCCCTCCGAGCTTGTCGCGGGGGACGCCCTGCTTCTCCGCGACACAGACGTAGAGCGCGAGCAGCATCGCGGCGGGCCCACTGACCGTCATCGAGACCGTGACCTCGTCGAGCGGGATGCCGCTGAAGAGCGTCTCCATGTCCGCGAGCGTGTCGACCGCGACGCCCTCGCGCCCGACCTCGCCAAGCGAGCGCGGATGGTCGGAGTCGTGTCCCATCAGCGTCGGCATGTCGAACGCCGTCGAGAGGCCGGTTTGGCCGTGGTCGAGCAGATAGCGGAAGCGCTTGTTGGTGTCCTCGGCGGTTCCGAAGCCGGCGAACTGGCGCATGGTCCAGAGCCGTCCCCGGTACATCGAGGGGTAGACACCGCGGGTGAAGGGATACTCGCCCGGGTAGCCGATGTCGCGCTCGGGGTCGTTCTCGGCCAGGTCCTCGTGGGTGTAGAGGGGCTTGACCTCCTTTCCAGAGATGGTGGAGAGGAGAGCGTCGCGCTCCGGCTGGCTCGCGTAGACCTCCTTCAGCCACTCGTTGGCGCGACGGATGGCCTCGGTGTCCATGCGTTAAGTCTAGATCGACACCGGGCGGCGCGCCCGGCCTACCGGCCCGTCGGGATGTTGGTCGGTGCGTCGTTGGTCGGGTCGGCCGGCCCGAGGAAGAGTGACTCCCGCTCGTCCTCCTTCGAATAGACCGGGGTCTCGCCGCGAGCGTCCGCGGCAGCCGAGTCCATTTCGGCGTACTCCATGTAGGCGCGCATCCCTTGGCGCCAGGCATCCAGCTGCTGCTCCCGGAAGCCCGTCAGGTCGCGGTCGGTCGGCGTCGCGATCTTGATCGCCGAGTCTCTGATCAACTCGAAGTCGAGCGCAAGCAAAAAGCGTGACAGCTGAAAGGTCGCGGTGTTGATGAAAAAGTCTCGCGCCCAGTCGCGCTGGATCTGAACCAGGCGGGGGTCCTGGCTGGGGTCTTCGCCGCGAAGCAGCGCCTGCGCGTACTCCGATCCGACCTCCTCGCCAGTCTTGACCTCCTCCCGTAGGCGGTTCTTCTCGAGCGTGATGAACTCGCCCACGCACATGAAAATGAGGGACTTGTGATTCTCGAGCGGATAGAAGTCCTCGAGGGCCTTGTACAGGCGCCTGTGGTGCGCCTTGCCGACGCGCGCCTCGTCGTCCTCGGTCAGCCGGCCGTCCAGCTGCTCCATCAGCCTTGCCATCAGGTTGGCCAACGTGGTCGACGCCTGGCCGCCGCGATAGGGACTGGCGTCGGCCATCCACTTCGTGGCCTTCTTGCGTGTGCGCCGGTCGAGGGTAGGAAAGCCCTGGCCACTGACCGTGAGCAGCATGTCGTAACCGCAGGCGACGAGATGGAACGCACGCTCGGAGGGGCCGTTGTCGGGCTTGAAGTAGTCACGCGCCGGATCCAGATCGCGATTGAGCGCTTCGCCCTTGATCGAGTCGATGCGCAGCTTCTCGCCTTTCTTGTCCAGCCTGGTGAGCGTCACGTTGCTGAGGCTATCGAACGGTTCCGACCCGCCTGCGAGGTCTTCCGCGGCGTCGAACGGCGAGCCAGCTGCCGCTGCCGCCGACGGCGCCGGCGACCAGCACGGCGGTCGCTATGCGCAGCCGGTGGCCGAGCTTTTCGAAGCGCAGCACCTCCCAGCCCTCGCGCTTTGCGACCTCGGCCAACTTCAGATCGGGGTTGACGGCGACGGGATGGCCGACCGCCTCCAGCATTGGCAGGTCGGACGCGGAGTCCGAGTAGGCCCACGAGCTGTCCAGGTCGATGGCGCGCATTTCGGCGAACTCGCGCATCGCCTGCGCCTTTCCCGCTCCGTACACGAACGGCCCGTTCACTCGCCCGGTGTAGACGCCGGCTGCCACCTCCGACCGCGTGCCGAGGGCGCCGTCCATCGCCAGCACAATCGCCAGCACCTCCGCCATCTCGTGCGATGCCGCGGTGACGATGTATGCGGGGCGCCCTGCGTCCTGGTGGTCGCGCACCACCCTGATCATCTGCGGATAGACACGTGGCAGGATGCCGGCCAGCATGTCCGGGCGCATGCGGGCAAGGTCGCTGACCCGCTTGTCCTTGATGCCTGCCATCACCCGCTCGAGCAGCGCGTTGACGCCTGCATCGGTCGAGCCGCGCAAGCGGAAGCGCAACTGGTCGAGCGCGTCGCGTGCGATCTGGCGCCGCGACACGCCACCCGCCTTGTACATCGCACGACCGAAGTGGTACGCGCTCGACCCGGCCATGAGCGTGCGGTCGAGGTCGAAGAAGGCCGCGGCCGCGCCATTCATGGCGCCCGCCGGCACGGGCGCTGTGCCCCGTTGCTCAGTTGCCGTTGACTTCGACGACGACGGCGTCGCCCTGTCCGCCGCCGGAGCAGATCGCTGCCACGCCGAGCCCGCCGCCCCTGCGGCGCAGCTCGTGCACCAACGTCATCAGGATGCGAGCGCCCGAGGCTCCGATCGGGTGTCCGAGTGCGATCGCCCCGCCGTTCACGTTCACACGGTCGTCCTCTATGCCGAGCATGCGCACAGAGTTGATGGCCACCGACGCGAAGGCTTCGTTGATCTCCCAGAGGTCGATCTCGTCCGCCTTCAGGCCGGCTTTCTCGAGCGCCAGCTTGGCCGCCTTGGCGGGCGTGCGCGCCAGGTATGCAAAGTCATCGGCGACCTCGGCGCTGGCCACTATGCGTCCAAGCGCCGGACGCCCCTCCTTGCGGGCCCATTCGTCCGAGGCCAGAAAGAGAGCGCCGGCGCCGTCGTTGACGCCCGGCGCGTTACCGGCGGTGTGCGAGCCATCATTGACGTACATCGGTGGCAACTTGGCCAGCGACTCGAGTGAAGTGTCGCGTCGCGGCGCCTCGTCCACCTCCACGACCGTGTCTCCCTTCTTGGACTCGACGGTCACCGCCACGATCTCCTCTGGCAGCCGCCCCTCGTCGGTCGCCTTCACGGCCAGCTCGTGGCTGCGCAGCGCCCAGCGGTCCATGTCGGGGCGGGTCAGCTCCAGCTCGGAAGCGACCTCGCTCGCCTCCTGCATCATGTGCTTGCCGCTGAACGGGTTCGTGAGGCCGTCGCGAATCATGCCGTCGATCGCCTTGGCGTCTCCCATCCGGTATCCGAAGCGCGCATTGGGAAGCAGGTAGGGAGCGCTCGACATGCTCTCCATTCCGCCGGCCACGGCGTTGTCGAGGTCCCCGGCGCGGACAGCCTGGTCGACCAGCACGACCGAGCGGATACCCGATGCGCAGACCTTGTTGACCGTCTCGGAGGGAACCTCCTTCGGGATGCCGCCCTTGATCTGGGCCTGCCGTGAGGGGATCTGTCCCTGTCCGGCCTGGAGCACCTGCCCGAGGACGACCTTCTGCACCTGCTCCGGCTTCACCTCCGCGCGCTCGAGAGCGGCGGAGATGGCGAAGCCGCCAAGGTCGGTGGCATCGAACGACTTGAGCGCGCCGCCAAGCTTGCCGAAGGGGGTGCGGGCACCGCTCAAAATCACTGTTTTTGGCATCTGGAAGACCTCGTGTCGGTATCGGGGGCTGTAAATAATGCTAACGGAGCGATAACGGGGGCGCCGGGGAACGGCTGTCCACCGCTCCCGCGTCGCGCATATCCGATCGGCTTACGGCGAACGCCTAGAGTCGTCGCCCGACCGCTCGTTTTCCCTGACGCGTACCTATACTGCCGCGGCGATGAACGTCAGCTTTCGCAAGGGCGCCCCGCAGGAGACCTCGGCCGACACGCTGTGCGTGGGGGTGTTCGAGGACGAGGGCGCGCCGGCGGCGCTGGACGAGGCGATCGGCGGCGACCTCGGCCGGCTGATCGACTCAGGAGAGGCGAAGGGATCGTTCAAGAAGACGGCGATCGCGCATCCCGAGGGGGCGATCTCCGCCGAACGCGTCGTGCTGGTGGGATTGGGCAAGCGCGCCGTCTTCGACGCCGAGCGTGCGCGCGTCGCCTCGGCGGTCGGGCTCTCCCGCGCCAGAGAAGCGGGAGCCCGCGCCGTCACATGGGCATTGCCGGACGAGGGGGATGCCGCTCGCGTCGCAGCGGCGGTGGCCGAGGGCGCGGTGCTGGCCGGCTACCGCTTCGACCGCTTCAAGACATCCGGCAACGACGACAAGAGTCAGGTGGATCGGCTGGAGATCAGCTCCGACCAGGATGTCGGCACGGCGGTCGAGCAGGCAGCGATCGTGGCCGAGGCGACGAACACGGCGCGGGACCTCCAGAACCTCCCCTCCAACGAGCTGACGCCGACCGCGCTTGGCGAGCACGCTCTGCAGCTGGCGGGCGAGATCGACTCCCTCGAGGTGGAGGCCTTCGGCCCGGACCGCATCCGCGAGCTCGAGATGGGCGGGCTGCTGTCGGTGGCGCAGGGCTCCGACCAGGAGCCGCGACTGATCGTGATGCGCTACCGCGGCGGTGGAGAGCAGCTCGGGATCGTCGGCAAGGCGGTCACCTTCGACACGGGCGGTATCTCGATCAAGCCCTCCAGCAAGATGGAGGAGATGAAGATGGACATGTCGGGCGGGGCGGCGGCGATAGAGGCCACAGCCGCGATCGCTCGGCTCGGGTTGCCCGTCAACCTGATCACGGTGGTGCCGGCGACCGAGAACATGCCGTCAGGCCACGCGGTCAAGCCGGGCGACATCATCCGGATCTCGAACGGCAAGACCGTCGAGGTCAACAACACCGACGCGGAGGGGCGGCTGATCCTCGCCGACGGGCTCAGCTATGCGGTCAGCTCCGGTGCGGAGCGGGTGATCGACCTTGCCACCCTGACCGGGGCCATCATCACGGCGCTCGGCTCCACCTATGCGGGCCTGTTCTCCAACGACGACGAGCTTTCGAGCGCCATCGAGCGAGCGGGAGAGGCAAGCGGCGAGCTGGTCTGGCGCTTGCCGCTCCATCCCGACTACAAGGACCTCACGCGGGGGAAGGTCGCGGACCTGACCAACGTCTCGGACCAGCGCAAGGCGTCTTCCGCCTATGCGGCCTCCTTCCTGGAGGAGTTCGTCGACGGCAAGCCGTGGGCGCATCTCGACATCGCGGGCACGGCCTGGGGCCAGGACAACCGCGACTACGTGGGCAAGGGCGCCAGCGGTTGGGGCGTGCGGCTGCTGGTCGAGCTGGTCCGCGCGCAGGCTCAAGCGTCCTAGGCGCCGTCCTCGGCGTCCTCTCCGCGGTCGGCGTCTTCGCTGTCCACAGCGTCACCGCCGCCGCTGCCGGCCGCCGAGCGCGGGCGCCGCGTCGGGCTGGCGATCACCCCGGCGACCTCCTGCCACCAGGCCTGGTCCTGGTCGTCCATGGAGGCCAGATCGACACGGTCACGGATGTAGCGACCCAGCGCACGAGGCCCACCGAGGATCAGGTGGGTTCCCGTGACCGCGAAGCGGCCGTCGACCAGCGATACGAGCGCCGCGGGGCGGTCGCGGCGAGTCCGCAGCACGGCGGCGACGGCGATGCCGTTCACCTCGCGCGGCGAGGAGGCGTCACCGTCCTCGGAAAACCACGGTCGAGCGATGAACACCGACGGGCGCGACGCGGGTGTCGAGATCGGCAGCGCGGGAGCGCCGACCGGCCCCTCGCTCCAGCGCCGAAACATGCCCTCGACGTCGGCCCGCTGCTCCTGCCGAACGACGATGTGCAGCCTGTCACCGGCGACGAGCGTGGTCGAGCCTCGTGGAAGGACCGCCTCCTCCTGGCGCACGATCACGCTTACGAGCGCCTCTCGGGGAAGCTCCAGATCCTTGACCATGTGACCGCAGATCGCGTCCTCGGGCCGCACCGGGTGCTCGATCACCTCCGCCCCAAGCCGCCGGATCGTTCCGACCTCTATCAGCGGCGCGGGCAGCGCCGGCTCGGCGGTCGTGAGGCCGAAGGCGCGGGCCAGCGGCTCGAACGTAACGCCCTGGATCAAGGTCGAGGTGACGACGACGAAGAAGGCGATGTTGAAGAAGAGGTCCCCGCTGGGGACTCCCTCTATGACGGGGAAGGTGGCGAGCACGATCGGGACCGCTCCCCGCAATCCGGCCCAGCCGACCAGCAATCGCTCCTCGATCGAAAACCTCCCGACCTGGGCCGCGATCACGGCGGCGAGAGGTCGCGCGACGAACATCAGCGCCGCGGCCAGCAACAGACCCTCGGCGGCGACCGAGTCGAGCTGGCTTGGAAACACCAGCAGTCCGAGGGCGAAGAAGACGGCGATCTGGCCGACCCAGGCCAGGGCCTGGTGGAAGGAGACAACCGTACGGCGCGACGGGATCGGGAACGAGCCAAGGGTCAGGCCGGCCAGGTAGACCGCCAGGAAGCCGGAGCCGTCGAGGGAGTCTGCGCCGCCGTAGGCGAGCGCCGCGATGGCGATCGACGCCACCGGGTAGAGACCCGGCGTCGCGAAGTTGATGCGCCTGAAGGCCCAGACTCCGATCGCCCCCGAGGCAAGGCCCACGGCGACCCCGATCCCGAACTGCTTCGCGAACAGCCACAGCATGTCGAGCAGCCCGTAGTCGGGAAGCTTGATCCAGTCGATGAGGCCGACGACCAGCAGCACGGCGACCGCGTCGTTGAGGCCCGACTCGGCCTCGAGTGTACGCGCGAGCCGGCGCTTGAGCGTGGAGCCACGCAGCACAGCGAAGATGGCGGCGCCGTCGGTGGCCGCGATGGTGGCCCCCACCAGCAGGCCCTCGAGCGTCGAGAGGTCGAAGATCCAGGCCGCGGCAAACCCGGCCACGACCGCAGTGATCAGCGTGCCGGCAAAGGCAAGCGAGAGCGCCGTCGGCAGCACCGGGCGGATCTCCTGCCAGCCGGCGGCCAGCCCGCCCTCGAACAGGATCAGGGCGAGGGCGATGATGCCGATCGTGCGAGTCAGCTCGGCGTCGGTGAAGTCGATCCAGCCGAGCCCGTCCGACCCGATCAACATTCCCAGCACAAGGAAGATCACCAGCCCGGGCACGCGCAGGCGGTCGGCGACCAGCACGGCGGCCAGACCGAGAACCAACAACGCACCGGCCACCAGAATCAGCTCGCCGTCACTCACGCGGCGATTGTATGTGTGGCCTCGCCGGCCCCTGCTTCGGTGCCCGCGTTGCTCGCTTAGAGCCTTTTGTTAGAGGCTCTTAGTACCCTGCTCGCCGCATGGACTTCGACCTCAGCCGAGAGCAGAAGCTGATCCAGCAGACGGTTCGCGACTTCGCCCGCTCCGAGATCGCGCCGGTCGCCGAGGACCTGGACCGCGAGCACCGCTTCCCCTACGAGATCGTGGCCAAGCTGGGCGAGCTGGGGCTGATGGGGGTCCCCTTCCCCGAGGAATACGGTGGCGGTGGCGCCGACACGCTCTCCTACGCATTGGCGATCGAGGAGTTGGCCAGGATCGATGCGTCGGTCTGTATCACGGTTGCGGCCCACACCTCGCTCGGGACGATGGGCATCTACCTCTATGGCAGCAACGAGCAGAAGCAGGAGTGGCTGCCCGAGCTGTGCAGCGGCCGGCGGCTGGCCGCCTTCGGGCTGACCGAGCCCGATGCCGGCTCCGACGCCGGCAACACGCGCACAACGGCACGCCTGGAGGACGGCGAGTGGGTCATCAACGGCGCCAAGCAGTTCATCACCAACTCAGGCACCGACATCACCGGCTGCGTCGCGATCACCGCCGTCACCGCGCAGGAGAACGGACGCAAGGAGATCTCCAACATCATCGTCCCCAACGGCACGCCGGGCTACGAGATCGGCGAGGCCTACCGCAAGATGGGCTGGAACGCCTCCGATACGCGGCCGCTCTCCTTCGACGACTGCCGGGTGCCGGGTGCCAACCTGCTGGGCCCGCGCGGAGACGGCTTCAAGCAGTTCCTGCACCTGCTCGACGGTGGCCGCATCGGTGTATCCGCGATGGGAGTGGGCCTGGCCCAGGGAGCGCTCGACGAGGCGCTCGCCTACGCCAAGCAGCGCAAGGCCTTCGGCAAGCCGATATCGAGCTTCCAGGCGATCCAGGCCAAGATCGCCGACATCTCGGCCGAGATCGAGGCCGCCCGCCTGCTCACCTACAAGGCCGCGCTCGAGAAGGACCGCGGCGAGAGCTTCACGCTGACGGCGGCGCAGGCCAAGCTCAAGACGGGTCGCCTGGCCGTGCGGGCCTGCGAGGAGGCGGTGCAGATCCACGGTGGCTACGGCTACATCGAGGAGTACCCGGTCTGCCGCTTCTATCGCGACGCCAAGATCCTCACCATCGGTGAGGGCACCGACGAGGTGCAGCAGATGGTGATCGCCCGCCAGCTGGGCTGTTAGACCCGGACCAGATCGCCCGCGTAGTTACCCGCCGGGTTCGAAGCCCGGCCTGCGGGTACGGCGGTGTGCGTAGAATCGTAGGTGGACGGACTGTTCACGCCAAGGTCAGTGGCCGGAACAGCTCCGACGCAGCGGTGACAAAGGCGCTCGAGGAAAAGGAACGAGTAATCGTCCGCTTTGCGGGCGACTCGGGCGATGGCATGCAGCTCGCGGGCAGCCGCTTCACCGATGCCACGGCGATGCTCGGCAACGACCTCGCCACCCTGCCGGACTTCCCGGCGGAAATCCGCGCCCCCGCCGGCACGCTGCACGGGGTCTCTGCGTTCCAGATCCATTTCGCCTCGCGCGACATCCTGACGCCGGGCGACCACCCCAACGTGCTGGTCGCCATGAACCCGGCCGCGCTCAAGACCAACCTCGATGCCGTCGAGCGCGGCGGAACCGTGATCGTCAACGAAGACTCCTTCAGCGACAGCAACCTGCGCAAGGCCGGCTACGCCGCCAACCCGCTCGACGACGACAGCCTCTCCGAATACCAGGTCTTCCGGGTCCCGATGACCTCGATCACGATGCGCGCCGTCGAGGAGATCGAGGGCGCCAACACCCGCGACGCCCAGCGCGCCAAGAACCTGTTTGCGCTCGGGCTGGTGTCCTGGATGTACGGCCGGCCCACCGACGTGACCACGAACTGGATCGAGAAGAAGTTCGCAGCCAAGCCTCCGGTGCGCGACGCCAACATCGCCGCCTTCCGGGCCGGCTACAACTTCGGCGAGACGGCGGAGCTGTTGGCGGTTCACTACGAGGTCAAGCCGGCGCCGGCGCGGCCAGGGACCTATCGCAACGTCAACGGCACGACGGCCATGACGCTCGGCCTTGTCGCCGCCAGCGTGCGCAGCAAGCTGCCGCTGTTCTACGCCAGCTACCCGATCACGCCCGCATCGGAGCTGCTGCACGAGCTGTCGCGACACACCCGGTTCGGCGTGCGCACGATGCAGGCGGAGGACGAGCTCGCAGCCGTCAACATCGCGCTCGGCGCGGCGTTCGGCGGGCATCTCGGCGTGACCGCGACCAGTGGCCCCGGGATGGACCTGAAGGCGGAGACGATCGGCCTGGCGGTCGCCCTCGAGTTGCCGCTGGTCGTGATCGACGTCCAGCGCGCGGGGCCGTCGACTGGAATGCCGACGAAGACGGAGCAGTCGGATCTGCTGCTGGCTATCTGGGGACGTCACGGTGAGTCGCCGCTTCCCGTGATCGCCGCCTCGACGCCGTCGCAGAGCTTCGACGCCGCCCTGGAGGCGGTCCGCATCGCCGTCAAGTACCGCACGCCGGTGATCCTGCTGTCCGACACCTTCCTGGCCAACTCGTCCGAGCCCTGGCTGGTGCCCGACGTCGCCGACCTGCCGCAGGTCGAGCCCGGCTTTGCGACCGCCCCAGAGGACGGCGCCGAGTTCCTGCCGTACGAGCGTAACGAGAACCTCGCGCGGCCCTGGGCGATCCCGGGCACGCCCGGATTGCAGCACCGCATCGGCGGCCTCGAGAAGGAGGACGGCACCGGCAACATCAGCTACGAGGCCGACAACCACTCCCTGATGACGCGCCTGCGCGCCGAGCGGATCGCAAAGATCGCTGACGACATCCCGGAGTTGGAGGTCGATCATGACGAGGGTGCGGACGTGTTGGTGCTGTCCTGGGGCTCCAGCTCCGGCACCGTGCGGGCGGCGGCGCGGCGCGTGCGCGCCAAGGGCAAGGCCGTGGCCGTCGCACATCTGCACCATCTCCATCCCCTGCCGCGCAACACCGGCGATGTCGTGCGGTCGTATCTGAAGGTGATCGTGCCCGAGATGAACATGGGCCAGCTGGTGAAGATCATCCGCTCGGACTTCCTCGTCGACGCCGAGAGCGTGACCAAGGTGGAGGGGATTCCCTTCTTCGCGGAGGAGCTGGAGCAGGAGATACTGGAGCGGCTGCAGCGATGACGGTGCACCCGAACGGAGCCGGCGGCAACGGCAAGAGCGCCGCCACCAAGCTGACGAAGAAGGACTTCTCCTCGGACCAGGAGACACGCTGGTGCCCCGGCTGCGGCGACTACGCGATCCTCGCCACCGTCCAGGCCCTGATGCCGGAGCTGGGCGTGCCGCCGGAGCGTACGGTGTTCGTGTCCGGCATCGGCTGCGCGGGCCGCTTCGTCTACTACATGGACACCTACGGAGTGCACGGAATCCACGGACGCGCGCCGGCGCTGGCGAGCGGCCTGGCAACCGCCCGGCCCGACCTCTCGATCTGGGTCGTGACCGGTGACGGGGACTCGCTCTCGATCGGCGGCAACCACCTGATACACGCGTTGCGCCGCAACGTGCCGATCAAGATCCTGCTCTTCAACAACCAGATCTACGGCCTCACGAAGGGCCAGTACTCGCCCACGAGCGAGATGGGCAAGGTCACCAAGTCGACGCCGTTCGGCTCTCAGGACCACCCGTTCAACCCGATCGCGCTCGCGCTCGGCGCCGAGGCGACGTTCGTCGCGCGGACCGTCGACACCGACCGCACGCACGTGGCCGACGTGCTGCGCGCGGCCGCCGAGCACAGGGGCTCGGCCTTCGTCGAGATCTACCAAAACTGCAACGTCTTCAACGACGGCGCGTTCGACGCCGTCCGCGACAAGGATCAGAAGGCGGCCAACCAGATCGTGCTGGAGCACGGCGAACCGATCCGCTTCGGCGAGAACCGGGAGCGCGGCGTGGCATGGGACCGGCAGGGCCAGATGCGCATCGTCGACGTCGCGGAAACCCCCGAGGACGAGCTGGTCGTGCACGACGTCCACCGCCATGACCCCAGCCTCGCGTTCGCCCTCGCCCACATCTCCGAGCGCCCGACCGGGCCGACGCCGGTCGGGGTGTTCAGGTCGATCGAGCGACCGGTGTACGGTGAGATCGTGGGGCGGGAGTTGCAGGCGGCGCGAGACAACGTGGGTGAGGACGACCTGCGGGCGCTGCTGCGAGCGGGCGAGACCTGGGACGTCGAGTAGAGCGGCGACGGCTCGATTCCTGAGCGAAGCTCAGGCGTCGATTGCGGTCGCGGCGTTGGCCACGGCATCGGGTGCGTCGAATTGCACCAGGTGCCCGCAGTTCGGGAGCCGCTGGACGGTCATCCCGGGCAGCATGCGCTCGAGGCGCCGGCCGGCTTTCTCGAATCCGGGGTCGCTCGAGCCACCTACCAGCAGGGTGACCGGGCACTCGATCGCTCCTATTCGCTCACGCTTCATGTGCTCGCCCGTGCCGAGATCGAAGTCGCTCAGAATCCCGTCTGCGTTGCCGAGCATCTGCTCACGCATCTCCTGCGACAGCTCGTCGAACGTCGTTCCGCCGGAGCGGCGGCGCAGGGCCCAGCGCAGGAAGAGCTCCGCCGCCCTGCGCGTTCGTCGCAGCCGCCTCGCGACCTGCAGTCGCAACAGCATCAGGAGCACGCGCGCCGTCGGGCGGCTCTTCATGTGCAACGCCGGTTCGAGCAGCACCAGCGAGCGGACGAGGTCGGGGCGCTCGATCGCAAGCTCCAATGCCACGACTCCGCCCATGCTCCAGCCGACGACGGTGGCCGGCGTCGCACCGAGTGCCTCCAGCAGCGCGGCCGCGTCGCGAGCGGCGTCGCCGGTGGCAGGCGCCGGCCCGCTGGAGTCGCCGAACAGCCTGCGGTCGTACTGGATCACTCGGTGGCCGCCGGCCAGCCGCTCCGGCACGCCGCCCCAGACGCAGGCGGCTGTTCCGTGGACGAGCAGCACCGGCGGGCCGTCGCCCTGCTCGTCGTAGTGCAGGCGAGCACCGTCCAACTCCGCAAACGGCACGGTTAGTCCCCTTACCCGGCGGCCTTGGCGCGGCGTTCCAGCAACCGCGCCGCCGCCGAAGCGGGGTCCAGCTCCCGCCGCACGACCTTGTCCAGCAGCTCTCGCACCTCGTCGTCGCCCAGCAGCGAGTGCTCGAGCTCGCGGCGCATCCGCACCGCGGCCAGCCCAAGCACCTCGTTCATGAGGTTGCGACGCCGGCGCTCCTCGAGCGTGCCGGCCTGCCGGATGTGTTCGTGGTGCTTGTCGATCGCGGCGGCCAGCTCGTCGACACCGGCAGCCGTGGTCGCCTCTGTCTTCAGGACGGGTACTCGCCAGTCGGTCTTCGGCCCAAGCGCCAGCACTCCCTTGATCTCGCGGATCATGCTGTCGGTGAGCGGATGGTCGGCCTTGTTGACCACGATCACGTCGGGGATCTCCATGATGCCCGCCTTCAATGCCTGCACCGAGTCGCCCGAACCAGGCATCAGCGCGAGCACAACGGTGTCCGCGTGATCGATGATGTCGATCTCGGCCTGCCCCACTCCCACCGTCTCCACGAACACGTCCTCCTTCCCGGACGCGTCCATCAGCAGCGCGGCCTGGAGCGTGGCCTCCGACAGCCCGCCCAGCGCGCCGCGGCTTGCCATCGAGCGGATGTAGACACCCTCGTCGAGGAAGTGGTCGGAGAGGCGAATGCGGTCGCCGAGCAGTGCCCCGTGCGTGAAGGGACTGGAGGGGTCGACCGACAGCATCGCCACCTGCCGGTCACGATCGCGTGCGTGCTTGACCAGCGCTCCGATCAGCGTGCTCTTGCCCACGCCGGGGGGACCGGTGAAGCCGATGATGCGGGCCTTGCCGGTGTGCGGGTAGACCTCGTGCACCAGCTCCCAGCCCGCCGGGTCGTCGTTCTCGACCAGCGTGATGCCACGCGCGAGCGCGCGCTGATCGCCCGCGAGCAGGCGCTGCGCAAGGGATTGCTCCGACTTCGTCGGCTTCGCCTTGGCCTCCACTTCGAGCCTATGATTGCAGGGACATGAGCCGGGTCGGAACATCCCTGGAGCGCATGCCTGACTCTCCGGCGCTGCCTGCGCCGCCACAGAAACGCGGGCCGCTGGCGCTGATCGGCTTCCTCGCCCGCAACGGGATGATCACGCCCAAGTACGCGCTGCTTGCAATCAGGCTGACCTGTCGACGCTTCCTCACACCGACCGGACACCGAATGCGATTGGGCGGAATGCTGTTCCTGGGCCGCGGCGTCAAGCTGCAGATCGGTCGCACGGCCGAGGTGCGGTTTGGCCGCTGGGTCTGGATCGGGCACGACACGAAGATCCGCTGCCACGAGGGCCAGGTAAGCATCGGCTCCAAGACCGTGATGGGACAGGAGTGCACGATCTCGGCGTACCAGCACGTCTCGATCGGAGAGCAGTGCATCGTCGCCGATCGCGTGATGCTGATCGACTTCGACCACAACGTCGCCGAGGTCGAGCGGCCGGTTCGCGAGCAGGGCATCTACAAGCGGGACGTGCGGGTCGGCAACAACGTCTGGATCGGCTTTGGCGCACAGATCCTTCGGGGCGTGAGCGTCGGCGACAACGCGATCGTGGGCGCGGGTGCGGTCGTGACCAAGGACGTGCCGACGAACGCCGTCGTGGCGGGCGTGCCGGCAAGGCTGATCCGCATGCGCGAGGCACCCCGAACGCTGAACTGGGCAGAGCCAGTCGACCCGGGCAACGAGTAGACCCTTCCATGCGGGGCAGGCCCCAATCACCGATGCGCGCGCTCGTCACTGGAGCAACAGGATTCGTGGGCGGACGACTGGCCAATGCGCTGGAGCAGGCCGGCACCGGCGTCCGTTGCCTGGTGCGCGACGAGAGCAAGGGTGAGGCTCTTCGCCGGCGGGGCTATGAAGTGCACGTAGGGGACGTGCTCGATGCCAGCAGCCTCGCGGGCGCCGGAGACGATTGCGAGGTCGCGTACTACCTGGTCCACTCGATGGGCCGCGGAGGCAAGGGCGACTTCGCGCAGCAGGAACAGGCTGCCGCCACCAGTTTCGCGCAGATGGCGAAGGAGGAGGGAGTCGAGCGTGTGGTCTACCTGGGCGGCCTCGGAGACCGGCCGCGTTCCAAGCATCTGCGCAGCCGCCACGAGACCGCGGAGGCGCTGCAGCGACACGGTCCACCGCTGACCTACTTCCGCGCCGCGATGGTCGTGGGCGCGGGCAGCGAGTCCTACCGCACTCTCCGCTACCTGGTCGAGCGGCTACCGGCGATGATCGCGCCCGCCTGGCTGAAGACTCGGACGCAGCCGATCGGGATCGACGACACGGTCGCCTACCTGGCACAGGCGCCACGCGTGGCCGAGTCGGCCGGCCGCGAAGTGCAGATCGGCGGGCCGGACGTTCTCTCCTACGGCGAGATGCTTGACGCGATGGCGGAAGTACTCGAAACCCGCCGCCGGCCGAGGCTGCCGGTGCCGCTGCTAACTCCCTGGCTATCCTCGCTCTGGATCGGTCTCATCACCCCGGTCGACGCGGGCGTTGCACGGCCGCTCGTGGAGGGACTGTCGACGCCGACGGTCGTCACCGATCACAGCGGAGCCGATCTCTTCGACGTCGCGCCGACGCCATTCGCCGAGACGCTGCGGCGCGCGCTCGCGGACGAGCGGCGCGAGCACCACGACTAGTGGTTTGGCGCTCAGGCGGCGACGGCCGCTGACGCGCCGCGGTGGCGGCGATACATCTCCTCGACCCACTGATAACCGGGCCGAGACGACATCTGCTGCTGAAGATCGATGAACGACTGCGGCATCGGGTCGGGCATCATGTACGGCGCCTCGGGAGGTCGTACCAGCGGGAACAGCAATGCCGCGGCCGTCAGGTCCGCGACGCTGAAGCCGTCACCGACCAGGTACCCACTCGGCTGCAGCTCGGCCTCGACTTTGTCGATCGCCGCCTCGGTCTTCAAACGCGAGGCATCCGCCTCCTGCGGGGTGATTCCGTAGCGCATCCTCACCATGCGCCTGCCCACCGGTGCCGTCGCGCGCATCATCGCCTTCACGGCTCGCGGAGAGCTGCCCAGCGCGCCGTCGATGAAGTCCGCGGGTGACAGCCCCTCGAGCGCCTGGTGAAAGAGCCAGCGGCGGATGTGCGGCCCGAGCTGCTCGTCGAAGTGGTCCTCCAGCTCGAGCGCTCGCCTCAGCTGCGCCTCGTCAGCCGGGTAGAGCGGTGGTTCCGGATGGTTGCGCTCCAGCCTTTCGATGATGCGAGTCGAGTCGCCGATTGCGTCTCCGTTCAAAACCAGGATCGGGAACGTGGGCTTGCGCGTCAGGCGGTAGGCCACCGCCATGTGCATCATCGGCGGCGGCGCCTTGCGGACGTGCGGCACGCCCTTGTAGTCCAGCGCCCAGCGAGCCTTCTCGTTGTAGTGCGAGATTTCGATGTGGTACAGCGTGGGCGTCTTCACAGCCATACGCGAACCCTACAGCGGCGGCGTGGTCCCGGTCCAGGGCCGCTCCGACTCGATCTGCGCCGAGAGCGAGAGCAGCGTCGCCTCGTCCTCTGGGCGGCCGATCAGCTGAACCGCGAGTGGCAGGCCATCGGCGGTGAAGCCGGCGGGCACCGAGGCGGCTGGCTGGCCGAGGAAGTTCCAGGGGATCGTGAAGGGGTAGGTCGGGAACTCGCCGGCCAGCAGGCGCAGCACGCCGACTCCCTCCCAGCGCATCACCTCGATGGGCGGCCTGGCTGTGACGGGCGTCATCAGCACGTCGTGGTCGGCGAAGATCGCGTTGATCCGCGAGGCGTGCGCTGCCTCGGCCACCCGGGTGCGGGCAACCAGCGTGGGTGGGATCAGCGAGCCGAGCCGCGAGAGGCCCCGTGTCCTGCGCTCGAGCCTCTCCGGCGTGGGCACGGTCAGCGCGTCCTCGTGCACGCCGCGCAGGTAGCGCGGGATGGCGCCGTTGCCGACCATCCCCCAGTTCGGGTCCTGCTCGCGAACCTGGTGGCCGAGCGAGCGCAGCAGGTCCGCCGTCTCGGCGACGGCGCGCCGCACCTGATCGTCCACGGGGACGGGAATCACCGGCTTGGTGGAGACAGCGATGCGCAGCTTGCCGGGCGTGGTACGGGCGGATTCGCCGAACGTGGGCACCGGTGGCCGCGGCGTGTCGACGTCGCCAGGGGCGGCGCCACTGGTTACGTCCAGGAAGAGCGCAGTATCGACCACTCCTCGCGTCAGGCAGCCGCCGACCGACATCCCATGCCAGTGCTCGGGATAAGGCATCAACGACACCCGGCCGCGCTGCGGCTTGAGGCCGTAAATGCCACAGTTGGCCGCCGGTATGCGGATCGAGCCCGCGCCGTCGGAAGCGTAGGCGGCACCGACGAGTCCGGCGGCGACCGCGACGGCACTGCCGCCACTCGAGCCGCCCGGCGAGCGATCGAGGTTCCAGGGATTGCGGGTAACGCCCCACGCCGCCGACTCGGTGAAGCCGTGCGCCGCCAGCTCCGGCAGCGTGGTCTTTCCGATCACGATCGCGCCGGCGGCGCGCAGTCGTTTGACGACCTCCGCGTCCTCGGCGGCCGGGGGACCGTAGGTGCCCGTGCCGTGCGGCGTGACCTCGCCCGCGACGTCGACGTTGTCCTTGATCGCGATCGGCACGCCCAGCAGCGGCCGCGTATCTCCGGCCGACCTTCGCGCTTCCGCCTGCTCGGCCTCGGCCAGAGCGCGCTCGGCCATCACGACGCGGAACGAGTTCAGCTTCGGGTCGTGGCGTTCGATGCGGTCGAGGTAGAGCTGGACCAGCTCGCGTGGGGAGATCTCCCCCTCGCGTACGAGCTGGGCCTGGTGCGCGATGCCCGCGAAAGCGAGCTCGGAGCCCTGCAAGCCTTCAGCTCTCCGTAACCCGGGCGGCCAGCTGCTCGTAGACCTCCAGGGTCTGCACCGCTACGTCGACCCAGTCGAAGCTGCGCACGTGGCCGTAGGCCTCGGCTACCAGGCGGCGGCTCAGATCGTCGTCGGAGAGCAGGCGGATCGCGAACTCGGCGAGCGAATCCGGGTCGCGCGACTCGAAGCGCAGCCCCACCTCCTCGTGCCGGACCACCTCACGCAGTCCGCCGGTGTCCGCAACCAGGCAGGGACATCCGGAAGCCATCGCCTCCAGCGCCACCAGCCCGAACGGCTCGTAGATCGAGGGCACGACGGTGAGGTCGGCGATGCGGTAGAGCGTGTGCAGCACGTCGTCCCCGATCCAGCCGAGGAAGGTTCCGTGCTCGTCGAGGCCGAGCTGGGTCGCCTGTTCGCGCAGCTGCTGCTCGTGCGTGCCCGAACCCGCGACCATGAAGCGAACGTCGCCGAGCTCGGCGATCACGCGCGGCATCGCCTCGAGGGCGAACTGGAAGCCCTTCTCGTAGACGAGCCTTCCGACCAGCAGCACCAGCTTCTCGTCCGGCCGCGCGAACTCGCCGCGCAGGCGGCGCATCTCGGCGTCGTCGAAGGGCTGCAGGTCCGCTGGGTCGATGCCGTTCGGGATCACGGTGATGCGCTCCTCCTCGATCCCGTAGACATCGGAGACGTGATCTCGCATATAGGCCGAGCACGCGATCACGCGCTCGGCGCGGTTGGCCATCCAGCGCTCGATACCATGAATGTGGCTTTGCGGCTGCTTGTCGACCCAACCCTGATGGCGGCCGTACTCAGTCGCGTGAATGGTCACGATCATGGGCGTGCCGAATCGCTTCGCCAGGTGGTCGCCCGCCGCGGCGACCAGCCAATCGTGACCGTGGACGAGGTCGAATGCGAAGCGATCGCCGAGCTCGACCCCGGCGGCCAGCATGTCGGTGTTCATGTGCTCCACCCAGGTGATGAACTCGGTCAACTCTCCCGGTCGCTTCGGCTCACGCACGCGGTGCAGCGTGACGCCCTCTCGCAACTCCTCGGGCGGCGACTCCTCACGGCCTCGAGTCAGCACGTGCACGTCGACGCCGAGCGTGGCCAGGTTCTCGGCCAGCTTTCGCACGTGCCGGGCCAGTCCGCCCTCGATCAGGGGCGGGTACTCCCAGGAGAGGATCAGGACGCGCATCAGCGCAGGGCCTCGCCGGCCGGCCCGGCCGCCGTTGCGAGCACCGGCTCGAGGCGGCCCTCCGTGCGGCCCCAGGCCGAAGGGGGCTCCGACATCGCTGCCAAGCTCAGCTGCGGCGCGAGCCCACTCAGGCAGGACTCGATCGTTTCCACCTCTCCCGCGGTCGACACGTCGCGGGAGTCTTTCACGCCCGGGCCCGCGGCGGCGAGCGCCCGCTCGAACATCGTTTCGTGGTCGCGCACCCGCCGCTCGGGATAGTCGGCTGCCACTCTGCGCGCCGCCATGAAGGCCCAGTCGCTGGACTGGAGCGCGAGCAGCTCCCGTGCCGCGCGCTCCAGGGCGCCGCGGGCCGGCTGTACCCGAGCCTCGGCGCCGACCGCCCGGCACAGTCGAAGCTCGGCCCGCCGTGCCGGCCAGAGCAGGTCCGCGACCGCGGGTGAGTCCCATGTGCCGAGGTCCTTGTCCGCGCCCCAGCTCGACTCCGGGATCTCTCCCGCACGGGGCTCGTGGCGCTCCAGTGCCTCCGGCAGGGTCGAGAGCGCCAGGCCCCTGACGCCCGCCTCCTCCACCACGGCCGACAGCCAGAGCGGGCCCTCGTGCCACCAGTGACCGAGCAACTCGGTGTCGAGCGCGCAGACCGCCAGGCCGGGCCGGCCGCTGCGATCGCGGTGACCGGCGAGCCGGTCGACCACACGGGAGACGAAGTCGCGCGCATGCTCCCTAGCGCGCGCAGCGGCGACGTTCGCGAGATACGGGCCGCCGCCGTTCGCGTACGGGCGCATGCCGTTCAGGGTCGTCGCGTGGTAGTCGCGATAGACCGCATCGGCGGGATAGCCGCGCTCGTCCCACACCAGCGAGATCGTCTGCCAGTCGATCGGCAGGGCGATGCTTCCCCCGGCCGCGGCAAGCGGCTCCAGAGGCGGCCGGCCCCGCTCGTCGGGACGATAGACGCAGAAGGCCCGCACGCCGTTGATCGCAAGCTGCTCGTCGATGCGCTCGCGAAACGCGCATTCCGGCAGCCAGAACCCTCCGCTCCACCCGCCGAAGCGGAAGCGGTGGCTGTCGATGCCTGTCTGGACCTGGAGGCGGATGCCCGACTCGCTCGCGAGCAGCGGCAGCACGGCGTGCGTCGCGGCCGACCCCCAGAGCTCGATCACGCCGCGCTCGCGCAGCCGTCGCAGCGGGCCCACGAGGTCGCGATCGAGATCTTCGAATCGATCCGCCACGGTCTCGTATTCGCGAGCCGAGCGCCGCAGGGCATCGGCCGCCTGCCGCTGGCCGTCGCGCTCGAGCCCCTCGATGTCGATGCGGTGCGATTCGCGCCGCACGTCGTGCATGAAGCGAAGAAAGCGCTCCCCGACCTCGGGGATCACGAGCTGGTCGGCCAGAACCGGGGTCACGCCGACGGTCAGCACGTCGCGCGCTCCCTCGTCCGCGAGCGACTCAAGCAGATCGATCAGGGGCAGGTACGAGCTCGCCATCGCCTCGAACAGCCACTCCTCCCCGAAGGGCCAGGTGCCAAACCCCTCGACGTAGGGCATGTGGCTGTGAAGGACGATCGCCAGCTCACCCCCATCCCGCGGCGACGGGCTCATGGGCGACAGACCGCGACGAAGTCCAGCGCCCGATCGAGGTCGCCACTTCGCAGCGCGAAGTCGCGCTCGTGGATCGCCGGCACGAACCAGCCGTAGAAGCGATCGGTCATGCGCAGCAGAGAATGCAGCCGGTCCCACCCGAGCCGGATCGCCCGCTCGTGCAGGAGCAGCTTGCGCGCATGGAACAGCCCCAGCATCTGCAGATCGGCGAAGCGCGGGTCGAGCAATTCGCGGAACTCCTGCGCCGTGTACTCGTGCACGTGCCACGGATTGCCGGAGCGCTCGGCGCCCGGCGGCGCAAGGGTGAGCACGTTGGGCGTGCTGAGGTAGAGAGACCCGCCCGGCGACAGCAGCGAGGCGAAGCGATCGAGTAGCGGCCCGGGCTGCTCGACGTGCTCGATCGTTTGAAGGAAGACGATGGCGTCGAACGGCGCTCCGGCATCGAACTGCTCCATCAGTGCGCGTTCGAAGCGCATAGCCGGTGAGCCGTACCTGCGCGTGGCGTGCTCGTGCGCCTCGGGATTGGCGTCGACTCCGACGACCTCGCGCGCACGCGCGGCGAGAACCGCGGATCCGTAGCCCTCGCCGCAGGCCATGTCGACGACGCGCAGGCCGTCGCAGCGTTCGGCGATCCATCGGTAGACGGCCAGGTGCCTGCGGTACCAGTAGTTCTCCTCCGGAACGTCGGGGAGGGTCCGCTCACCCGTCAGCTCGAGCGGAGGAACGCCCGGCGGCTGGTCGCGTTGAACGTATCTTGCGCTAGTCATACAGCCCTTCCGCCGACCGCCCGCCGGGCGGCGAGTATAGGAGCTACCGCAGGACGCCGATATCCTGCCGCGCGACGTGACCGCACAACCTGCACAGGCGCAAGAGATCAAGGAAGTCAACGTCCGCTACCACGACGCGGCGGCCACCGGCTACGACCGCAAGTGGGGGATCGACTACGGCGAGGTCGGGCGCAGGCAGGTGATCGGCAAGCTCACCAAGGCGCTCGGTAAGGCGCCGGGCCGCGTCGAGCGCTTGCTGGAGGTCGGCGCCGGCACCGGCTACTTCACGCTCAACCTGCTGCAGTCGGGTGTGATCGCCAATGCCACCGCGACCGACATCTCGGACGGGATGCTGAAGCAGCTGTCCGTGACGGCGAAGGAGCTCGGTGTGGAGGTCGAGACGGTCGTGGCCGACGCCGAGCGGCTTCCCTTCCCCGACGGCAGCTTCGACCTCCTGCTCGGGCACGCCGTGCTGCATCATCTGCCCAGCCTCGAACGCGCGCTGGCCGAGTTCAACCGCGTTCTTGCGCCCGGCGGCAGGGTGGCCTTCATGGGCGAGCCGTCACGCCACGGCGACCGCTATGCCGCGCTGCCCAAGCGGATCGGCCTGCTGGCTGCGCCGACATGGCGGCGGCTGATGCGCGCTCCGGCGATACGGGGTGCGAACGGCGCGCGTCCAGAAGCTCGAAAGAATGAGGGCGAGCAGCTCGAGCCCTGGGTCGACGTGCATGTCTTCAGTCCGAGCCAGCTGCGCTCGCTCGCCACGACGGCAGGATTCACCGACGTGCGCGTGAAGGGCGAGGAGCTCGTGGCCAGCAGCTTCGGATGGCTGCTGCGCACGCTGGAGGCGGACTCGGACGCCGAGCAGGTGCCGCGAGCCTGGCACCAGTTCGCGTTTCGCAGCTACATCGCGCTCCAGTGGCTCGACGGGAGGCTGCTCGAGCCGCGGCTGCCGCCGGGCCTTTTCTACAACCTCATGCTCTCCGCTCGCAAACCCGGCTGACCCTCTTGCCCGCGCACGGCCACGGCGTAAACTAGGTGCCGTGCCCGATCACGTCGAGAAGGACGTCCCGCTCTTCCCGCTTCCGATCGTGCTGCTGCCCACCGAGGTGGTTCCTCTCCACATCTTCGAGGACCGTTTCAAGACGATGATCGACGGCTGTCTCGAGGGCGACAACGAGTTCGGCATCATCTGGCTCTCCGACGACGGCCTCAAGGAGGTCGGCTGCAAGGCTCGCGTGACCGAGGTGCTCGAGCGCATGGATGACGGTCGCATGAACATTCTCGTCGAGGGAACGAGCCCGTTCCGGCTGCTCGAGAAGAGCGAGGTGCATCCCTACCCCGCCGGAGAGATCGAGTTGCTCGACGATCGGGGCGAGGACACCGAGGACGTCGAGGAGGAAGTTGGCGAGGAGGCACGCGAGTCGTTCGCCGAGCTGGTCGAGCGAGTGACCGACAGGCGCCCCGAGGACACGACCCTGTCGGGGATCGGCGCCTACGAGATGGCGGCCAGCGTCGAGATCGGCACCGACGTCAAGCAGGGCCTGCTGGAGCTGCGCTCCGAGCAGGCGCGGCTGCGTCTGCTGTCGCGGCTGTTCAAGGCGGCGATGGAGCGACTCGAGGCTGCCGAGCGGATCGCCCAGCACGCGCGCCAGAACGGCAAGGTTCGCTTCAGCTCCTGAGCCTCGGGCCTATGGCCTATGGCCCTGGCCGGAACGTTCGCCAGAAAACGGCGTGGCTCGACGAGGGCCTCTAGAAGCGAACCACGGTGAATCTGACCCGCCGCGCATTCGACCCGTTGCCCGCCCTGTCGGTCGCGGTGACCTTCGCGCGGTAACGACCGGGTCGCAGCGCCTTGCGGCGGAGCCGGCCGCTGAAGCCGGTGTTGTTGGTGCCTGCCCTGCTGTTTCGGGTCAGGCTTCCGGTGGCGACGATACGGGTGCAGCGACGCTTTTTCGCAAGCCTTCGTGTCGGCCTGCGGCACTTGCCGCGGACCCTGCGGCCCGGCCGCAGCCGGTCAATCACGATCCGAACGGTCGCCGGCTCCGACAGCGAGTAGCGGAACGTCGTGCCGCGTGGCGTGCGCCGGCGCCTGGCAGCGCTCAGGGCCGTCTGTCCAGCGCCGACCGCGAAGCGCTTGCGCGTAATCGAGAGCGCCTGCAGCACGGGGGCGCTGAGGTCGGAGACCTGGACTTCGCTCGGACTTGCGCCAACCGGCGACCCCGGGGGAGGATCGCCGTCGTAGAAGGCAGCCTCGATCGTGCCGACCCGGCTCCAGATCGCCACCGCGTCTCCCTGAGCATCGGCAGCGATCTCCGGCTGCGACGCGGCGGTGGTCGGCGCGGAGATGGTCACCGGGCCGGCGAAGCCACCGCCCGGCGAACGGATCGAGGATCGAATTCCCAGCGCCGAATGCCGCCAGACCGCGATCGTGTTGCCGGAGGCGTCGGTTGCGAGACTCGGCTCGAGCAGTTGGCCGGCGGCCTGGTCGGGCACTTGGTCGATCCCGGCGAAGAAGGACGACGCCGGAGGCCAGAAGGTCCACTGCAGCTGGTTCAGCGCCTCATTGGCCCAAATCGCCACCGCGGTCCCGCCCGCGTCCGCCGTGATCTGTGGCCCCGGCTCCCCGGCATCGGCACTCTGAGACACGCGGCGAGGCGGGTCGAAGCCACCGAGACGCAGTGCGGTTGCCCAGACCTCGCTGGCGGAGCGCCAGACGATGAACACGTCACCCTGGCCGTCGGCCGCGAGCGCCGGAACATCCTGAGACGCTGTGGAACGACGAACCTCTCGAGGGGCAGTTCCCGCGCCCGGGAACGAATCGTTCGCCGGCTTCACCTTGCCCTCTATGTCTCGCTCCGGTTGCCTTCCCGCGATGTCGGTCTGACGCACCCAAACCGCGACCGCACGCCCTTCCGAGTCGAAGGTGAGGTCGAGATCCTTGAGCAGGACAATGTCGGTATACGCACCCGAAGCGGCGCCGATTTCCTCCCCGGACCCGAACCCCGCCGATGCGCCCTCGGTCGCTTCGATCGAGGACTGATCAAGGCCCGGGTCCCCGGTGACCACCTTGCCGTGCTGCCAGATCAGGACCACCTTTCCGAGCTCGTCGATCGCGACCCGAGGCTCCGACAAGAATTCCTCGGAGACATCTGGCACATCGATGACCTCCTGAATGGTCTGAACGGGCCCGAAGCCGCCGCGGGGAGGTCGCACCGTCGCCTCGATTCGGTCTGTGGCGGAGTCAACCTGCCTCACCCACACAACTGCGGCAACTCCCGAGGCGCCGACCGCCACCTGCGGGTCCGAGGCCTCGCCGTCAACGGGCGACACGAACGCCGCCGCGCCGAAGCCACCCCCTGCCGGACGCACCGTCGCCTCGATTCGCTGGCCGCGCTCCCAGGCCGCGACCACGGTGCCGTCGGGCGCCATCGCGACCTGCGCCGCGCTGGATCCGGAGGTCGAGATCTGCCCCGGCGCAAGCCAGCCGGCACCGAGGGCACTCGCCGGCGCGATCAGCACCGATACAAGGCCCAGTAACCCCGCAAGCGCAGCCGTCAACCCCGGGACGGCAGGCCGAACGGCAGCGATTCCCCCCTCACGCTGCCCATTCATGGGAAAAAGACGCTAGCAGGGTTCAGCCTTCCTGCCGGCAGCAGCAGGGCCCTCGAATTACTACGCCGCCACCACCGCGCCGCCACGGCGCGGGTCTCCCCCGCCTGACAACGCGCCGGTATCGGGGTCGCGATAGACGGCCTGCGTGCCGCCGAAGAAGAGGTTGACTCCCTTCCAGCGCACCAGCTGGTAACCGCGGCGCTCCAGCTCGTCGAGCGCGGCGCTGTCGAAGCCTTCCTCGACATGCAGCACTCCGGCCTCGTGGTGCATGCGCTCGCGCCGTACCGCCTCGTCGACCGGAAGGCCGTGGTCGACCACGTACCGGATCACCTGCGTGATTGCCGAGCGCAGGCGGTTCGACCCCGCGCTGCCGAGCGCCAGCTCTATCTCGCCGTCCCTGAGCACGACGGTCGGCGCCATCATGCTGGTGACGCGCGTGCCGGGGTCGTGCAGGTGGAAGCCGAGCGGGTTGAGGTCTTCCTCACCGAGCATGTTGTTCAGGTGCATGCCGGTGCCCGGTGGAAGCACGCCCGAGCCGGTCCCGTTCGAGCACGTGACGCTGGCGGCGTTGCCGTCGGAGTCGAGCACCGAGATGTGCGTGGTCGAACCAAGCATGTCGCCGGCCGCCGGCGCCCCGGTGTTCCGGTGCGAGGCCATGCTCGCGGCAATGCGTTGCCGCGCCTGCTCGAGGTGGTCCCCGGACAGGAACTCTCTCGCGAAGTCCCCCGTGTGAAGACGGTGGTGGAAGTCGCCCGCCCGTGCCCGCTGCGCCTCGCCCATCACCTCGGCGAGCAACGCAAGCGCGTCGGGGTCGTCCTGCGGCAGCGGAGGGCCCGAGTGCTCGAGCAGGTCCAGCGCGTACGCGATCAGGATTCCTCCGGACGAGGGCGGCGCGTTTGTGAGCACCTGCCTGCCGCGATAGGCGGCCTCGACCGGCGCGCGCTCGATCACCTCGTAGGCCGAGAAGTCGTCCGGGTGCAGCGCTCCCCCGTGCTGGTTGACCCAGTCGCAGATGCGCCGGCAGGTCTCGCCCTCGTACAGCCATGCCGGGCCCTCCGCGCCCAGCCGCTCGAGGGTGTTGCCGAGGTCGGGAAAGCAGAACACCTCGCCCTCGCGCAGCAACCTTCCCTCGGGCGCGTACAGCGTCGCGGTCTCCGGATAGTGGGTGAGGATCGGCTCCAGCACCTTGAACATGTAGGCCTGCATCGCCGACACGGGTACGCCCTCGCGGGCGTGGCGCACGCCGGCCTTGACCAGCTCGCCGAACGGGACCGTTCCGAACCGGCGCGAGACCTCCCACAGCCCGGCCGGCACGCCCGGGACCCCGCAGGACGAGGGACCGATGTTGAAGCGCTGCGGCAGCTCGTCGAACAACACGTCGACGGCCACCAGCTCAGCGCGGGCGGAGGGCTCGATTCCGCGCCCGCCGGCTTCCACGAAGAAGTCCAGCAGATGGTCCTCGCCGGCGGCTGTGTGGGCGAGCATGAACCCGCCGGCGCCGAGCGCCGTCAGCTGACTCTCGACCGCGAACGAGGCCAGCACCGCGCAGACCGCCGCGTCGAACGCGTTGCCACCGTCCCTCAGCACCTGAGCTCCGGCCTCCGCCGTCAGCGGGTGCCCAGCCGCGACCACACCTCTCATGATTGGCAGCTTACGCTGCCGGCGCGGGCCTACCGGCCGGGTACGAACTCCGGCACTTCGAGGTCGAATCCGAAGTCCGAGTCCTTGGTGCGCCGCACGCGCGGCTCTCCCTCCGGCTCCTGGAGCTTCCGCGTGCCGGAGCGGCGCGTCGGGCGGTCTCCGTAGCCGGTGGCGACGACCGTGACCCAGCACTCCTCGTCGATCTTGTCGTCGATCATCGCGCCGAAGATGATGTTGGCGCTCGGGTGAGCGGCCTCGGACACGGCCCTGGCCGCCTCGTTGACCTCCCACAGCGACAGGTCACTGCCGCCGGTGATCGAGAGCAGGATCGAGCGCGCCCCTTCGACCGACGTCTCGAGCAGCGGCGACGCGACGGCCTGCTCCGCGGCTTCGATCGCGCGTCGCTCGCCGGTCGCCATGCCGATTCCGAGCAGAGCCTGCCCGGCGTCGGTCATGATCGTGCGCACGTCGGCGAAGTCGAGGTTGATCAGGCCCGGCAGCGTCACCAGGTCGGAGATGCCCTGCACCCCCTGGCGCAGCACGTCGTCGGCGACGCGGAAAGCGTCGACCATGCTCGTGCCGCGGTCCAGCACCGAGAGCAGGCGGTTGTTCGGGATCACGATCAGCGTGTCGACGTGCTTGGCGAGCTCCTGCACGCCGTCGTCGGCCTGTGAGGCCCGGCGCGAGCCCTCGAAGCCGAACGGCTTGGTGCAGACGCCGACCGTGAGCGCGCCGACTGCCTGCGCGATCGCCGAAACAACGGGCGCGGCACCGGTGCCGGTGCCGCCACCGGCACCCGCCGTCACGAACACCATGTCGGAGCCCTTCAAGAGACTCTTGATGCGGTCGTCGTCGGACAGCGCGGCGGCCCTGCCGACGGCTGGGTCCGAGCCCGAGCCGAGGCCGTGGGTGATGTTCTCGCCGATGTGAAGGGTGACGTGGGCCGCGCTCTCCTGGAGCGACTGGAGGTCGGTGTTGACCGCGATGAACTCGACGCCCTCGACGCCGGCCGCGATCATGCGATCGATGGCGTTGACGCCGGCACCGCCGACGCCGACCACGCGCAGCACCGGCCGGCGCACACCGCGCGAGTCGATGCGCGGCTCGTCACGGGGCCGGTAGGAGCTCTGGGGACGCTCGAGCAGGTCGTTCGGAATGTCCTGCGAGAAGGCTGCCGAAAGGCGGTCCTTGGCGTTCGGGACCTGCGGCGAGTCTTCCGGCTCGCGGCGCAGGGAACGGGGGCTGGGATCCTCGCGCGGCCGCTCGGGCTGCTCGGGCTGCTGCGGACGCTCCGCCGGCGCCTCGGCCGGCCGCTCGCCCTCGTCGACGCTCGTCTTCCTGAAGAGCTCGGCGAGAGGGCCCTCGCGCATGCTCGCCCGCTTATCGCTTCCCATTCGCTAGGACCTCCTTCGCGAGTTCCCGGTAGGAGTTGGCAGCCACTCCGTCCGGATCGTATTTCAAGACCGACGTTCCCTTCACAGGCGCTTCCGCAAAACGGATCGTTTTCTTTATCCGCGTGGCGAACACCCGCTCCCCGAAGTTCTCCTCGAGGATCTCGATCGCCTCCTTGGCGTGCACGGTGCGGCTGTCCACCAGCGTCGGGAGGATGCCCTCGATCTCAATATCGGGATTGAGCTCCTGGCGGATCATCGACATCGTGTTCTGGAGCTGGACGAGCCCCCGCATGGACAGGTATTCGCACTGCACCGGCACGATAACTTTGTCGGCGGCCGTCAACGCGTTGATGGTCAGCAGGCCCAGCGAGGGCGGGGTGTCGATGCAGACGAAGTCGTAGTCCTCGAGCACCGGCCTGAGCGCCTTCTCGAGCGAGCGCTCTCGCCCGATCTGCGTGCTCATGGCTATCTCGGCGCCCGCCAGGTCGATCGAGGCGCAGGCCACGTCGACCTCGCGCTTGCGGATCACCTCACGGATCGGGATGTGGCTCACCAGCACGTCGTACATCGACTTCTCGACCGAGTCGGGATCGATGCCCTGGCTCATGGTCAGGTTGCCCTGAGGGTCCATGTCGATCGCCAGCACACGATGGCCGGCCTCGGCGAAGGCGACGGCGAGGTTGAGCGTCGTGGTCGTCTTGGCGACTCCGCCTTTCTGGTTGGCGAACGCGATCACCTTGGCCTTCGGCGCTGCGGGCATCGAGGGGGCCGGGCCGGGCATCTGGGCCCGGCGCGGCTCGGCGGGGGCGCTCGCGCCGGCGGTGGTGGGGGCCGATGCGGCCGATGCTTCCTTTTGGGCCGGGGCGGTCTGTGCGTTGGCTGTCGGGCTCGGCGCGGCCTCCGGACTTGCCGCCGCCGTCGGCGCGGCCTCTGGACTTGCCTCCGCCGCCGGCGCTGCCTCCGGACTGGCCTGCTCGGCAGCTCGCTGCTCGATCGCCGGTGGCGCTGCGGCCGGCTCCGGGGCGCCGCCCTGTAGGAGCGAATCCTGGCGCAGCTCGGTCTGCGCGCTTGAGCTCGGGGATCGGTTCACTGCGCTGCCCCCTTCTTCGGTCGCGGCCGGGCGCGACTCCTCCCTGGCGGAAGGAGCCTTCTGCTCGTCATCAGACGGCTGCCCCGATCTCTGATCGGGGAGCCCAAGTCGCTGGAGTAGACCCATTGCGCGGGGTATTCGCAACCGCGGGCCCTATTCCTTCCCGAGATGGGCGATGCAACGGCGTTCCGGCCCCGCGCTCGGCGGCCGGGCCCCACGCGTGGCTAGAAGAACGCGATTGCGGGGTACCCTGCCCTAGCTCGTGCCCTCGCTCCTCGACAAGCGGCTCGTATTCGTCACCGGCAAGGGCGGCGTCGGCAAGTCGACCGTCTCGGCGGCCCTCGGGGTCGCCGCCGTCCGCCGTGGCAAGCGCGCGATCATCTGCGAGGTTTCTCAGCAGGAGCGCATGTCGCGCGTGTTCGAGCGCCAGGGAGTCGGCTACCACGAGACCGAGATCGCGCCCAACCTGTTCGGGTTCTCGATCGACCCTCAACGCGCGCTGGAGGAGTACCTGCTGTTGCAGATCAAGATCCGCCCCCTCTACGAGCTGATGTTCAAGAACCGCATCTTCACCTACTTCGCGGCCGCCACGCCGGGCCTGCGAGAACTCGTCACGGTCGGCAAGGTGTGGGAGCTGGCGCAGCTCGACCGCCGCGTCAAGAAGGGCGACAAGTACGACCTCGTGATCGTCGACGCCCCCGCCACCGGCCACGGACTGGGACTTCTGCGCACACCGAGGACATTTGGCGACATCGCCCGCGTTGGGCCGGTCAAGCGCCAGGCCGACAACATCAACGACTTCATCACCGACCCGGACCTGACCGGCGCCTGCGCGGTCGCCTGGCCGGAGGAGATGCCGGTCAACGAGACCCTCGACCTGCAGCGACGCCTCGACACCGAGCTCGGCATGAGGCTCGACCGGGTGTTCATGAACGGCATCTATCCACAGCTGTTCAGCAACGAGGAGGCGGAGACGATCCGGCAGCGCTACGAAGACGAGCTGAGCAACGAGGGCCGCACCGGGATCGAGATGGTGCGGCGCGCAGCGTTGCGGGCAGCGATCTCCGAGCACACCCGCGCGACCTCACACCGGGTGCAGCTGGGCCGGCTCCGCAAGGGCACCGGCCAGAAGGTGATCGAGCTGCCGTTCCTGTTCGAGCCGCGACTCGACATGTCGGCGGTCGAGCGCTTGGCCGACACGATCGAGGACGACCTGTGAACGTCGGCGAGCTGCTCGAGGGCAAGCACATCTGCATCTGTGCCGGTTCTGGCGGTGTCGGCAAGACGACCACCTCGGCAGCGATCGCGATGGGCATGGCCGCCAGCGGCAAGAGGGTCGCCGTGCTGACGATCGACCCGGCCAAGCGGCTGGCGAACTCGCTCGGCCTCAGTGAGCTGGGCAACGAGGAGACCCAGGTGCCGCCGGAAAGGTTCACCGAGCACGGGCTGGAGATGAAGGGCGAGCTGTGGGCGATGATGCTCGACGCCAAGCGCACCTTCGACGATCTGATCGAGCGTCACGCACCCGACGAGGAGGCCCGCGACCGCATCCTCTCCAACCGCATCTACCAGGAGGTCTCCAACGCGATGGCGGGGTCGCAGGAGTACATGGCGATGGAGAAGCTGTACGAGCTCTACCAGGAGGACCGCTACGACCTGCTGGTGCTCGACACGCCCCCGACGCGCCACGCGCTGGACTTCATCGACGCGCCCGAGCGCATGAGCCGCTTCATCGAAGGCAAGTCGCTCCAGTTCTTCCTGCGGCCAGGGCGCCTCGGCATCAAGATGCTCGGCCGCTCCGGCGGTGCGCTCTTCTCCGTGCTCAAGCGAGTCACAGGCATAGACCTGCTGCAGGACCTGTCCGAGTTCTTCCAGAGCTTCGGCGACATGGCGCAGGGCTTCAGCCAGCGGGCGCAGCGAGTGAACGAGCTGCTCGGCCACCGGGAGACGACGTTCGTGCTGGTGACGGCACCCGAGCGGGAGCCGATCGAGGAGGCGATCTTCTTCTGGCGCCGCCTCACCGAGTCCAAGCTTCCGTTCGGAGGGGTCGTGGTGAACAAGGTGCACCACGACTACCTCCAGTGGGCCGAGGACCGTCAGGGCCTGGATTCGTCCGACGCCCTCGAGCGGCTGGCCGTCGACCTCGAGCGCTCACTGGACGGATCGGGCAACGGCTCCAGCCTGGCGGCAACGGTCTACGAGAACTTCAAGAACTACCGCGTGCTCGCGCAGCGCGACCGGGAGAACATTGCCGAGCTGACGAGGCAGCTGGAGGAGGATCGCATCATCCAGGTGCCGTATCTGGACGAGGACGTGCACGACGTCGGCGGCCTGGCGCAGATCAACCGCTTCCTGTTCACCTCCGGCGAGGGCCGACGAGCGATCCTGGAGCACGCCGCCGTCTAGATAAACGCCGCGCTCAGATGGCTGCGGAGAAGTCCTCGGGGTCGTCGTCGAAGCCCCAGTCCTGCGATTCGGCCGCGGGACTCCAGCCGAAGCCGCCGACCGCCACCTGCTCCTGGGTGTCCTGCTCGCCGTCGTCGGCGCTGTCGCCAGTGCTGCCTGCCGCAGGCCGTTGGACATGAACCGGCTTGGCCAGGCCCGCGACGCGCTGGCGGACACCGTCCCCCTTGCGCCGTGTTATTCGAGGCGACTCGGAGCTGAACTCGGCTTCGGGCGGCTCGGCCGCGGGCTCGGGCTCGAGCTCCGGCGCCACGACGTCGTCCCACTGCTCGACGCGCGGTTGCTTGGGCCTGCGCTTGAACTGCCCGCCGCGGGCCTCGACGCGCGGCTCCGGCTTGACGGCGCTCTCGGCCATCAGGAGCTCGTCGGCGATCCGCCGCACGTCCGGGTCGAGATAGCCGCAGACCATGTCACGCAAGATCGCCCGCAGATGGCGCTCGAGGTCGTGGGCTATGCGGTCGGGTGAGCCGCCGCTGCCGTTTTCGCCGTCGAGCTGGCCCCTCATCACCAGCCGCTCGAGCTCGAAGGCCTGCTCTACCTTCGCCGCCAGCTGCGCTCGCTCCGCCGGCTCTGCGCACAGCACCGCGAGGCGAGTGGAGAGACCGGCCGGGCCATTCTCTCCGCCGTCGAGCAGCGCTCGCACGGCCAGCAGGTGGTCGGAGAGCCCGTCCATCGCCAGCGGCTGCTCGCAGCCCATCTCGAAGCGCGTCAGCGCCCATCGCAGCGATCCGCCGCCGAGCGGTCGCACGCGGATCAGCTCGAACAGCTCGACCAGCTCCTGGCGGTCGGCCTCCTCCAGCCAGTATTCGCCGGAGCGCGCGCGTCCGGCGAACCCGAGCGGAAGCGATTGCCAGGGACCGCTGTCCAGCCGCCACCAGGCAGCGGTGCCGAGCGTGGCGCCGCCGGGCTTGAGCAGTCGCAGCGCCGTCAGCAGCTTGCGAAAGGAAAGACGTGCGGCGGTCAGTGGCGGCGGGTTCTGAGGCGTCGCCTCGACGGTCAACACGACCAGCGTGTTGGGATCCTGCTCCTCGCGCCCGGCGGCCCAGACCGCCTCGGCGGGCGCGTCGAAGAGATCGCCGCGAACGAGCTCGATGCCGGCGCCCAGGTCCAGGCGCTCAGCCGCCAGCCGCACGCCCGGAAGGGTCGCCATGACCGTGTTGACGATCGTGTTCTCGTACACGACGGACTCGAACTCGCGGTAGGCGCGCTCGAAGCGGTTGTCGTCGAGCTCGAAGGCGCTCACCTCTTCCCAGACACGGGCGAGGAACTCGCGCAGCACCGCCTCGGTGCGGTCGCGTTCCGACGTCGGCACGTAGCTGGCGCCGAGCACGCGCAGGTATGCGGATATGCCCTCCACCTTGCCGAGCGCGAGCAGCGCCGCGCTGAAGCCCTCCAGCCGCCGCAATTCCGCGAACCGCTCGCGCACGAACTGGTCCGAGAGTGGCTTGTAGTGATAGAGGACCGAGGTCTGCCCGGGCCGCTCGTCGACCTCGAAGGGAACCTCGAGGCCCGACTCGACGGCCTCGGTCAGACGGGCGGCGGCGCGTTCGGCGAAGGCGCGTAGCTGATCGTGCAGAGCTGTGTTGCGCACGTGGCGTCGATTCGCCGCGCGCGCCGCCGTTCCTGCGCACCGAGTCAGGGTGCAGGGGGCGCCTCACCGGCGCCCCCTGTCCTGTCAGCCCTTAAGGTCACCGCCGAACACGCACCTTCCGGCCTGGCCGAGCACGTTGACGCCCGCGAACAGCGAGCCGCCGAGCTGCGAGCCATCGGGCGAGATTGCGAATCCGTCGCTGACGCGATCGAACTGCGGCGTTCCGCTCGCCCCTGTCGCCAGCGCGAACTGCCGGCCGGCCTCCGCGTCGCCGCTGTCGAGGTCCGGGTCCGAGTCCGAGCCGCTGAAGGCCGCGTTGTCCTGGGTCGTCGCGACCAGCACCTCGGCGGTGTCTCCGCCGCCGGAGATCGTGCAGCGGGCGGTCAGCGTCAGCGGGCCCTGCTTGCCGACCTGTCTTGTCTCCGCGTTGCCGAGCGTGAACGGCGCCACCTTGCTTCCCAGTGCGAACTCCGACGAGTCCTTGCCGTCCAGCTTGTCGGCGTCGGGCACCTTGGAGAGCGACGACTCGAGGATGTTCGACCCCAGCAGCGCGTCGGTGCCCACGAGCGACGAGTCGACGGACCGCTTGGCGATCTTGGACCTCGTGACCTGGCGTGCGCGGATGTGGCGGTTGCGGATCGCGTTGCGCACGATATCGTCGGAGCGCACCGCGTTGCGCGCGATGTCGTCTCGCTTGACGCGATTGCGGCCGGGCAGGGCGCTGGCGGTGCCGGCGAGGGCCACGCACAACGCCATGAAGGCGACGACCATCGCGGGTGACGGCCGGCGCCGCAGGATGCGGCTCATGCTTTCTCCCTTCTGGAGCTTGCGTGCTTACACCAGCGCGCGGGGCGCGCGCGGCATGCCTCCCCGTGGCGCAACATAGCGACAGCGGGGAACAGGTGCGCCGGACAACAGAAACCGCCTCGGCGGCGGCTGAGGGCAACAAAAAACCGCCTCGGGGGCGGCTCAGGCGGCTCTGGTCTGGTGCTCGGCTACCGGCGTCTTGCCATTGAGAAGCCACTGGGTGCCGTAGCGGCGCATATGGTCGATCATCGGCACCAGCGCGGTTCCCTTGTCCGTGAGGCTGTACTCCACGCGGGGCGGCACCTCAGGATACGTGCGCCGCTCGACTATGCCCTCGGCCTCGAGCGCCCGCAGTCGCAGCGACAGCGTGCGCGGGCTGATGCCCTCGAGCGATCGCTCCAACTCGCAGAACCGGCAGCGGCCCCCGGCCAGGTCACGGATGATGAGGAGCGTCCATTTGCCGGAGATGATCTCCGCCGTCTGGCAAACAGGACACGTCTCGTTTGGCTGCATCTCTCCTGGAACCCTTGGACTTGTAGCGGGGCCCCGGACCCCGTGCCACGCCTCGGATCATACCAAGGCTTTACAGACTGAAGTTTAGGGGCCCGGAAGGGCGCCGGCCATACTTTTCCGCGCCCCGCGAGAGCAGGGGCGGACGACGCTCGTCGGCTAGCCGGTGCGGGCTGAGAAGGGCTGGTGGTGGCCGCCGACGGCAGGGCCGTCGCCGCCGTTCTCGGCCTTGCCGTAGATCTGTTCGGCCGATGTCGACCGGCGCCCCTGCGACTCCACCATCAGCTTGAAGTCGTGCGGATGCGAGGCGGTGGTCATCGCCTGCTCGAGCGAGATCTTGTCCTCTTGGTAGAGATGGAGCAGGGACTGGTCGAAGGTCTGCATGCCGTAATAGGAACCCTCAGCTATCGCTTCGTGGAGCTTTCCGGTCTCGTTCACGTCGACGATCATGTCGCGCACCCGGCCGGTCATCGTCAGCACCTCGCAGGCCGGCACGCGGCCCTTCCCGTCGATCGTCGTCACAAGGCGCTGGGAGATGACGCCGCAAAGAGCGCCGGCCAGCATCGCGCGCACCTGCTGGTGCTGGTGCGGGGGGAAGAAGTCGACGATCCGGTTCACCGTCTCGACTGCGTCGATCGTGTGCAGCGTGCTCATCACGAGGTGGCCGGTCTCGGCCGCGCTGAGGGCGGTGCGAACCGTCTCCTCGTCGCGCATCTCGCCGATCAGGATCACGTCGGGGTCCTGTCGCAGCACGCGGCGCAGCGCCTTCGAGAAGGAGCCGGTGTCGAAGCCGACCTCGCGCTGGTGCAGGACCGAGTTGCGATCGCGGTGAAGGAACTCGATCGGGTCCTCGATAGTGACGATGTTGCGGTGGTGCTTGCGGTTGATCTGATCGATCATCGCGGCCAGCGTCGTCGACTTGCCGGAGTCCGTTGTGCCGGTGACCAGGGTGATCCCTCGAGACTCGTCGGCGAGCCGTGAGACGACCTCCGGCAATCCGAGGTCTTCGATCGTCTTGATGCCGAAGGGAACGATGCGCAGCGCGATCGAGATCGACCCGCGCTGGCGAAAGGCATTGACGCGGAAGCGAGCCAGGCCGCCGACGGTGTAGGAGAAATCGATCTCACCGTCGCGCGCAAAGTCGCTCAGCCTCTCACTCGAGGTGAGCATCTCTCTCAGCACGCGCTCGGTGTCGGGCGGACTGAAGGCATCCTCGCCCTCCATCGGGACGAGGTCGCCCTGGATCCGCATCAGGGGCGGCGACGGCACCTTGAGGTGCAGGTCCGACCCCCCTTCTTCCACGACCCGTTGCAGCGTTCGCTGAAGGTCAAACGCCATACCTGCGTTATTCGGCATCAAAAGCCCCCCTCTTGAGGCGGGATCAAAAGGGGGCGTTTTTCGCTTAGGCGCGAAAAACGGTGTGCCGAGGACCGCTTAGGCGACTTCGCGCAGCTTCTGAGCCTCGGCGAGGCTTTGAAGCTTCTTCAGCGACTGGTTCTCGATCTGCCGGATGCGCTCGCGCGTGACGTTGAAGGTGCGCCCGACCTCGTCCAGCGTGCGAGGGTGCTCGCCGCCGAGGCCGTAGCGGAGCTCCAGCACCCGCCGCTCCCTGTAGGAGAGGTTCTCGAGCGCCTCGCGCAGTGCTTCCTTGGTCAGATTGTCGACCGCCCGGTCGTAGGGCGACTCGGCCCGCTCGTCGGCGATGAACTGCCCGAACTCGGACTCCTCCTCGTCGCCGACCGGCTTCTCGAGCGAGATCGGTGCCTGGGCCGAGCGCTTGATCGCGCCGACCTCGTCCGGGTCGATGCCCGTCACGGCAGCGATCTCCTCCGCCAGCGGCTCGCGGCCGAGCTCGGTCACCAGCTTGCGCTCGGCACGGCCGATCTTGTTCAGCTTCTCGACCACGTGGACCGGGATGCGGATCGTGCGCGCCTTGTCGGCAAGCGCGCGGGCGATCGCCTGGCGGATCCACCAGGTCGCGTAGGTGGAGAACTTGAAGCCCTTGCGATAGTCGAACTTCTCGGCGGCGCGCACGAGACCGAGCGTGCCTTCCTGGATCAGGTCCAGGAAGGGCAGACCCTGGTTGCGGTAGTTCTTCGCGATCGAGACCACCAGGCGCAGGTTCGACTCGACCATCTTCTGCTTTGCGTCCAGGTCGCCGCGCTCGATACGCTTGGCGAGCTCGACCTCCTCCGCGGCGGTCAGCAGCCTCACCTTGCCGATGTCCTTGAGGAACAGCTGCAGCGAGTCCGTCGTCATGTCGGGCCGCAGATCGATCTGGCTCTTCGGCTTGCGGCGCCGCTTGCCCGACTCTGCGGGGGGTTCGGCGTCCGAAGGCTTCGCTCCGCCGTGGTCCAAGTCCTCGACCAGCTCGATCTCGGACTTCTCGAGGAAGCCGTACAGCTCTTCGACGTCGGCCTCGTCGAGGTCGACCTCGGAAACGGCGTCTGCAACCTCGGAGTAGCTCAGCACCCCGTTCTGCTGGCCCTTCGTGAGAAGGCCCTTGATCTCGTCCAGTTCCTGAAGCTCTCCCTGAAGCATCTAACTCTTTCTACGCATTGGGATTGACGACGTTACGGCCGCAGAAGACGGACCGGACTCCCGTCCGCTCCGCTCGGCTCCGGCTCATGAAATTTTGGGAAGGCGGCCAATCGCTCACTGGGCCGCTCAAACACTTGCTCTGATTGTAGTCACTATATTTTTTGAAGTCAAGGCTTGTCACTAGCTGTTTCGCCCGTACGACGGCATTTCCTTAGGGGCTCTGGCCGTCTAATCGATGCCGCGGTAGGAGTGCTCGCCCGACCTCCGGCTCCGGCAGGCTCTGCCTAAACACCCGCACCGAACCGAAGTATCGCGATCTACGTTATCCGTGTCGCCGCTCATCGTGCAAGCACTAATCCGCAAACTGGGCAAAGACATGCCCGGGCCGCTCGAACGGGGGGCGCCACGAGCACACGGTGGCCCCCATATGTTGCACAATAGGCCGCCGTCAGACAGACGGCCGCCGTTGTCCATTTGGAGGAGGAAGTCTTGGATCAGGAGCACTCTCACGAGCCAGCAGGCCGCACCGCAGATCCGCAGCCCGCAGGCACCCAGCACAGCGAGCTGACCGGCTCTTCCGGGCGCTTCGACCGCTCTGGGTCCAATCCCCGGTCCGATGAGCCCGCCTACTCGCCTGCCGTTTCACCGCTGTCCCCGTCATCACCCGCCTCTCCGTCGTCGATCCCGACGGCCTCGCAGGCGACGACGCCTGCCGCGCCCCCGGCCGGCGGTCCCGGAGTCGACCCCGAGGTCATGACCAGCCTGCCGCACAGCCGCCCGCAGCGCCGCAGCAGCAAGCGGAGTCCCGCCAAGCCGCGCAAGGCGGCCACGCCGGCCGCCTCCACCCGCAGGAGCACATCGAGCGCCGGCCGCAAGCGCACCAACTCGAAGGGGTCCGCTTCCACCCGCGCGGCCCAGCGCAAGGCCGACCAGCCGGGGCTGACCGACAGGGCGATCGGCGCCGCGGTCGCGCCGCTCAAGCTCGGCGCCTCGGTAACACGCCGAGCGGCGAGCCTGATCGGACGCGGCATCCCCCGCATCTGAGCAACCTGCTGGCCCCGGACGCGGCCGGGGGCGTGGTGGGGGGGCGCGTGCGGGCCCGGGCGAGCCCAGCGGGGGGGGGGAGGGGGGGGCGCCGCCCCGGGGGGGGGCGCCGCGGGGCGCGGGCCCCCGCAGG
>JBBQNR010000015.1:0-49782 GCA_038330145.1 Solirubrobacterales bacterium
GGCGCGACCGGCGACCAGGGCGCCACGGGTGACACCGGCGACAAGGGTTCGACAGGCGATCAGGGCGCGACCGGCAACCAGGGCGCCACGGGTGACAAGGGCACGACCGGCGACACCGGCGACAAGGGTTCAACAGGAGACAAGGGCGCGACCGGCGACCAGGGTCCCGCAGGTCCGCAGGGACCCACGGGGGCGACCGGAGCTCAGGGTCCGACCGGTGACGCGGGCGCAGCGGGCACGACCGGCAACGAGGGCGCGACGGGTGACAAGGGCGCGAGCGGCGACCAGGGCCCGGCCGGTCCGTCTGGCGTGACCGGAGCCACGGGAGCGACCGGGCAGACTGGCGCGAAGGGGCCGACCGGCGATACCGGTGCTACGGGCCCCACTGGCCTAAGCGGTGCGAGCACGATCACCAGGGTGACTGGCACGCCCGTGACCAGCACAAACCAGAATCCGGGTACAAACTTCGGACCGGCGACCGCATCTTGTACCGGCGGATCGCGGCTCGTGGGCGGAGGCGCCGACATCACTGGGGGCACCGGAGCCGGATCCGCCGCTATCACGAACTCCAGCCCCTCGGCTACGACCGTCAACGGCACCTGGTCTGCAAATGCTGCCTGGATCACGAAGGCGAACATCACCCTCACGCTCACCGCGTACGCGCTCTGCGCCAGCTAGGCGAAGCCAAGGCGACAAAGCAGCACCTCGCCATAGCCCCGTCGGTACCTAACGCGTCTCCCTGACCGCTCCGCCCTGCTCCTTGCCGAGCACGCGGCCGGACCGGGCAGCCGCCACCCCGGAGCTGAGCTGGCCAGGCGACGCGACACCGACCACGTGCGCGACCACACGCCCACGCCTGCTCACGAAGTAGGTCTCGGGGATTCCGGTCGCCCCGTAGTCGGTGGCAACGTTCTTACCCGGATCCCGCACGCTTGGATAGGTCACCCCGAGCTCGCGCAGGAAGTCACGTGCGTCGCCACGCAGGTCCTGCATGTCCAGGCCCAGGAACAGCACTCCGCGCGGCCCCCAGCGCCGCCACCCCTGCTCGAGCACGTCGGCCTCGTCGCGGCAGGGCGAGCACCAGGAGGCCCAGAGGTTCAACACAACCGGTGTACCGCGCAGCTCCTCCAGGCTGACCTTGCCGTCCGTCGCAGCGCGCACGAGCAACGGGCGGAGCCGTCTCGGCGGCTGGCCAGGCTCGAGCAACTCCAGCGAGAACCCGGGCGCCGAGGCGGTTTCGCCGTCCGCCAGCCGCTGGTCGATGCTGTCGTCCGGCGCCTTGATGCTGAGCCCGTACGCCAGCAGGGCGATGAAGAGACCGACCACGGCAAGGACCACGTATCGGGGCAGACGCCGGGCCGCCGAGGGCGAGGGAGCGCGTGCCTGGCCGGCGTCCACGCGCCAAACGGTAAGCGATCGGATGCCCGTCCAGCGCAGCGCGGCGGCGGGCGCCGGTCTTCCTGGTACCCCGGACTCTCGCTATCCTTAGGCACAACCGCGCTCGCGGGGCGCGGTATTTTTCTGCTTTTGTGCGGCTCAGCCGCACGTTCGAGATTCTCGAGGTTTATTCAGAGCAATGGCTCGCGGAGACGTTCGAATCGCGGTTACGCTTGCCTGCGAGGAGTGCAAGCGGCGCAACTACCAGACCAACAAGAACCGGCGCAACGATCCGGACCGGATCGAGATGCGCAAGTACTGCCGTTGGTGCAGTCGGCACACCCCTCATAAGGAAACGCGCTAGCGCCGTCCGGGGATGGCCCGTACCCGCCAACAAGCCAAGCAGCGCAAAGCTAAGCGGCTAGAGCAGCAGCGCAAGCAGGCCGAGCAGGCCGAGCAGCTGGACCGCTCGAGCGACGGCGATTCCGCCAACCAGGAAGCGCTCGCCGAAGTCGAGCAGGCGCAGCTCAATGCTGCCGCCGAGCTCGAGGAGGCTCAGGACACAGAGGTCGGCGCCGGTGCGGAGGCCGCAAGGACGGCAGCCGCGATGGAGGCTGCCGCGGGGGCCGAGGCCGCCACCACCGGCGAGGTGACACCTCCACCTCAGAAGGAGCGAACGCGAACCAAGACGCGCAGCGAGCGACGAGCGCTTCAGGAGCAACGTGCTGCCGAGCAGCGCCGAGCGGCAGAGGAGGAGAAGAAGCAGCGGCCAAAGGCCCAGGCCGATCGCAAGGAGCCTCGCCGGCGCGGCCGCGTGCTGAGTTTCTTCGTCCAAGTGGTCGCCGAGCTGCGCCGCGTACAGTGGCCGAATCGCAGCCAGGTGACGCAGGCGACCACCGTAGTCATAGTCTTCTGCCTGATCGCCGGCGCCTACCTGGGCGTGTTGGACTACATCGCCAACAAGCTGATCAAGCTGATCCTGTAGAAGCCAGAGCTCAGTCGGCTCTGTTTTATCCCTCTCCCCGTCTAGATAGAGAAGAGCATGTTTCGCTGGTATGTGATCAACACCTATTCCGGTCACGAGAACAAGGTCAAGCACAACATCGAGCACCGGGTTTCGACCATGGAGCAGTCGTCGAACATCCGTCAGGTGGTGGTGCCCACGGAGCAGGTGTCCGAGATGAAGAACGGTCAGAAGGTGCAGACCGAGAAGCGCACCATGCCCGGATACGTGCTCGTCAACATGGAGATGAACGACGACACTTGGTCGCTGGTCAAGAACACTCCCGGCGTGACCGGGTTCGTGGGCTCGCGCGACAAGCCGGTGCCGCTGAGCAAACCCGAGGTCGACCGCCTCATGCACCGCGAGACGGCGGAGCGCCCGCGCACCCGTGCCCAGTTCTCGATCGGCGAGTCGGTCAAGGTCATCAACGGGCCGCTTTCCGACTTCTCCGGCGAGATCGCCGAGATCAACGAGGACGCGGCTAAGCTCAAGGTGCTGGTCTCGATCTTCGGCCGCGAGACGCCCGTCGAAGTCGGATATGACCAGGTAAAGAAGATCTAGCCATGGCTCGCAAAGTCCTAACCATGATCAAGCTGCAGATCCCGGCCGGAGCGGCCAACCCCGCGCCGCCGGTCGGCCCTGCGTTGGGCCAGCACGGGGTCAACATCATGGAGTTTTGCAAGGCGTTCAACGCCCAGACGCAGCAGGACGCCGGCACCATCATCCCGGTCGAGATCACCGTTTTCGAGGACCGCTCGTTCACCTTCATCACGAAGACGCCGCCGGCCGCCGTGCTGATCAAGCAGGCGATCGGGCTCGACAAGGGCTCCGGCGAGCCGAATCGTGAGAAGGTGGGCCGGATCAGTCGCGCTCAGGTGCGCCAGATTGCCGAGACCAAGATGCCGGACTTGAATGCCAACGACGTGGACCAGGCGATGAAGATCATCGAGGGAACCGCCCGCTCGATGGGCGTCGAGGTGACCTGATGTCGGGAGAGGCGGCTTTGCCGACTCACAGGCCTTTAGGTGTCCCCCGAAGGGGGCTCGATATATGAGCCGCGGCAAGCGCTACCTCGCTCTTCGCGAGCAGATCGACCGCAATCGGGAGTACGCGCCCGACGAGGCGATCTCGGCCATCAAGTCCTTCGAAAAGGCGAAGTTCAACGAGGCCGTCGAGGTGCACATCCGCCTCGGCGTTAACGTCCGCCATGCCGATCAGCAGGTGCGCGGCACGATGGTAATGCCGCATGGGCTCGGCAAGGACGTCGTGGTGGCCGCCTTCGCCCAGGGCGACAAGGCGCGCGCGGCAGAGGCTGCCGGAGCCGACGCTGTCGGCGGTGAGGAGCTGGCCGAGCGCGTAAGCGGCGGCTGGACCGATTTCGACGTGGCCGTCGCCACGCCCGACATGATGCCCGTGGTCGCGAAGCTGGGTCGCATCCTCGGCCCCCAGGGCAAGATGCCCAACCCGAAGGTCGGGACCGTGACCGACGACATCGGGAAGGCTGTCGAGCAGGCCAAGGCGGGGCGCGTCGAGTACCGCACCGACCGCTCCGGCATCGTCCACATGGTGATCGGCCGCTCCGACTTCGACGAGCGCCGCCTGCTCGAGAATTACGCCGCGCTGGTGGAAGAGATCGTTCGCGCCAAGCCCGCATCCGCCAAGGGCCGCTACATCCGGTCGGTGACGGTGGCGACGACGATGGGCCCGGGCGTCAAGATCGATCCCACGCGCACGAAGGACCTGCTCGAGGAGGCCACGGCCTAGCTTCGTCGGCAAGTGCTGCCGCCGGGCATCCTGTAGCATCCCGCGGCCTAATCGAATAGCAGTTCGAGCGCCGAAGACGGCTGGCGGCACAGGCAGAAGTCCAGCCCAGGCGGGAGATTGGAGCCGATGTTCCGGAAACCCGCCTGCGAGCGGGTTTTTCTTTTTCCAGACGGGCACGAAAGACATGAACAGAGACCAGAAAGCAGCGGTAATCGAGGAGTTGGCGGCCCAGATCTCGGGATCCGAGGCCATCTACGCCACCGACTATCGAGGCCTGACGGTTTCCCAGGCCGCGGCCCTGCGGGCCCGCCTGCGCGATGCCGACGCGACATTCCGCATAGTCAAGAACACGCTCACCCTGCGGGCGGCCGACCAGGCCGGCTCCGAGCATGTTCAGGCGCTGATCGAGGGCCCGACGGCGCTGACGTTCGTCCAGGGCGATCCCGCCATCGCCGCCAAGGCGCTCGACACGTTCTCCCGCCAGGAAAACGTGCTCGAGCTGCGGTCCGGACTGCTCGGCGACATGCTGCTGGACGCGGATGCGGTCAAGCAGCTCGCAAGGCTCCCTGCCCGAGAGCAGCTGAATGCCCAGTTCGCGGGTGTGGTTGCCTCGCCGATCACGGGCCTGGTGCGGGGATTGGGGTCGATGCTGTCCGGCCTCGCCATCGCCCTGGGCCAGATTCAGGGTCAGAAGGAGGCCGAAGCACCGGGTGAGGCGGCGCCCGCCGCAGCGGCAGAGCCGGAGGCCCCTGCAGAGCCAGCCGCAGACGAAGCGAAGCCGGAGCCGTCGGCCGAGCCCCCGGCTGAGCCGGGGGGCGAGCCAGCCGCCGAGGCGGAGGAGCCGCAGCCTGTAGCAGAGGATTCAGCAGATTCGACGGAAGCAGAAAGCGATAAGGAGGCTGAGTAGCAGTGGCAAATGTCACAACTGAGCAGTGGATCGAGGAGCTCAAGGCGATCTCCGTGATGGAGTTGGCCGAGCGCATCAAGGCGCTCGAGGAGGAGTTCGGCGTCTCCGCGACCGCCGTGGCGGCCGCGGCCCCCGCGGCCGCAGCGGGCCCTGGCGACGGCGCAGCCGAGGAGGAGCAGACGACCTTCGACGTCGTGCTGACCGGCCCCGGTGACAAGAAAATTCAGGTCATCAAGGTGGTCCGCGCGGCCACGGGCCTGGGCCTGAAGGAGGCCAAGGCGCTCGTCGACGAGGCCCCGAAGCCGGTCAAGGAGGGCCTCGACAAGGACGAGGCCGAGAAGCTCAAGGGAGAGCTGGAGGAGGCAGGCGCCGGCGTAGAGCTAAAGTAGATAAGCAGCAGTACTTGCAGCCGTCCGGTGGTGTGATAACCTAGCCGGTTGCGCCGGTTTGCCCTGCCCAGTCCCGCCACGCCCATCCGCCCGTAAGTTCCCGGTCCTGACTTTCTAGAGAGGTCACTCTTTGGCACGCATCGATGCTCCCCGCCAGCGTCGCAGTTTCGCTTCCCTCGAAAATGCACTAGATCTTCCCAACCTAATAGACATCCAACGCCGGTCCTTCGAGTGGCTCACTGACACGAAGAACGGAGGGCTGCGCGAGACGATCAACGACATCTCCCCGATCGAGGATTACACGGGGAACCTTGCCGTCGTCTTCGGCGAATTCCGTTTCGACGATCCGCCCGCTTCCATCGAGGAGTGCCGCGAGAAGGACATGATTTACGCGCGGCCTCTGAACGTGAAGGTCGCGTTCCAGAACCGCGACACGGGTGAGATCCGCGAGCAGACGGTCTTCATGGGGGACTTCCCCTGGATGACCGACTGGGGCACGTTCATCATCAACGGCACCGAGCGTGTCGTCGTGACCCAGCTCGTGCGTTCCCCGGGCGCCTACGTGATGGAGCCCAAGGATTGCGAGAAGCAGGTCTTCATCGCCAACCTGATGCCGGCCCGCGGCTCCTGGCTGGAGCTGGAGATCGACAAGAAGGGCCGCGTCTTTGTGCGCGTCGACCGCAAGCGCAAGCTGCCGGTCACGGTGCTGCTGCGCGCGATGGGCATCGCGGAGGACGCAGCCATCCTGAAGCTGTTCGGCAACTCGGTCTACATCCGCAACACGATCGAGGCCGACACGGAGAACACGAGGTCAGAGGAAGGCGCGCTGATCGAGCTGTTCAAGAAGCAGCGCCCGGGCGAGCCGCCGTCGGTGGACGCCGCCCGCTCGCTGCTCAACACGCTCTTCTTCGATCCCAAGCGCTACGACCTCACGCGGGTCGGCCGCTACAAGCTGAACTCGCGGCTGGGCCTGAAGATCGACCTCGACACCCGTGTCCTCACGCAGGACGACATCGTGGCCCTGGTCAAGGAGCTCGTCACGCTGCCGAAGCTGCTGGGCCTGCCCGAGGACGAGGAGATCAAGGACTATGCCGCCGAGGCGCAGACGCTGCCGCGTGAGCCCGTCAAGGACCACCTGGACGAGTACGAGCACTTTGGCAACCGCCGCCTGCGTACCGTCGGCGAGCTGATCCAGGAGGCATTCCGGATTGGCCTCTACCGCATGGAGCGCGTCGTGCGTGAGCGCCTCACGACCGAGGACGCCGACACGATCACGCCGCAGACGATCATCAACATCCGCCCTGTCGTGGCGGCCCTGAAGGAGTTCTTCGGCTCCTCGCAGCTGTCGCAGTTCATGGACCAGACCAACTCGCTGGCGGGCCTTACGCACAGGCGCCGCCTCTCGGCGCTGGGCGCCGGCGGGCTTACCCGTGAGCGCGCCCCGATCGAGGTTCGAGACGTGCACCCCACCCACTATGGGCGCATGTGTCCGATCGAGACCCCCGAGGGTCCGAACATCGGGCTGATCGGCTCGCTCTCCTCGTTCGCGACCGTGTCGGAGCATGGGTTCGTCCAGACCCCGTACCGCAAGGTCGCCGATGGCGTCGTCAAGAGCCAGATCGTCTGGCTCGACGCGACTCAGGAGGAGGAGCACATCATCGCCCAGGCCAACGCGCCGGTCGATCCCAAGACCCACAAGCTGCGCGGGCCAGAGGTCGACTGCCGGGCACGTGACGGTGAGGTCGTCGCTCGCCCGCCGCGAGAGGTCGACCTGATGGACGTCTCGCCGACGCAGATCTGGTCGGTGGCCACGGCGCTGATCCCGTTCCTCGAGCATGACGACGCCAACCGCGCCCTGATGGGCTCCAACATGCAGCGCCAGGCCGTGCCGCTGCTGCGGCCCGAGCCGCCGCTGATCGGCACCGGCATGGAGCACAGGGCCGCGATCGACACCGGCGACGTCGTAGTCACCGCGGACGGTGGGGACGTCGCCTACGTCGATGCCGAGCGGATCGTCGTCCAGAACGGCAGCAAGCGAGAGGAGCACGAGCTCGACAAGTTCATGCGCTCCAACCAGGGCACGCTGATCGACCAGCGGCCTGTGGTCTCGGAGGGCGACAAGCTCGCCAAGGGCGGGGTGCTGGCAGACGGCTCCTCAACCTCTCGTGGCGAGCTCGCGCTCGGCAAGAACGTCTTGGTCGCGATGATGTCCTGGGAGGGCTACAACTTCGAGGACGCGATCGTTATCTCGGAGCGACTTGTGAAGGAGGACGTGCTGACGTCCATCCACATCGAGGAGTACGAGATCGACGCCCGCACGACCAAGCTGGGCGACGAGGAGATCACCCGGGACATCCCGAACCGCTCCGAGGAGTCGCTGCGTAACCTCGACGAGCGCGGCATCGTCCGCGTCGGCGCCGAGGTGACCTCGGGCGACCTGCTCGTCGGCAAGGTGACGCCTAAGGGCGAGACCGAGCTGACCGCCGAGGAGAAGCTGATCCGCGCAATCTTCAAGGAGAAGGCGCGTGAGGTCCGTGACACCTCGCTGAAGGTGCCGCACGGCGAAGGCGGCGTCGTGATCGACGTCAAGATCTTCTCGCGCGACGCAGGTGACGACCTCGCCCCGGGCGTGAACGACCTGGTCCGGGTCTACGTCGCCAGCAAGCGCAAGATCGCCGAGGGCGACAAGCTCGCCGGCCGTCACGGCAACAAGGGCGTGATCTCGAAGATCGTGCCCGAGGAGGACATGCCGTTCCTCGAGGACGGCACTCCCATCGACGTGATCCTGAACCCGCTCGGCGTTCCCAGCCGTATGAACCTCGGCCAGATCCTCGAGGCCCACCTGGGCTGGGTCGCGGCCAACGGCTGGTACGACGATGGCTCGGAGGCGTACAAGCAGGCTCAGTCCAACGGCGGCCAGGTGTTCGTGGCCACGCCGGTCTTCGACGGCGCGACCGTCGAACAGGTCGACGAGGCTCTCGTGCGCTGGCAGGAGGAGCACCAGCATTCGCCGATCCGACTTGAGATCGACGAGTCGCAGCGGCCGGGCAGCCGCTGCAGCGGCAAGGTGAGGTTGTTCAACGGTCGCTCGGGAGAGGAGTACGAGTCCAAGGTGACCGTCGGGCACATGTACATCCTGAAGCTGCTCCACCTCGTCGACGACAAGATCCACGCTCGCTCGACGGGCCCCTACTCGCTGGTGACTCAGCAGCCGCTGGGCGGCAAGGCGCAGTTCGGTGGCCAGCGCTTCGGCGAGATGGAGGTATGGGCGCTGGAGGCCTACGGCGCCGCGTACACGCTGCAGGAGATGCTGACCGTCAAGTCCGATGACACGGTCGGCCGTGTCAAGGCGTACGAGGCGATCGTGAAGGGCGAGAACATCCCGGAGCCATCGATACCGGAGTCGTTCAAGGTGCTGCTGAAGGAGATGCAGAGCCTGTCGCTCGACGTCAACGTCGTCTCCGAGGAGGGCGCCGACATCGAGATCCGCGAGGAGGAGGACGACCTGCTCCGCGCGGCGGAGGAGCTCGGGATCGACCTCTCGGGTGTGCGCGCCACCGGCAAGGACGGCAAGACGCCGAAGAACGCACCCGCGGACGAGGCCGAGGACAACGAGAAGACCGAAGACGACCTCGAGCACGAGGAGGAGGACGCGGAGGTTGAGGCCGCGGCCAAGCCCGAAGAGGCAGAGGCCTAACCCCACCCGTCGCCCCTACCTTCAGAAAGAGGACAGGAACACTTGATCGACATCAATAATTTCGACGCAATCGAGATCAGCCTCGCGTCTTCGAAGCAGATCCGGGGCTGGTCCTCCGGCGAGGTGACGAAGCCGGAGACGATCAACTACCGCACGCTCAAGCCGGAGAAGGACGGGCTCTTCTGCGAGCGCATCTTCGGTCCCACCAAGGACTGGGAGTGCTACTGCGGCAAGTACAAGCGCGTCCGCTACAAGGGCATCGTCTGCGAGCGCTGTGGCGTCGAGGTCACGCGCTCCAAGGTTCGTCGTGAGCGCATGGGTCACGTCGACCTGGCGGCCCCGGTCTCGCACATCTGGTTCTTCAAGGGCGTCCCGAGCCGCATCGGGTACCTGCTGGACATCGCTCCCAAGGAGCTCGAGAAGGTGCTCTACTTCGCCGCCTCGATCGTGACCTGGATCGACGAGGAGGCGCGAGCCAAGGACCTCAAGAAGCTCGAGAAGGAGGTCAACAAGGTCGTCACGACTTTGGAGCAGGAGCGCGAGGACCGCATCCAGGAGCTCCAGGAGTCGCTCGACCGCCGCCTCAAGTACCTCGACACCGGAAAGCAGACCAAGTTCTCCGACGAGGACCACCTCTGGGCTGACGGGCTCGGAAGCATCAAGCGCATCTCCAAGGCGGACCGCGCGAAGCTCGAGAAGGACCTGCGCAAGGTGTTCGACCAGGACATCGACGACACGCGGGCCTACATCGACGACACCATCGAGCGCACCCAGCTGGCGTGGGAGAAGTTCCAGGACATGAAGGTCCAGGAAGTGGTCCAGGACGAGGCACTGTTCCGCGAGCTGAAGGACCGCTTCGGGTCGCCGTTCGGCTGGGGCGAGTACTTCCGTGGTGGCATGGGCGCGGAAGCGATCCGCGACCTGCTCGAGCAGGTGGACCTCGACGCGGAGGCCACAGACCTGGAGGAGACCATCAAGTCCTCCAAGGGCCAGAAGCAGAACAAGGCCATCAAGCGCCTGAAGGTCGTTTCGGCCTTCCGCAACTCCAGGAACCGCCCGGAGTGGATGGTGCTGGAGGCAGTCCCGGTGATCCCGCCGGAGCTGCGTCCGATGGTCCAGCTCGACGGTGGCCGCTTCGCCACCTCTGACCTCAACGACCTCTACCGCCGAGTCATCAACCGCAACAACCGCCTCAAGCGGCTGCTCGACCTCGGCGCGCCCGAGATCATCGTCAACAACGAGAAGCGGATGCTCCAGGAGGCCGTCGACGCCCTGTTCGACAACGGCCGCCGTGGCCGCCCCGTAACCGGCCCGGGCAACCGCGCCCTCAAGTCACTCAGTGACATGCTCAAGGGCAAGCAGGGGCGCTTCCGCCAGAACCTGCTCGGCAAGCGCGTCGACTACTCGGGCCGCTCGGTGATCGTCGCCGGGCCGAACCTGAAGCTGCACCAATGCGGCCTGCCGAAGCTGATGGCGCTGGAGCTGTTCAAGCCGTTCATCATGGCGCGGCTGGTCGAACGCAAGGCAGTTCAGAACATCAAGGCCGCCAAGAAGATGGTGGAGTCGATGATTCCCGAGGTCTGGGACGTGCTCGAGGAGGTCATCCGCGAGCACCCGGTGCTCCTGAACCGGGCGCCGACGCTGCACCGTCTCGGCATCCAGGCGTTCGAGCCCGTGCTGGTCGAGGGCAAGGCGATCCAGATCCACCCACTCGTCTGTCACGCGTTCAACGCCGACTTCGACGGCGACCAGATGGCTGTGCACGTGCCGCTCAGCGCCGAGTCGCAGGCCGAGGCCCGCGTGCTGATGCTGTCGGCCAACAACATCCTGTCCCCGGCCCATGGCTCGCCGCTGGCGACGCCGACCCAGGACATGGTGCTGGGCGTCTACTACCTCACCTACGGACCCGATGAGGAAGAGCTGGCCAAGATCGACCCCAACAAGGCCAAGCCCAGGCCGCACGTCTTCCGCACCGCGCAGGAGGCCGAGCTGTCATACGACAACCGCAACGTCGGCCTGCACGACCTGGCGATGTACCGGCGCGTGAGGGGCGATCACATCTTCACGACAGTCGGTCGCATCCTCTTCAACGACAGGATCGAGCGGGCGCTCGAGGAGACGCTGGGCGAGAACTACGACCCCGCTGAGCAGGAGTTCATCAACCACACGCTGACCAAGCGCGACGTCAGCCGCCTGGTCGAGTCGCTCGTCGTCACCTACGGGGCACACTCGGTGGCGCTGGTGCTCGATGCCTTCAAGGAGGTCGGCTTCCACTACGCGAGCCAGGCCGGCATCACGATCTCCAAGAACGACGTCGTGACGCCGCCCGACAAGGAGCAGATCCTGGAGCGCTACGAGAACGAGGTCGGCGAGATCCAGGACCAGTACAACCAGGGCCTGATCACGATCGAGGAGCGACAGGAGAAGGTCGTCGACAAGTGGAACGCGGCCACCGACGAGGTCGGTCACCGCATGGAGGACAACCTCGACAAGCTCAACCCCATCTTCATGATGGCCAACTCGGGCGCTCGAGGCTCCTTCAAGCAGATCAGGCAGCTCGCCGGAATGAGAGGCCTGATGGCCAACCCGAAGGGCGAGATCATCGAGCGACCGATCAAGGCCAACTTCATGGAGGGCCTGACGGTGCTCGAGTACTTCATCTCGACCCACGGCGCGCGTAAGGGACTCGCCGACACGGCGCTTCGCACAGCCGACTCCGGCTACCTGACGCGTCGTCTCGTCGACGTGGCGCAGGACGTGATCGTCCGCCTCGACGACTGCAAGACGCGCGGCTTGATCGAGATGCCGCTGATTCAGGACGGCGGCACCCTCAACGAGGCCAACCTGGTCGGTCGCGCCGCGGCGCAGAAGGTCACCACCAAGCGGGGCCGCGTCCTGCTCCAAAAGAACGAGGTCATCGGTCGCGACAAGATGGTCGAGATCGCCGAGGCCTACAAGGACGAGAAGGAGACCACCATTCCGGTCCGCACGGTGCTCAAGTGCGAGGCCGAGACCGGCGTGTGCCGCACCTGTTACGGCGTCGCGCCGGCGACCGGTGAGATGTGCGACCTCGGCGACGCGGTTGGCATCGTGGCGGCCCAGTCGATCGGTGAGCCGGGAACGCAGCTCACCATGCGCACGTTCCACACCGGTGGAGTCGCTGGAGCCGACATCACGCACGGCCTTCCCCGTGTCGTCGAGCTGTTCGAGGCGCGCAAGCCCAAGGGCGTCGCTCAGATGGCCAGGGAGTCGGGCAAGGTGGCGATCGAGGACAGCGAGAAGGCGCGCAAGATCATCATCCTCGACGCCAAGGGTGAGGAGCACGCCTACACATTCCCGCGTCGCACGCGCCTGTACGTCGACCACGGGCAGTCTGTCGAGAAGGGGCACCAGCTCAACGAAGGCTCGCTGTTCCCGGCGGAGCTGCTGGAGATCCGCGGCCGTGACGAGACCGAGAGCTACCTCGTGGCGGAGGTGCAGGAGGTCTACAAGTCCCAGGGCGTGGACATCAACGACAAGCACATCGAGCTGATCGCGCGCCAGATGCTGAAGCGCGTCAGGGTCGACAAGAAGGGCGAGACCGATTGCCTGCCCGGCTCGCTGGTGGATCGCCACGCGCTCAAGCGCAGGAACGACGAGATCAAGAAGCACAAGGGTGACCAGGCGACCGCCGAGGAGGTAATCCTCGGCATCACCAAGGCCTCGCTCGCGACAGACTCGTTCCTGTCGGCCGCCTCCTTCCAGGAGACGACCAAGGTGCTGACGGACGCAGCCCTCGAGGGCAAGATCGACCGCCTGCTGGGCCTGAAGGAGAACGTCATCATCGGCAAGCTGATCCCCGCCGCGACTGGCCTCAAGCACTACCGCACGGTGGAGATCGAGCCGACCGAGCCGGTGACAAGGCCGACGGCGGACGAGATCGGCCTGCTGGACGAGGAGCAGCTGGCGGCCGAGCTGGGGCTCGACGGCGACGGGCTGGAGGGCCTGGGTGCCGACATCTCGGGCGATTTCGGGGACGACTTCGGGTCGGACTTCGACATGGCCAATGGCGGTGAGGCTTCGCCTACCGCTCCTGCCCCGTCTAAGGAAGGCGAAGAGACGACCTAGGCCGGAGTTCGCAGGCGGCGGGCGGCCGCTGCTCCTTCGGCATGGGATCGCCCTGGAGCAGCAACCACCCGCCGCCTGTCTGGCCGTGTGATTCTTCGCCGTGCTTCGGCGCTGTTCCGCCTCCCTTTATGGGAGAGATAGGGAGTCGGCCCATGCTAGGAGTTGGGCTACGTGGTCGTCCTCTATGCCTATGGGGGATTGGGTGCTTATTAGGAGGGTGGGGCCGGGGCGTTGGGCGGCCCAGGTGCGGCAGCCGTCGTCGTGGGAGTCGTCGATCCAGGCGATCGGTTGATCCGGGCCCGCATAGTCGTCGATGGCGGCGACCTTCCAGTGGCAGCTGCCGAAGCGGGGCATGACATCGAAATTCAGGCACGGCAGCTCGCCCGGCAGGCCCAGCAGCGGCGGCAGGTACTCGTTGGCCGTCTCCTCCCAGCCCGTGGCCCAAACCAGCTCATATCGCTCCTGGAGCTGCAGGAGGCGCTCTCCGGCGCCCTCGGATATGTAGTGCAGGACACCGTTGACCCAGTGGAAAGCGCCATTCGGCCGGTCCTCTTGTGCGAATCCGAACAGACTTATCACGCCGTCTACGTCGACAAGTAAAACTGGCTTGGCTCTCATGTGTTCCTTAGACACACCTATCAGGGTATGTTGACTACTGATCAGCCAGTCGGGGGCTGAGCGCTGCCGTCGGGGAAATCAGTTTCGTCTGTCGTGTGTCCAGATTTGCGCGGATGGGTCAACCGCGTAGGGAAAGCCTCCGAGAGATCGAAAAGAGCGGCATACCCACCAAGCCTGCGCCGCTCCCTCAAGCCAGTCCAACCTTCACTTGAACCTTCTTAGCCCCCAAACCGGATTGCTGCTGGCTGTCGCCTGTGCGTTGGCCACGAACCTCGCCTTCCTCTGGAAGCACAAGGGCGCGGTGGCAGCACCCGAGGTCGACATGCGTCATCCGATCGCGAGCGCCGCGGGCCTCTTCCGCTCCAAGTGGTGGACGGTTGGTTTCGGGGTTGCGCTGGTCGCCTGGGTTTTTCACGTCGCCGCGCTGACGCTGGCTCCGATCTCGCTGGTTCAGGCGGTCATCTCAGGTGGACTGGTCTTTCTCGCCGTGCTCGCCGATCGCTACTTCGGATTCTCGGTCGGGCGCCGTCAGTGGGTCGGAGTGGGCCTGACGGCCGCGGGCCTCGCCTTCCTCGGTTTGACCGCGCAGAGCGAGATGAACGGCTCGCATTCGAGCTACTCCTTCTCAGCGATGATCGCCTTCGAGGGCGGCATGATCGGCCTCGGCTCACTGCTGCTGCTGTCGCACAAGGTCGGGCGCGTCAAGCACCGTCACGGGATGTTCCTCGGCGCCGCCGCGGGAATCCTGTTCGGTGTTTCCGACGTCGCGATCAAGGCCCTTTCGGGCAGCGTCCCGGCGGACTTCCTCACCATCTTCGGCCCCTGGACCATGGTCGCGATCGTCGCGTCGGTGGCCGCCTTCTACGCCTCGGCTCGCGGGCTGCAGGTCGGCGAGGGCCTGTCGGTGATCGCCCTCACCTCCGTGGCGGCCAACGTGTCGGCGATCCTGGGCGGCATCATCGTCTTCGGTGACCCGCTGGGCAGCGACGTGCTCGCGATCATCGGCCGCACCGCCGCCTTCGGGCTCGTGATCGTGGCCACCGCGCTCACGCCGGCTCCGCGCGTCGCGACGCAGCGGGCCATCTAGCGGCCCTTCTCAAAACGTTTCACCGCAAACGGCGGTTTCCGGAACCGCCATGCGGCGACCTCGATCGCCCTCGTACTCACCGAGTACGAGGGCTCCCTGCGTCCTAGCCTGGCGGCCCCAGAGCCGCGTCGTTTGCTGGCGAACGTTCAGAGAAGGGCCACTACGCGTCACCCAGGCGCTCACTGCGCGGCGCCCGCCGTGCGCTGCGACGCCGTCACAAAGTTGCCCTCGCACGAGGCTCAGGCATGCCTTGCTAGCATGCCTCCCCGATGCCGAGCATCAACCAGCTGGTAAGAAAGAGCCGCACCCGCCCCCGCAAAAAGGTTTCGACACCCGGCTTGAAGTCGAGCCAGGGCGGCAAGCGGCGCTTGGCCGCGCCTCAGAGGCGTGGCGTCTGCACGCGTGTCTACACGACCACGCCCAAGAAGCCGAACTCCGCGCTGCGCAAGGTGGCGCGTGTCCGGCTCACCAACGGGATGGAGGTCACCGCCTACATCCCCGGCGAGGGCCACAACCTCCAGGAGCACTCCGTGGTGCTCGTGAGGGGCGGCCGCGTCAAGGACCTGCCGGGTGTTCGCTACAAGGTCGTGCGCGGAACCCTCGACGCCGCCGGCGTCTCGGACCGCAAGAAGGCCCGCTCGCAGTACGGCGTCAAGGCGGCCTGATGCCCCGCAGAGGAGGCATCACCCCGCGCCAGCCGGAGCCGGACCACATGCACAACAGCCGCATCGTGCAGCAGGTGATCAACAAGGTGATGCAGGACGGCAAGAAGTCCACCGCCGAGAAGATCACCTACCAGGCGCTCGACATGCTGGCCAAGAAGACCGGCAAGGATCCGATCGAGGCCCTCGAGCAGTCGATCAAGGTGCTCACCCCGGTGCTGGAGGTGCGCTCGCGCAGGGTCGGTGGCGCCACCTACCAGGTGCCGGTCGAGGTGCCGTCTCGCCGCGCCCGCACGCTGGCGGTGCGCTGGCTGGTCGAGTTCGCGCGCAACCGCCGCGAGAAGACGATGGCGGAGCGGCTCGCCAATGAACTGGCGGACGCCGGCGAGCAGCAGGGCGACGCCTACAAGCGCAAGGACGACATCTACCGCATGGCGCAGGCCAACAAGGCCTTCGCCCACTACCGCTGGTAGCCGCTCGAAACGGCGGCCTCCGGAACCGCCATGCGGCGTCCTCGGTCGACCCTGTACCGGTCAGTACAGGGTTTCCCTGCGTCCTTGCCTGACGGCCCCGGGCGGCTCGCCGTTTCGAACGGTTCCGGTAAGGGCCGCTAGGCCCCTTCGACGGGGGCCATAGCGGGACCAGGGTCGCCTGCCTCCTCGACCAGGTCGGCGGCAAGCGTCTCCAGATCGCGGCCGTGCGGCTCGATCTTCACCAGCAGGAAGCCGAGCCCGACCAGCGCCGAGCCCGCGGCCAGGAACAGGAAGGAGGGGGTGAGCGCGTCGAGCGCCGCGGCCGGCTTGATCAGGGTGCCGGTGCCGGCCATGATCGCGACCGCGGCCGGCCCGACGATGCGACCGAGCCCGCTCACCGCCCACGCCAGGCCCATGCCGTGCGTTCGCAGGCGGGTCGGGAAAATCTCCGGCGTGTAGGGCGCGAGGTTGGCGAATCCTCCGTCGACGAAGAAGGCGGCCGCGATCAGGGCCAGCAGGAACAGCGGCACGCCCAGCAGCTCGCTCTTCCCGCTGAAGGCGGCGAGGATCAGCAGCGGCGGCGCCCCGAAGCCCATCACCAGGCCGCAGGTGCGCCGGCCGAGGCGCTGAGGATAGAACGAGAAGAACAGGCGCCCGCCCAGGGACCCGATCGTTACGAACACGAACAGAAGCGCCGCCGTGTCGGAGTTGATGTCCAGAATCCGTTCCAGGAAGGTTGGGCCCCACAGCACCAGGCCGGACACGGCGACCGATGCTCCGAACCAGGCCAGCACCGTCACGATCACGCTGTCGCGGTAGCGCCAGAGGTCGCCGTAGCGGGTGCCCTGGCCCTCGGGGCTCGGCGGCGCCTCGAGCGAGAGCTCGTTCTCGTCGCGCTCCAGCAGCCAGGCGACCACCGACCGCGCCTCGCCGAGCCGGCCCTGGTCGGCCAGCCAGCGCGGCGACTCGGGCACGTAGTGGTATACGAACACGGCCAGCAGGGCGGGCAGCACGCCGACCGCGAACAGCGGCCGCCAGCCGATCGCCGGCATCAGCACCCCGGCCGCAAGCGCCGCCGCCATGATCCCGATCGGCACCATCGCGGTCGTCACGAACCCGGTCACCTGGGTACGCAGCCGGGTGGGGGTGAACTCGAGCGTCAGCGGCACTGCGATCACCGCGACTCCGGCGACACCGGCGCCGACCACGAAGCGCAGCAGGGCCAGATACCACCAGCCGCCGTCCGGCGCCGCGGCCAGAGCCCCGGTGGCAAGCGAGAATGTGAGGATGCCGGCGATCAGCGGGCGGCGGCGCCCGAAGCGATCCCCGGCGCGGCCCCAAAGGATGCTGCCGAGGATGGCGCCGAAGCCCGCTCCCACCAGCACCAGCGCCGTCTGGCCGAAGGTCAGGTCCCACTCGTCCGCGATGTCGGGCACCACGAACGCGATCAGGAAGAAGTCGAACAGGTCCAGCACGGCGCCGACCATCACCGCCGCCGCCAGCAGGTAGAAGCGGCGGCTGAGAGGCGCCTCGTCCAGCGCCTCCAGCATCGGGGTCTGAGGCAAGCTCAGCCTTCCGGGGCCGGTGCGCGGATGCCGAGCAGGATCGCCAGTGCGGCCCCTGCCGTGGTCGTCAGGATCGCCCCCGCCAGCTCGACCCACAGGCCCACGGCCGGATCGGCATCTGCGATGCGCGCGTCCGCGGTCAGACCGGAGGAGTTGGCGTCGGGCAGGTCGCCGAACAGCACCACGAATAGCGCGAGCAGCCCCAGCGTCGCCGCCGCGGCCGCCGGCGGCCGGGCTCCGGTCGTGCGCGCGATCAGCACCGCAACGATCGCTGCCACTCCGGCCACCAGCAACGCGTAGGAGTGATGGTCGCCCGCCGTTTGCTCCCGCACCACGACGACGCCTCGCTGCACGCGGTAGAGGTCCAGGAACTCGGCCACGATCAGCATGCTCGCGCCCAGTAGGGCCAGAAAGGCGATCATCTCCAGCCCGCGGCCGGCAAGCAGGCGCCGAGCGGTTCCCAGGCCGCTTCTTGCATGTGCCCCCAGCTTCTCCGAGAGAGGCGCTGAACCGCTCTGCGGTGGGCGTTTCGGGTCGCCGGGCTCGGTCACGCCTCTGCTAGCATTGTTCGTCGTCCTCCGGGCGCGTCAAAGCATGCCGCACTGCCTTCGGCGCGGTCGGCAAAGGCACCTGAAGGGCCCTGTTGAACCAGAACCATGGAGGCCGAGGCACGATAAGACCGCAACCGGGCACGAATGAAGCACGCGAGCCCGGAAGGGCTCTTTTTTTGCGCCCGGACTCCAACCCCGCCCAGATCTCCGACCAAAGACCTCCCAAGCGTCCACCTCTCATATGCCACGCACAATCGAACTTTCCAAGCTCCGCAACATCGGCATCATGGCGCACATCGACGCCGGTAAGACGACGACCACCGAGCGGATCCTCTACTTCACGGGCCGTACCCACAAGATGGGTGAGGTCCACGAGGGCGCTGCCGTCATGGACTGGATGGAGCAGGAGCAGGAGCGGGGGATCACGATTACGTCTGCCGCCACGACCTGTACCTGGCAGGACCACCGCATCAACATCATCGACACGCCCGGCCACGTCGACTTCACCGTCGAGGTCGAGCGCTCGCTGAGGGTGCTGGACGGCGCGATAGCGCTCTTCGACTCCGTCGCCGGGGTCGAGCCGCAGTCCGAGACGGTCTGGCGTCAGGCCGACAAGTACAGGGTGCCGCGGGTTGCCTACATCAACAAGATGGACCGCACCGGCGCCGACTTCGACAACGCGGTCAACACGATGAGAGACCGCCTTGGCGCGCATCCGCTGCCGATCCAGCTTCCGATCGGCGAGGAGTCCAACTTCGTCGGCGTCGTGGACCTGGTCAGCAACCGGGCGCTGGTCTGGGAGGACGAGCTGGGCACGGAGTGGCAGGAGAAGGAGATCCCGGCCGAGCTGGCCGATGCCGCGCACGAGGCCCGCACGCACCTGATCGAAGCCTGTGCCGACTACGACGACGAGTTGCTGGAGGCCTACCTCGCCGAGGAGGAGATCTCCCCTGATCGGATCAAGAAGGCCCTTCGCCAGGCGACGCTAGACATCAAGGTGACGCCGGTCCTGTGCGGATCGAGCTTCAAGAACAAGGGCGTCCAGCCACTGCTCGATGCCGTGCTCGACTATCTGCCGTCACCGCTCGACGTGCCGCCCGTCAAGGGCATCGAGCCGACGAAGGACGGCGAGGGACACCCGGCCGAGCGTCCAGCCGACGACAAGGCGCCCTTCGCGGCGCTCGCCTTCAAGGTGATGGCGGACCCGTACGTCGGCAAGCTGACCTACTTCCGCGTCTATTCCGGCACGCTCAAGACCGGCTCGAGGATCCTGAACTCGATCAGCGGTCGCACCGAGCGCATCGGCCGCATCCTCGAGATGCACGCCAACCACCGCGAGGAGCGCGAGGAAATCTTCGCGGGTGACATCGTCGCCGGCGTCGGCCTCAAGCAGACCTCGACCGGTGACACGCTCTCCGATCCGGCCGCCCCGATCGTGCTCGAGAGGATCGAGTTCCCCGAGCCCGTGATCGCGGTCTCGATCGAGCCCAAGACGAAGGCCGACCAGGAGCGGCTCGGCTCGTCGCTTGCGCGGCTGGCCGAGGAGGACCCGACGTTCCAGGTTCGCTCCGACGAGGAGACCGGGCAGACATTGATCTCAGGCATGGGCGAGCTCCACCTCGAGGTGATCGTCGACAGGCTGTTGCGGGAGTTCAAGGTCGACGCCAACGTCGGCCGGCCGCAGGTCGCCTACCGCGAGACCGTGCGTGAGCCGGTCGAGAAGGTCCACGGTCGCTTCGTGCGCCAGACCGGAGGTCGCGGCCAGTACGGCCACGCGGTGATCAACATGGAGCCCGCGCCCGGCGAGGGCTTCGACTTCGTCAACAAGATCAGGGGCGGGTCGATTCCCTCGGAGTTCATCCCGGCGGTCGAGCAGGGAGTCGAGGAGGCGCTCGAGTCAGGGATCAAGGCCGGCTACCCGATGGTCGACGTGCGGGTGTCGCTGGTCGACGGCTCCTTTCACGACGTCGACTCCTCGGAGATGGCGTTCAAGGTCGCGGGGTCGATGGCCCTGCGGGACGCCGCCCGCCGCGCCAAGCCGGTGCTGCTGGAGCCGATCATGGCCGTCGAGGTCGTGACGCCCGAGGAATTCATGGGCGACGTGATCGGAGACCTCAACCGCCGACGCGGCCGCATCGAAGGGATGGAGCCGCGAGGCAACGCCCAGGTGGTGCGGGCATTCGTGCCGCTGGCGGAGATGTTCGGGTACGCGACCGATCTTCGATCGCAGACCCAGGGCCGGGCGACGTACACGATGCAGTTCGAGCGGTACGACGAGGTCCCGGCATCGGTATCGGAGGAAATCGTGGAGCACCGCAGCGGGACACCCGTCCCGGCGTAGGCACGCGGGACCTGCCGAATGCCGTTTTCAAGCTATATTGCGCGGTTGCGCCGTGACCCGGCACCGCCCCTAACTTATTCCAGCTAGAGACGAGGAGCGAGGACATTGTCGAAGCAGAAATTTGAGCGCGATAAGCCACACGTGAATGTAGGCACGATCGGTCATATCGATCACGGTAAGACCACGCTCACTGCTGCCATCACGAAGGTCCTCGCGGAGAAGGGAATGGCGGAGGAGACCAAGTTCGAGGAGATCGACAAGGCTCCTGAGGAGCGCGAGCGCGGGATCACGATCGCGACCGCCCACGTCGAGTACCAGACGGAGAACCGGCACTACGCCCACGTGGACTGTCCGGGACACCACGACTACATCAAGAACATGATCACCGGCGCCGCCCAGATGGACGGCGCAATTCTTGTCGTGTCCGCGGCCGACGGCCCCATGCCGCAGACGCGTGAGCACGTTCTGCTCGCCCGCCAGGTGAACGTCCCCTCCATCGTCGTGTTCCTGAACAAGGTGGACATGGTCGACGACCCCGAGCTGCTGGAGCTCGTCGAGGTCGAGGTCCGCGAGCTGCTGTCGAAGTACGAGTTCCCCGGCGACGACGTGCCCGTCATCAAGGGCTCGGCGCTGAAGGCGCTGGAGGGCGACGACGACGCCAAGCAGGCGATCTTCGAGTTGACGGACGCGCTCGACAACTACATCCCGGAGCCCCAGCGCGACCTCGACAAGCCGTTCCAGATGCCGGTCGAGGACGTCTTCTCGATCACCGGTCGCGGCACCGTCGCGACGGGGCGCATCGAGCAGGGCAAGGTCAACGTCGGCGACGAGGTGGAGCTGGTCGGCATCCACCCGCAGGTGAACAAGACCGTCGTCACCGGTGTCGAGATGTTTCGCAAGCTGCTCGACTACGGGCAGGCCGGCGACAACGTAGGCTGCCTGCTGCGAGGCACCAAGCGGGAGGACATCGAGCGCGGCCAGGTGCTCGCCAAGCCCGGGTCGATCACACCTCACACCAAGTTCAAGGCCGAGGTCTACTGCCTGACCAAGGACGAGGGTGGCCGCCACACCCCGTTCTTCAACGGCTACCGGCCACAGTTCTACTTCCGCACGACCGACGTCACCGGCGTAGTGCAGCTTCCGGAGGGCACGGAGATGGTCATGCCGGGAGACAACACCCAGATGGAGATCGAGCTGATCCAGCCGATCGCGATGGACGAGGCGCTTCGCTTCGCCATCCGCGAGGGCGGCCGTACGGTCGGCTCGGGGGTGGTAACCGAGATCATCGAGTAGCACCGGAGGCGGGGAGACCCGCCTCTACTAAGGAAGGCGAGAGATACGTCCAGGGGCGGGGCTCGAGTTGGGGCCTCGCTTCAGTGCGAAAGCAAGCAGTAGCGACAGGAAACCGAGAGCAGAACGCAGACAGTGGCAACGCTTCCACAAAACAAGATCCGAATCAGGCTCAAGGCCTATGACCACGACGCCATCGACCGCGCGGCGGCCGAGATCGTGGAGACGGCCGAGCGAACCGGTGCCTCGGTATCCGGCCCCGTTCCCCTGCCCACCGAGAAGAACGTCTACGTGGTCATCCGCAGTCCGTTCAAGGACAAGGACTCGCGCGAGCATTTCGAGATCCGGACCCACAAGCGCCTGATCGACATCCACCAGGCGACTCCCAAGACGGTCGACTCGCTTCAGCGCCTGGATCACCTGCCGGCCGGCGTGGACATCGAGATACGGCTCTAGGACGATGGCCGGGATCCTGGGACGAAAGGTCGGCATGACACAGATCTTCACCGAGGACGGTGAGCGTGTCGCTGTGACCGTGATCGAGGCCGGCCCCTGTCCGGTGACCGCCGTCCGGGACGCCGAGCGCGATGGCTACAGCGCCGTGCAGCTCGCCTTTGGCGCGACGCGCGAGTCCCGGCTCTCCAGGCCCGAGCTCGGGCACCTGAAGAAGGCCGGCGCTCCGGCGCTGCGTCGCCTGGTCGAGTTCAAGCGCGGTGGCGACGAGCAGCAGGAGGTGAAGATCGGTGACGAGCTGAGCATCGGCGACCTGTTCGAGAAGGGCCAGCGCATAAAGGTCAGCGCCCGCTCGAAGGGAAAGGGCTTTCAGGGCACGATTCGCCGGCACAACTTCCACCGTGGGCCGGTGAGCCACGGCTCGCACAACGTCAGGGCACCGGGCTCGATCGGCGCCAGCGCGACGCCCGCCCGCGTGATGAAGGGCATGCGCATGCCCGGTCAGATGGGCAACAAGCGCATCACCCAGCGCGGCCTCGAGATCGTGGACATAGACGGCGAGCGCAACCTGCTGCTGGTCAGAGGTGCCGTGCCGGGCCCTGCCGGCGGCATCGTCGAGATCCGCGCCGAGGCGACCAGGCAGAGCAGGGAGCGCTAGCCCGGATGAGCGTCAAGGCACCAAAGCTTGCGGGGCAGGGCACGGTCGACTTGCCGGAGCGCGTCTTCGGGGAGAGATTTCACGGCGCCGTCGTCTGGGAGACGGCGCGCGCAGAGCAGCTTGCCCGGCGCCGCGGCACCGCCGCATCCCGCTCGCGAGGCGAGGTCAGAGGCGGAGGAGCCAAGCCCTGGCGCCAGAAGGGAACCGGGCGGGCCCGCATCGGCTCGATCCGGGCTCCTCACTGGACGGGCGGTGGCGTGGCCTTCGGCCCTTCGCCGCGCGGCTACACCGTCAAGGTAAATCGCAAGGCACGCCGCCGGGCGCTGCGGGCGGCGCTGAGCCTGCACGCCGAGCGCGGCAGCGTCGCCGTCCTCGACGCCGGCCAGTTCGAGCAGCCCTCGACGGGCAAGGCGGCCGCGGCGCTGAAGTCGGCCGAGACCGAGCTGCCGCTGCTGCTGCTGCTGGGCGAGCAGGAGCTCGACTGCGCGAAGTCGTTCCGGAACATCCCCCGGGTGGGCGTGCTGCAGGCAACTGAGGCCGGCGTGGCGGACGTGATCGGCGCTGCGTCGGTGATCGTCTCGCAGGCCGCGCTCGAGGAGCTCGACCGTGCGGCCGGCGACAACAACGACGAGGGTAAGTGATGGACGCCCGTCAGGTGATCATCCGCCCCGTCGTCTCGGAAAAGAGCTACGCGCTGATCGCGCAGAACAAGTACACGTTTCGCGTCCACGACGACGCCCACAAGACGCAGATCCGCCAGGCGGTCGAGGAGATCTTCGACGTCAGTGTCACAGAGGTTAGGACCATCAAGCTGAGGCCGAAGCCCAAGCGGCGAGGCTGGACCGCGGGCCGCACCCGCGGCTGGAAGAAGGCGATCGTCGAGCTCGCGCCGGGAGACCGGATCGAGCTCTTCGAGGGCGCCGCGATCGAGCAGGAGTAGGCGTTGGCGGTCAGGAAGCAGAAGCCCACATCGCCCGGTCGCCGTTTCTCGACCTGGCTCGACCGCCCCGAGGTCACCCGCTCGCGGCCCGAGAAGTCGCTCGTGAAGGGCAAGACCAGCTCGGGCGGGCGCAATGCGCACGGCCGCGTCACGAGCCGACACCGTGGCGGCGGCGCCAAGCGGCGCTACCGCGCGATCGACTTCAAGCGGGCCAAGGACGGCATCCCCGCCAAGGTCGCGGCGATCGAGTACGACCCCAACCGCAGCGCGCACATCGCACTGCTGCACTACGCCGACGGCGAGAAGCGCTACATCCTGGCGCCCCAGCGGCTGGTGGTCGGCATGCAGGTGAGCTCAGGTGAGGCAGCGGAGATCCAGGTCGGCAACGCGCTTCCGCTGGCGAACATCCCGACCGGCACCGTGGTCCACAACGTCGAGATGACGCCCGGCCGGGGCGGCCAGCTCGGGCGCTCCGCGGGCGCGGCGATCCAGCTTGCCGCCAAGGAGGGAAGCTACGCGACACTGCGCCTGCCCTCGGGCGAGATGCGAATGGTTCCCGTCGCCTCTCGCGCCACGATTGGCTCGATTGGAAACCAGGACCACGAGAACGTCTCGATCGGCAAGGCGGGGCGAAACCGTCACAAGGGCATCAGGCCGCAGACGCGCGGCACCGCGATGAACCCGGTCGACCATCCGCACGGCGGCGGCGAGGGCAAGACCACTGCGGGGCGCCACCCGGTGACTCCGTGGGGAGTCCCTACGCTCGGCTACAGGACCAGAAAGAAGAACAAGCCGACGAGTCGATTCATCGTGCGCGGTCGACGCAGGGGCAAGAAGCGATGAGGAACTTGGAGATCAGGCATGGGTAGGTCTACGAAGAAGGGGCCGTGGGTGCAGGAGCGCCTCATGAAGCGCGTCCAGCAGATGAACGAGAGCGGCGAGAAGCGCATCATCAACACCTGGTCTCGCGCCTCCACGGTCTTCCCCGAGATGGTCGGGCACACGATCGGCGTCCACGACGGCCGCCGTCACTTGCCCGTCTTCATAAGCGAGTCGATGGTCGGGCACAAGCTGGGCGAGTTCGCTCCCACGCGCACGTTCCGCGGGCACGCCGGCTCCGACCGGAGGGGGTAGGCGATGGCGGTCGAGCGCAAGAAGGACGCGGATCAGGGCCCGGCGGAGCTGGCGGCCGAGAAGACAGCCAAGGACAAGGCGGCCAAGGACAAGGCGGCAAAAGACGGCGAGCAGGCGAAGCCGCGCCAGAGCAAGCCGCGGGCGCAGCACAAGGCGTCCGAGGCCAAGGGCACCCCTGACGCCAAGGCCAAGGGCGAGACGGAGGCGAAGGCCAAGCCGAGGCAGAAGCCGGCCGCCAAGGCCACTTCTGAGGCCAAGGCGAAGGACACGCCGAAGGCCGCCGAGCCCAAGCTGAGCGAGACCGGGAAGGCCGGCGAGACCGGGAAGGGCACACGACGTCGCCGTGCACCGGCCCGCCGCCCGTCGCCACCGAACGAGGCCATCAGGCCAGTCGTGCGGGCGCAGGCCAAGTATCTCCGCTCGTCCGCCCGCAAGGCGCGGCTCGTGATCGAGCACATTCGCGGCAAGTCCGTCGAGGACGCGCGCGCGGTCCTGCGCCATACGCCGCGCGGCGTCGCGCGTGACATCGAGAAGTTGCTCGCCTCGGCGGTCGCCAACGCCGAGAACAACCACGAGCTGGTCGGCGACGACCTGTTCGTGAAGGAAGCCTACGCCGACGAAGGCCCCACGCTCAAGCGTTTTCGGCCTCGTGCACTAGGTCGCGCCACGAAAATCCGCAAGCGCACCAGCCACGTCACCGTAACCCTGACGCCGAGGGACTGAGAGGAGCACGAGCAAGTGGGTCAGAAAGTTCATCCCGAAGGACTCCGGGTCGGCTACATCCACGACTGGAAGTCGAACTGGTTCAACGAGCGCGAGTTCGCCGACTACCTCTACGAGGACATCAAGATTCGAGAGCACATCGAGGGCAAGCTCAGCCACGCCGGCCTGTCTTCGATCGTGATCCGCAAGGACAAGAACGAGGTGACCGTGGACATCCACACGGCCCGCCCGGGCATCGTGATCGGTAAGTCGGGCGCCGAGGTGGACGCGCTGCGGCGCGAGCTGCACAAGATGACCTCCAAGCAGGTGCGGGTCAACATCCTCGAGGTCAAGCGCCCGGAGCTCGACGCCAAGCTGGTTGCGCAGTCGATCGCCGAGCAGCTTCAGAACCGGGTCGCATTTCGCCGTGCCATGAAGCGCGCGATCACATCCGCGATGCGCTCGGGCGCGACCGGCGTCAAGGTGCAGGTATCGGGCCGCCTCGGCGGCTCGGAGATGGCGCGCACGGAGGGCTACTCCGAGGGTCGCGTGCCGCTGCACACTCTGCGTGCGGATATCGACTACGGCCTGCACGAGGCGCGCACCACATTTGGTCGCATAGGCGTCAAGTGTTGGATCAACAAGGGCGAGGTGATGCCGGTCGGCTACGGTCGCAAGGACGGCGAGGCCGCCGAGCAGCAGGCGCCCCCGCAGCGCCCTCAGCCGCCGCGACGCCCACAGGGCGACGGCGGAAGGTCCGGTGGCAGGTCAGGTGGCCCGGGCGGGCGGTCGGGTGGCCCCGGCGGGCGGTCTGGAGGCCCGGGTGGCCGGTCCGGAGGCCCCGGCGGGCGCTCCGGAGGTCCCGGCGGGCGTTCCGGAGGACCGGGTGGAGGCCGTGGTGGCAGGCCCGGCGGGCAGGGACGGGGGTAGCCGGCAATGCTGATGCCGAAGCGGGTCAAGCACCGCAAGCAACACAGGGGCCGCATGGCGGGCACCGCGAAGGGCGGCACGACGGTTCAGTTCGGCGAGTACGGCCTCAAGGCGCTGGACGCGGGCTGGATCACCAACCGCCAGATCGAGGCCGCTCGTGTCGCGATGACGCGCAAGATCAAGCGGGGTGGCAAGGTCTGGATCAACATCGTCCCCGACAAGCCAGTGACGACGAAGCCGGCCGAGACCCGCATGGGTTCCGGCAAGGGCTCGCCTGAGGGATGGGTGGCCGTCGTCAAGCCCGGCCGCGTCATGTTCGAGCTGGCCGGAGTCCCGGAGCAGCTCGCACGCGAGGCGATGCGCCTGGCAGGTCACAAGCTGCCGATCCGGACCAAGATCGTGCTGCGAGAGGAGCAGTAGACGTTGAAGACGAAGGAAGTTCGAAACCTCAACGACGAGCAGCTCGTCGACAGGTTGCGCGAGTTCAGGCAGGAGCTTTTCAACCTGCGTTTCCAGAACTCGACCGGCGAGCTCGAGAACACCGCCCGCCTGGGCGAGGCCAAGCGCTCACTCGCGCGGACCCTGACGATCGCGCGCGAGCGGGGTCTGGATGTTGAGGCCGAGCTGAGGAAGCACGGCGCCTGAGCCAATCGATAGCGAGCAATCGGAGAAACGTGTCAGAGACAGAAGACCAGGACAAGCAGGAGCAACCGGAGACGCTGGAGCCGGAGGCCGAGGCGTCCGCCGCCCCGGCAGAGGAGCCCGTGGCCGAGGAGGCCTCGGCGGCAGAGGAGCCTACGGCGGCAGAGGAGCCTGCGGCCGAGCAGGCCGCCGATGCACCGGCCGCCAAGGCCGCGCCCGAGCCTGCCGGTGAGCAGGAGGAGGCGCTGGGCCCCAAGCAGAGGCGAAAGCGCGAGCGCTCGCGCTCCAAGGGGCCGGCCCGGCCGCAGCAGAGCCCGGAGGACCGCTTCAAGGAGCGGGCGGACGCGCGGGCGCGCAACGCAGCGTCTCGCAGCCGCTGGCGTGCAAAGCGGCGCGAGCGTGCCGCCGGTCAACCCGCAGGCGAGCCGCAGCCGCAGGAGCCGCGTGCCCGCGGCACCCGCAAGGTGCGTCGCGGTGTCGTGGTTTCCAGCAAGCCCGACAAGACGATCACCGTTCGCATCGATGTCATGCGGGCGCACCCGAGGTACGGCAAGGTGATTCGCAACACCAGCACGCTTCACGCCCACGACGAGACCAACCAGGCGAACGAGGGCGACGTCGTGAACGTGGTCGAAACCAGGCCGCTCTCCCGGACCAAGCGCTGGCGCCTGCTCGAGGTGCTGGAGAGGGCCCGTTGATCCAGGCCGAGACCCGTATCAAGGTCGCCGACAACACCGGCGCCCGCGAGATCCTCTGCATCCGCGTCAAGGGCGGATCGCACCGTCGTTACGCCGGCGTGGGCGACGTGATCGTCGGCACGGTCAAGAGCGCGGCGCCGCAGGGCTCGGTTCGTAAGGGCGAGATCGTCCAGGCGGTCGTCGTTCGCACGCGCAAGGAGCTTGGCCGCAAGGACGGCACCTATATCTCCTTCGACGAGAACGCCGCCGTTCTGATCGACGCCGCCAACAATCCTCGTGGCACGCGCATCTTCGGCCCCGTCGCGCGAGAGCTGCGCGAGCGCAACTACATGAAGATCGTCTCCCTCGCCCCGGAGGTGCTGTAGCAATGACTGCCAGGATTCGTCGCGGCGACGAGGTGCAGGTGATGTCCGGAAAGGACTCCGGCAAGACCGGGAAGGTGCTGCGGGTCGAGCCGAAGAAGAACCGGCTCTACGTCGAGCACCTGAACATGGTCAAGCGCCACCAGCGCCCCCGCACCATGAAGGAGACCCAGCGGGGCGGCAAGATCGGCGGCGTGGTCGAGAAGGAGGGACCGATCCATCTCTCCAACGTGATGCTCGTCGACCCCAAGGCGAACAAGCCCACCCGCCTGGCGGTGGATCGCAGTGAGGGCAAGCGGGTCCGCATCACCAAGCGATCCAGCACGAGGATCGAGTGATGGCCGCCCGCCTGAAGGAGCGCTACGAGCAGGAGATCAAGCCGCAGCTGATGGACCGCTTCGCCTACAAGAGCACGATGCAGGTGCCGAAGGTCGAGAAGATCACGCTCAACATGGGCGTCGGCGAGGCGAAGCTGAACACGGCGCTGCTGGACAACGCCGCGGAGCAGCTGGGCACGATCGCGGGCCAGAAGCCGCAGATTCGCCGCGCGCGCAAGTCGATCGCGAACTTCAAGCTGCGCGAGGGCATGCCCGTCGGGGTGAAGGTGACTCTGCGCGGCGAGCGCATGTACGAGATGCTCGACCGCCTGCAGTCGATAGCGATTCCCCGCATCCGTGACTTTCGTGGCCTCAATCCGCGTTCGTTCGACGGTCGCGGCAACTACTCGCTCGGCATTCGCGAGCAGATCATCTTTCCGGAGATCGACTACGACTCGATCGACGAGGTACGCGGCCTCGACGTGACCATCACGACCACGGCCGAGACCGATCAGGAGGCGTTCGAGCTGTTGCGGCTGCTGGGCATGCCCTTCCGAGGAGACGGCTCCGACCGTCGCGCCGGTGTGAACGGAGACGGAGAGGATTCAGCCGCCGCCGACGAGCCGCCAGCCGACGAAGCGGTGGCGGAAGCTCCCGCCGTGGACGAGCCCGCGGCAGAAGCCCCAGCGGAAGAAGCCCCAGCGGAAGAAGCCCCAGCAGAAGAAGCCCCAGAAGACGCTCCAGCAGAAGAGCCCGCCGCCGAGCAGGCGTCCGCCGACGAGGAGCCCGCCGCCGAGGCAGAGCCCGCTGCCGACGAGGAGCCCGCCGCCGAGGAGGCGCCTGGCGCTACCGTTGACGCCGAGGCGGAGCAGCCTGCCGACCAGCCGCAGGACACCCCCGATGATCCGAAGGAAGACTGAGGAGACCCAGCTAGATGGCAAAGACGTCCCAGATCGTGCGCCAGCAGCGCGGCAGCAAGTTCAAGACCCGCAACTATCATCGTTGCCGGCGCTGCGGTCGCGCTCGCGCCTACTACCGTAAGTTCGGCATCTGCCGAATCTGCCTGCGGGAGCTCGCCCACGAGGGCATGATCCCCGGCATGACGAAGTCCTCCTGGTAGCCGCCGGCCGGTAATCACATGACCGATCCAATAGCCGATTTCCTGACCCGCATCCGCAACGCCGTCACGGCGGACGCCGACAACGTTTTGATCCCCTCGTCGCAGTTCAGCAAGGAGCTGGCTCGCGTGCTGACTGAGGAGGGCTACATCGAGGGTTGGTCGACGCGCATGATGAAGCCCACCGGCAGGGGCAAGCACAAGATCAGGTCCGAATTCGAGTACATCGACGTGGTGCTCAAGTACACGGAGGACCGCGAGCCGGTTATCTCGGGCCTCAAGCGCATCTCCAAGCCGGGACGGCGCGATTACGTCAAGGCGACGCAGCTTCCGCGCGTGCTCGGCGGCATGGGCACGGCGATCGTGACCACGTCCCGCGGTGTGATGACGGCCTACGAGGCAAAGCGCCAGCAGGTCGGCGGCGAAGTTGTCGCGTTTGTGTGGTGAGAGACCGCGTAGCCTGCGCAGCGGGCTCACAGGACTCTAGGAGTTCGGCGAAGCCGACCAGGTATTCAACAAGAACCAGAAACCACTCATGAGCCGCATAGGAAAACTTCCAATCGAGATCCCGGGCAGTGTCGACGTGCAGGTCGAGCCTGGGCTCGTGCGCGTGAAGGGTCCCAAGGGCGAGCTGTCGCAGGTCGTTTCCAACGACCTCCAGTTCGAGCGCGAGGACTCCACGCTGCTGGTCAAGCGCCCGACCAACCGCAAGGACCACCGCTCCCTGCACGGACTGACCAGGACGCTCGTCTACAACATGGTCGTCGGCGTGACCGAGGGCTACGAGAAGCGTCTCGAGATTCAGGGCGTCGGTTACCGCGCGCAGCTGAAGGGCACCACGCTCGAATTGGCGCTGGGCTACTCGCATCCGGTCAGGATCGACGCGCCGGCGGGAATCGAGTTCGAGGTGCCGCTGCCGACGCAGGTGGTCGTGCGCGGAATCGACAAGCAGGCCGTCGGCGAGGTCGCCGCTCGTGTCCGCAAGAGCAGGCCACCCGAGCCATACAAGGGCAAGGGCGTGCGTTATGCGGGCGAGCACGTGGCGAGGAAGGTCGGCAAGCGGGCATGACGAATGCCACCGTTCTGGACAAGGCCAGGCGCCGGACCCGTCGCCGCCATCGCATTCGCGGCAAGGTGACGGGCAGCGCGCAGCGGCCGCGGCTATCCGTCTACCGCTCGAATCAGGGGCTGTTCGTGCAGCTGATAGACGACGAAAGCGGGCGTACGCTGGTTGCGGCGAACTGGACCGAGCCGGACCTGCGTGATCTCAAGCCGATGGAGAAGGCGAAGCGTGTCGGAGAGCTGCTTGCCGAGCGCGCCAAGGCCGCCGGAGTGGACAGCTGCGTGTTTGATCGCGGCGGCTACAAGTACCACGGCCGCGTGAAGGCGCTCGCAGAAGGTGCTAGAGGGGCGGGACTGGGGTTCTAGTACCCTCAGCCGCAGTGTTTGACGAACGGGAAAGAAAGCTGAATGGCACGTCATAGAAGCGCGATAAGTCCGCAGGGGCTCGACCTTCAGGAGCGCGTGGTCGCGATCAATCGTGTGGCGAAGGTCGTCAAGGGCGGCCGTCGCTTCTCGTTCACCGCGCTGGTCGTGGTCGGCGACGAGGATCACATCGTCGGAATCGGCTACGGCAAGTCCAACGAGGTGCCGCTGGCGATCCAGAAGGCGGTCGAGCGCGCGAAGAAGAGCCTTTTCGCAGTGGCGAAGCACAACCACACCATCACCCATCAGACGGTGGGCCGCTACGGCTCGGGCCAGGTGCTGCTGAAGCCCGCCTCGGAGGGAACCGGCGTCATAGCGGGCGGCGGAGTTCGCGCTGTGCTCGAGCTGGCCGGGATCCGCGACGTGCTGTCAAAGAGCCTCGGCAGCCAGAATCCGATCAACCTCGTGAAGGCCACCGTCGCAGGTCTCCAGGGCTTGAAGAGGCCGGAGCGCATCGCCGAGCTGCGCGGCAAGACCGTCGCCGAGGTGCTCGGCCTGGAAAGCACTCCGCAGGAGGGAGCTGAGGACCAGGCCGCTGTGGCGCCGGCGGACGACGGTCAGGACGCGGCGAATGGCGCCGCGGAAGTCACACCTGCCGAGATAAGCGCCGAGCCGGGTGGCTGATGGCTTCCGGCGGAACTCTTCACATCGTTCAGCGACGTAGCGCGAACGGAACCAACCCCGCGCAGCGTGAGACCCTGCGCTCACTTGGCCTGAACGGCATCGGCAAGAGCGCCACGCGTCCCGACAACGACCAGATTCGCGGCATGATCCGAAGGGTGGGGCACCTGGTCGAGGTGACCGACGGCAACGGTGAGCCGAGCAAGGGCAAGAAGCCGGCGAGCAAGGGCGGCGACGATGGCTGAGCGAATCGGCCTGCATTCGATCAAGCCGCCGTCCGGCGCCCGCAAGCCGCGCAAGCGCGTGGGGAGGGGGCAGGGATCGGGCTTCGGCAAGACCTCGGGCCGCGGCTCGAAGGGCGCGGGCTCGCGTTCCGGAGCCAAGCGCAAGCCCGGCTACGAGGGCGGTCAGAACCCGCTCCACATGCGCATGCGCAAGCTGCGCGGCCCGCACATGAAGAAGTCGATGCCGTTCGAGCCGTTCAGGACCCAGACACAGCCGGTCAACCTCTCCGACCTCAATCGCTTCGACGAGGGCGCCGAGGTCACTCCCGCCACTCTGGTCGAGAAGGGCCTCGCCAAGCGAAAGGGCGTGCCCGTGAAGGTGCTCGGCAAGGGGGAGCTGGAGCGCAAGAACCTGTCGGTGTCGGCTCACGGCTTCAGCGCCAGCGCGCGCGAGAAGATCGAGGGCGCCGGCGGTAGCTGCACGGTCATGGAACCCGAGCGGAAGTCGGCGCAGAAATGATCGCCACGATCGCCAACTCCTTCACCGTGCCGGAGATCAGGCGCAAGCTGCTGTTCACGGGCATGATCCTGGCCCTCTACAGGTTCGGCGCCTACATCCCGGTCCCAGGGATAAACGTCGCGGCCGTCAAGGACGTTGAGAGCACCTTCAGCGGCTCGAACATCCTCGGCTTCCTGAACCTCTTCTCTGGAGGCGGCCTTCAACGGCTTGCCATCTTCGCGCTCGGGATCATGCCCTACATCACGGCCTCGATCATCCTGCAGCTGATGACGGTGGTCGTGCCTTCGCTGGAGAAGCTCCAGAAGGAGGGCGAGGTCGGGCAACAGAAGATCACCCAGTACACGCGCTACTTGACAGTGGGCCTGGCCTCGGCGCAGTCGGTCGGCTACGTCTACTTCTTCCGTTCGATCGGAAGCGGGGGCTCGGAAGTGATCGGGACGATCACGTTCAGCAAGATGTTCCTGATCGTCGTCACGCTGACAGCCGGCACGACACTGCTGATGTGGATGGGAGAGCTGATCACCCAGCGCGGGATCGGCAACGGGATCTCACTGATGATCTTCGCCTCGATCGTTGCCCAACTCCCGAACGGGATCTCGGCCTGGTGGACCAACCCGGATCAGGTGTTCGTCGTGATGATGCCGTTCGTCGCGCTGGCCGTGATCCTCGGCATCGTCTTCATCCAGGAAGGGCAGCGCCGGATCCCGGTCCAGTACGCCAAGCGCGTCGTGGGTCGCAGGATGACCGCTGGCGGCTCGACCTACCTGCCGCTGCGCGTCAACATGGCCGGCGTCATCCCGGTCATCTTCGCCGCCTCCATCATGGCGTTCCCGCCCACGATCGGGCAGCTCAGCCAGGCCAGTTGGGCCCAGGACATCGCGACATTCTTCAATCCCAACGGCTGGGCGTTCGTGCTCGGCGAATGCCTGTTCATCTTCATCTTCACCTACTTCTACACCGCCGTCACGTTCAACCCGGTCGACCAGGCCGACAACCTCAAGAAGTACGGAGGCTTCATACCCGGCGTGAGACCCGGCCGGCCAACGGCCGAGTACCTCGATCGCATTCTCGCCCGGCTCACCTTCCCCGGCGCGCTCTTCCTGGCGGCGGTGGCGGCCTTCCCTACGCTGCTGATCAGCCAGACGAGCGCAAACTTCTTCTTCGGCGGCACCTCGCTGCTGATCGTCATCGGGGTCGCCCTCGACACCGTGAAGCAACTCGAGGCGCAGCTGATGATGCGCAATTACGAAGGGTTCCTCAAGTAGCCGGGTGACCGGCCCGAAGCCATGCCGGACCTGAATCTCGTCCTGCTCGGTCCCCCCGGCGCCGGCAAGGGCACCCAGGCAAGGCGCCTGGTCGAGGACTTCAACGTTCCCTACATCGCCACCGGCGACATGCTGCGCGACGCGGTGCGCGAGGAGACCGAGCTGGGCCAGAAGGCCCAGGCGTTCATGGAGCGCGGGGACTTCGTTCCCGACGACCTCGTTATCGCGATGATCATCGAGCGCCTGCTGCAGCCCGACACCGCCGAGGGATTCATCCTCGACGGCTTCCCTCGCACTCACGGGCAGGCGGAGGCGCTCGACCAGGAGCTGGAGCGCCTCGGCCGCCATCTGACCGCCGCCCTGCTCGTCGACGTGCCCGAGGACGAGGTCACGCGGCGGCTGTCTGGGCGACGGGTCTGCGTCAAGAACCAGCACAACTTCCACGTCGACTTCGACCCGCCCAAGCACTCCGACCGCTGTGACATGGACGGCAGCCGGCTGGTGATCAGGCCCGACGACCGGCCGGAGGTCGTTCGTCACCGCCTGGCGGAATACCATTCCAAGACCGAGCCGCTGATCGGGTACTACGAGGATCACGGCATCCTGCGGCGCATCGACGGCTCCCGGTCGGCCGAAGAGGTCAGCGACCAGATCCGTGCGACGCTTGCGGCTTCACGCTTCGAGGAGCAGGTTTGAGCAGGGGCCGGGCGCGTTGATCATCACGAAGACGCCGGAGGAGATCGACAGCATGGCCGCGGCCGGTGAGGTGGTGGCCCGATGCCTCTCGATGCTGCGTGCGAAGGCCCGTGCCGGCGTCACGACGGCAGAGCTGGACCAGGCGGCGGAGAAGTTCATCCGCAGCCAGGGCGGGGAGCCGGCCTTCAAGGGCTATCGCGGCTTCCCGGCCTCCATCTGCGCCTCGCCGAACTCGATGGTGGTGCACGGCATTCCGGGCCCGCACACGCTCGGGCGCGGGGACATCCTGTCCGTCGACGTCGGCGTCGAGCTCGACGGCTGGGTCGCCGATGCGGCCCTGACGGTGGCGGTGCGCCCGGTCAGCCCGGTGGCCACCAAGCTCCTGAAGGCGACCCGCGAGGCGCTGGAGCTGGGGGTGGAGAAATGCGTCCTGGGAGCTCGTCTCGGCGACGTCTCCAGCACCGTGCAGGAGCGCATCGAGCGTGACGGCTTCTCGGTCATCCGCTCGCTGGTGGGGCACGGCATCGGCCGCCAGATGCACGAGGACCCCCAGATTCCCAATTTCGGCGAGCCCGGGAAGGGCCCGCTGATCGAGGAGGGCATGGTCTTCTGCATCGAGCCGATGGTCTGCGTCGGCTCTGCGGCGGTGAGACTGGGGGAGGACAACTGGGCCATCTACTCGGAAGACGGCTCGCTGACGGCCCATTTCGAGCACACTGTCGCCGTGACGGCCAACGGGCCCAGGATCCTCACGCCCTGGCACCTCAAAGAGCAGCGGGTTGCGGCCTGAATCCGCGCTCGCGGGCCGACGGCCCTTTGCTAACATTTCTGAAGCGCAGCCGGGCTGTCAGGCCCGGCACGCGTTCGTTAGGCTCTGTGGCCCGTCTCCTGGGGCCGCGCGGGCTCCCTCCGATGGACCAATACGACTCCCGATCGGCTGCTGCCGATCGTGAAAGCGAGTAGGAAGGCATGAAGGTAAGAGCTTCGGTCAAGCCGATGTGCGAGAAGTGCAAGATCATCCGCCGCCGCGGTGCGGTTTTGGTGATCTGCAAGAACCCCCGCCATAAGCAGAGGCAGGGCTAGCCATGGCACGAATCGCAGGGGTCAACATCCCGCTCAACAAGCGCGTCGAGATCGGCGTCACCTACATCTACGGTGTCGGCCGCTCTCAGGCCAACAAGATGCTGAAGAAGGCCGGCGTGTCGCCGGACACCTACGTCAAGGACCTGACCGAGGACGAGATCGTGAAGCTTCGCGATGCCATCGACTCCGACCTCTCGGTCGAGGGTGATCTACGCCGCGAGCGCTCACAGGACGTCAAGCGCCTGACGGAGATCGGCTCCTACCGAGGCGTCCGCCACCGTCGAGGGCTGCCCGTCCACGGCCAGCGCACGAAGACGAACGCGCGTGGCCGCAAGGGCCCGCGACGTGGCCAGGTCGCTCAGAAGAAGAGGGTCGGGAAGCACTAGTGCCGCAAGCCAGAGGAAAAGGAAAGGGCACCCGCGGGCGGCGCAGGGTTCGCAAGAACATCCCGTTCGGCCAGGCCCACATCAAGACTTCGTTCAACAACACGATCGTGACGCTGACCGACAAGGACGGCGCCGTGATCGCATGGGAGTCCGCCGGCGGCGCCGGTTTCAAGGGCTCCCGCAAGTCGACTCCGTTCGCCGCGCAGGTGACGGCGGAGGCGGCTGCCAAGAAGGGCATGGAGCACGGCCTCCAGAAGGTCGAGATCTTCGTCAAGGGCCCTGGCTCCGGTCGGGAGACCGCGATCCGGTCGCTGCAGGCGGCCGGGCTCGAGATCGCCGGCGTCAAGGACGTGACACCGCAGGCTCACAACGGGTGCCGCCCGCGCAAGCGGCGTCGCGTCTAGAGGCGAGGGAGAGTGGCAAGAGACACCGGACCGCAGTGCAAGCAGTGCCGCCGCGAGGGCCTGAAGCTGTTCCTGAAGGGAGAGCGCTGTCTCACCGACAAGTGCTCGGTCGAGCGCCGTCCCTACCCGCCGGGAGATCACGGCCGTGGGCGCGTGCGCCAGTCCGAGTACCGCCAGCAGCTGCGCGAGAAGCAGCGCGCTCGCCGCTACTACGGCGTCTTGGAGAAGCAATTTCGCAACTACTACGACAAGGCCAGCAGGCAGGATGGCGTTACCGGTGAAAACCTGCTGCGGCTGCTCGAGCGCCGGCTCGACAACGTTGTCGTCAGGCTCGGCTTCGCGGCGTCGCGCCGTCAGTCCCGCCAGCTCGTTGACCACGGCCACTTCCTGGTCAACGGCCGGCGCGTGAACATTCCCTCCTACCAAGTGCGACCCGGCGACGTCATCTCCGTCAAGGACGGGTCCGACGCTACACAGGTGATCCGTGACGCAACGGAGCTCACCGCCACGGTCCCCGCTTGGCTGCAGGCCGACTACGACTCGCTCACCGCGAAGGTGCTCCGCCTCCCGGAGCGCGGCGAGATCAGCGTTCCGGTGCAGGAGCAGCTGATCGTGGAGCTGTACTCGAAGTGACAGGGCGCGGGCCCAACCAGGCGGGCTCCCGCAGCTCCCGCCCCTAATTCAACCCGGTCGCGGCCCTTGCCGCGAGCGGCAGGTTTTTGGAGGAATTACTCAAGTGCAGGAATTTCAGATCCCCAAGATCACAGCCGAGAACGTCCAAGACAACCGCGGCAGCTTCGCGGTCGAGCCGCTCGACCGTGGCTTCGGCTACACGTTCGGCAACTCCCTGCGGCGAGTGCTTCTCTCGTCGCTGGAAGGCGCTGCCGTGACCTCGATCCGCATCGAGGGCGTGGCGCACGAATTCTCGACCATTCCGGGCGTCAAGGAGGATGTGACCGACATCGTGCTCAACCTCAAGGACGTCGTTTGCCGCATGCACGGCGACTCCGACGAGATCGAGGCGCCGCTGGTCGTCACCGGACCCGGTGAGGTCAAGGCCAAGGACATCGACCTGCCGTCGGGCGTCGAGATCCTCAACCCCAACACGCCCATCGCCACGCTCGAGAAGAAGGCGAAGCTGGAGATGTACCTCACGATCGGCAGAGGCCGCGGCTACCGCCCGGCCGAGGGCAACAAGTCGCCCGAGCAGCCGATCGGAGTTATTCCGATCGACTCCATCTTCTCGCCGGTCCGCCGCGTGTCCTACGAGGTCGAGGCGGCCCGCGTCGGTCAGCGCACCGACTTCGACAAGCTGACGCTCGACATCGAGACGGACGGGTCGGTCGACCCGCAGGCCGCGCTGCGCGAGGCGGCGGAGGTGCTGATCAAGAGCCTCTCGATCTTCACCGACGCCAGTCGCATCGAGAGCCTCAGCATTCCGGCCGACGGCGCCGCTGACCTTGCGGCCGCCGCCTCCACACCCTCGGCGGACGGTATGGAGGAGATCCTGATCGAGGAGCTCGAGCTCGGTGTGCGCTCCTACAACTGCCTCAAGCGGGCGGGCATCCAGACGATCGGGGATCTGGTGCAGAAGTCCGAGAGCGAGCTGAGCGCGATCCCGAACTTCGGGCGCAAGAGCATCGAGGAGGTCAAGGAGACCCTGCGCGTCAGGGGCCTGGGCCTTCGAGACGACTGAGCGGACGGGGCTATAGGCTTTCCGCCTCCGGCCGGATCTGAACGATGCGCCACCGCAAGAAGAGGAACAAGCTCTCCCGAGACGCCGGGCACCGCAAGGCGCTCGTGATGAACCTCTGCACGGAGATAGTCGACCACGAGCGGATTCAGACCACAGAGGCGAAGGCGAAGGTCGTCAAGCCGGAGGTCGAGAAGCTGATCACGCTCGCGAAGCGTGGTGACCTGCACGCCCGGCGCCAGGCGCTGGCGGCGCTGAACCAGAACAAGTTCACCGTGCACAAGCTGTTCGAGGAAATCGGGCCCCGGTACGCCGACCGTCGTGGCGGCTACACGCGCATCCTCAAGCTCGGTCCGCGTCGCTCCGACGCGACCGAGATGGTTTACATCGAGCTGGTCTAGTGGCCCCGGAGCCCCGCCGTTTCCTGGCGAACGTTCCGGCGAGGGCCACTAGCGGCGGCGGGCCGACCAGGCATTCGGCACTCTGGCAGTAACCCTCAAGCTGACGCTCGCATACGACGGCCGATGGTTCTTTGGCTGGGCGGCGCAGCCGGAGTTGCGAACGGTCGAGCGGGAGCTCGATGCGGCGTTCCAGAAGCTGATCGGCTCGAGCCCGAAGCTGACGGCCGCCGGCCGCACGGACGCCGGCGTGCACGCCTGGGGCCAGGTGGCGAGCCTGACGGTCGACGACGATGTCGACGTACCCTCGCTCGCGGGTGCCCTGAACGGCGTGCTGCCCGACGACTTAGCCGTCGTCAGCGCACAGGAGGCAGGCGAGGGATTCGACGCGCGCAGGAGCGCAAGGTCTCGCCGCTACTGCTACCGCGTGCTGGCGAGCCCCGTCCCGAGTCCTTTCGAGCAGGGACGAGCGCTATGGGTGAGGAACCCGTTGGACGAGACTCTGCTGCAGCGCTTGGCCGCGATGCTGCCGGGCAGCCACGATTTCACCGCCTTCACGCCCACTCAGACCGATCACGTGCGGTTCGAGCGCGACGTGACGCTCGCCGAATGGCGGCGAGGCGGCGAGCTGCTGGAGTTCTGGATCGAGGCCGACACCTTCATGCGCCGCATGGTTCGCACGCTCGTCGGAACGATGCTGGAGGTTTGCGCGAGCCGCATGGAACCCGAGCAGTTCGATCGCCTGCTGCAGGGAGCGCATCGCACGGAGGCGGGACCGACCGCCGAGCCGTACGGCCTGTATCTCGCCTCGGTGCGTTACTGAGCCCGGATGACCGCTGCCGCGAAACGTCAGGTGGCGAATCGAGCCACGACTAACATCCTGGTAGCCCGATGAAGGTTCTTCTGACCAACGACGACGGAATCCAGGCCACCGGCCTCCAGGTCATGCGGCGCGCCCTGCTCGAGGTGCCCGGGATCGAGCTGGCCGTGATCGCACCGGACTCGAACCGCTCTGCCAGCGCCCGCAGCATCACCACCAGGTCGCCGCTGTGGGTGGAGGAGGTCGACTTCGGCGACGGCAGCTCCGGCTTTGCGACGGATGGCACTCCGGTCGACTGTGTCCGCTTCGCGGCGCTGGGCCTGATCGAGTTCGAGCCCGAGCTGATCGTCTCCGGCATCAATCACGGCGCCAACCTCGGCGACGACATCACCTATTCGGGAACGGTCGCCGCGGCGCTCGAGGGCGTCGTGCTGGACCTGCCGGCAATCGCCGTCTCGCAGCAGTCCAAGAGGCGCGAGATGGACTTCCGGTTCGGTCGCGAGTTCGATTTCAGCCTGGCGGCGTCATTCACAGCTGCCCTGGTCGCACGGCTCGAGCAGCAGCCGATGTCGCAGGGAACGCTGCTGAACGTCAACTGCCCGGCAGTCTCGGCCGAGGAGCTGAAGGGCGCCGAGGTGACGCGCCTGGGCAAGCGGATCTATCGCGACAAGCTGGAGCTGGCGGAGGAGGACCGCACGGATGGCCGCCGCAGGCGGCTCTATCGCATCTACGGCGACGACCCGTCCTTCCATCACGAGGTGGGAACGGACTTCGCAGCCGTTCACGAGTGCAAGATCTCGGTGACGCCGCTTCACTTCAACCTCACCGACGTGCGCCAGATGGACGAGCTGCGCGGATGGGACCTGTCGAGCCTGGTCGACCCGGCCGCCAAAGAGGCGGTCATCAGCGAGGTCGACCCCGAGTGAGCTAGTGGCAAAAGCGGGGCTGGATTACAAGATGGGGCACTGAGCGGTGGCCAAAGCCAAGGCGAAGGGGAAGGCGAAGCCGGAGGCGAAGGGGCAGGGGAAGGGGCAGGGGCAGGGGAAGGCCGGGACAGCGGACGCGCGCGCGGCCAAGCTGCGGCGCGAGCTGGACAACCACAATTACCGCTACTACGTGCTCGACGATCCGGTCATATCGGATCCGGAGTACGACGATCTGCTGCGTGAGCTGATGGCGCTGGAGAGCGAGCATCCGGGGCTGCGCACTCCGGATTCGCCGACACAGCGAGTGGGGGCCACGCCGCTGTCGAGGTTCGGCGAGGTGCGCCACCTCCAGCCGATGCTCTCGCTCGCGAACGCGCGCGCCGAGGACGAGCTCCGCGCCTGGGAACGGCGGGTGCGCAACCTGCTCGAGCGCCGCGGCGTGCCGGAGAGGGAGATCGAGTACGTGACCGAGCCCAAGGTGGACGGTCTGGCCGTGTCGCTCTTGTACGAGGATGGCGTCTTCGTGCGCGGCGCCACCCGCGGCGACGGCGAGATCGGCGAGAACATCACGCAGAACCTGAAGACGATCGGGGCGGTGCCGCTGTCGATCTCCCCCGTCGGGGGCAAGGGTCGCAAGGCTGAGCCTCCGCCACCGCTGGTGGAGGTGAGGGGCGAGGTCTACATGCCGCTGGCGGATTTCGCGCGGCTGAACGAGCAGCAGGCGAAGGCGGGGGAGAAGACATTCGCCAATCCGCGCAACTCGGCCGCGGGATCGCTGCGGCAGCTGAACCCCGAGGTGACGCGGTCGCGTCCGCTCTCGATCTGGTGTTACGGCATCGGCGCCTCCGAGGGACTCGATCACGAGACCCATCTGGAGTCGATCGAGTGGCTGCGAAAGCATGGCTTCAAGGTCAACCAGGACGTGGAGCTGCACGGTGACATCGACTCGGTGTTCGAGGCCTGCCGGCGCTGGGAGGAGAGGAGGGACCAGCTCGACTACGAGATAGACGGCGTCGTCGTGAAGATCAACGACCACGACACTCAGCAGCTGCTGGGCGTCGTCGGCCGCGATCCGCGCTGGTCGATCGCTTTCAAGTTCGCACCCACGACAGCGGTCACCAGGCTACGCAAGATAGGCGTCAACGTTGGCCGGACCGGCAACATGATCCCGTGGGCGATGCTGGAGCCCGTGCAGGTGGGTGGTGTCACGGTCGAGAAGGCGACCCTCCACAACGAGGAGGATCTGGAGCGCAAGGACATCCGGGAGGGCGACGAGGTGGTGATCATGCGCGCCGGGGACGTGATCCCGCAGGTCGTGTCGCCGATCACGCAGCGGCGCACCGGCAAGGAGAAGAAGTACCGGCCGCCCCGCAAGTGCCCGGCCTGCGGGACTCCGACGGTCAAGCCCGAGGGAGAGGTTTGGACCCGCTGCCCGAACCGCTACGACTGCCCCGGCCAGGCTCTCCAGGCGCTCAAGCACTTCACCTCCAAGGGCGCGATGGACATCGAGGGTTACGGCGAGAAGCTCGTCTACCGCTTCTACAACGAGGGGCTGGTGCGCTCGCTTCCCGACATCTACCGTCTGACGGTAGATCGCTTGGAGTCGTTGGAGGGCTTTCAACGCAGGTCGGCCGAGAATCTGGTGCAGGCGATCGAGCGCTCGAAGCGGCAGCCGTTCCAGCGGGTGCTCTACGGGTTGGGCATCCCGGGAATCGGATACGTGAACGCGCGTGCCCTGGCCTCGCACTTCGGGTCGATCGACAACCTGATCGCAGCCGGGCGCGAACAGATCGAGGAGGTCGAGGGCATCGGGCCGGTGCTGGCCGGCGTCATCAGCGAGACGCTCGCCGAGCGCCGCAACAGGGAGCTGGTCGAAGAGCTGCGCGCCGCAGGGCTTCAGTTGGAGCAGGAGCGGGCGGCCGGGGTCGGTGAGTTGCCGCTGGCGGGCAAGACATTCGTGCTGACCGGCACGCTCGAGGGCCTGTCACGCGAGCAGGCGACGGAGCGCATAGAGGAGCTGGGCGGAAAGGTGACCGGCTCGGTTTCCGGCAAAACGGACTTCGTGGTCGCGGGCGAGGACCCCGGCACGAAGCTGGACAAGGCGCGCGACCTCGAACGGCCGGTGATCGACGGGGCGCAGCTCGAGAAGCTGCTGGCCGGTGACTAGACTCGGCTAGACGAGATCTAGTGGCCCTTCTCAAAACGTTTCACCGCAAACGGCGGTCTCCGGAACCACCAGGCGGTGTCCTCGGTCACCCACGTACTCACCGAGTACGTGGGCTCCCCGCGTCCTTGCCTGGCGGCCCCGGAGCCGCGCCGTTTTCTGGCGAACGTGGGAAGGGCCACTAGGGCACACTGCCGGCGGCAAGCGCGGCGGCGATCCGGTCCTGGCTGTGCCGGGCGGCATTCACGCTGACGCCGTTCATCAGGAGAGCGAACACCATCCTCCGACCGGCGCGGCTGCGGCAGTACCCGGCCAGCGCGCTGACGCCGATCAGCGTTCCTGTCTTGGCCCGGCAGCGCCCGCTGGCGGCGGTTCCGCGCATGCGCTTCCTGAGCGTGCCGCTGTGGCCGGCAAGTGGAAGCGAGCGGTAGAAGGAGTCGAACCAGGGCTCGCCCTGGGCGTTCAGCAGCAGCCGCCCGACCGTGCGCGGTGAGACGGCGTTGCCGCGCGAGAGGCCGCTGCCGTCCTGCGCTGTCGAGCGGGCGCCGTTCTGCGACACGAACCGGCTCACGACGGCGGTGCCCGCGGTGGTCGACCCCGTGCCGGAGAAGCGAGCGCCAAGACCCTTCAGAAGCGTTTCGGCGAAGTAGTTGTCCGAGACCTGGTTGGTGTGGCGAACCAGCGTCGACAGCGCGGGCGAGCGCACGGAGACCAGATCGGGAGCGTCGTCGGGAGCCTGGCCTGCGAAGGCCCTGCCCTTGACCTTGACGCCGCGTGAAGCCAGAGCCGCGCGGAACCGCTGCGCCACGAACAGTGGCGGGTTGGGCTGGAAACCACCGCCGAAGCCTCGCAGCGTGCCGTTGTTGAACGACAGCGCCGACAGCGGCCCGACCCAGAAGGACATGCGAAAGCCAGCCGCCGGGAGGCCCCGGCGGCTGTCGAAGAAGCTCTCGTCGCCGTACACGTTGCCGGTGACGGTGTGGATGCCAGCGTCACGAACCTTGCGCGCGAGCCTGGAAAGGCCGGCGCCGCCAAACGAGGGGTCTCCGAAGCCCTCGATGAAGACGTTGCCGTCGAGCGTGCCGTCCTCATCCAGCTGGCCCGTGGCGCTGGCAGTCGTGAGGATCTGCGCCTGCGGTTCCATGCGCTCGAGCGCGGTCGCTGTGGTGAACAGCTTCTGCACCGATGCCGGCGTACGAGCCCGCTCGGAGTTGCGCGCGGCCAGTTGCTTGCCGGTGGATGCGTCGGCGATCCAGGCACCCGAGGCACCGCCGAGCGCACGCAGCTGCGCGGTGACGGCGGTGAACGAGCCGTCGGCCGTGACGGCCGGCGCAGGCTTGGCCACGGCCAGCAGGCCGACGAAGATCATCAGCAGCGAGGCAACGGCGAGCAGCCCGCGCCTGACCGCGGTGACCGCAGCCTGCGTTCGGTTCTCGACTCCGAGGCGGCTGAGCACGCTCGAGACATGGGACCGAGCCGTCCTCTGCGAGATGCCCAGCTGTGAGGCGATCTGCGTGTTCTCCATGCCCTCTGCAACAAGCTTCAGCACCTCGAGTTGCCGTCTGGTCAGGTCTCGCAACGGATCGGAGCGAGCATCCTCCGCGGCGCGCTTGATCGCGATCGAAAGCTGAGCCAGCCCAGCGTTCTTCTCAACCACGGCGGTGGCCCCCAGAGCTCGTGCGCGAACGGTGTCCTCCGGCCTCGAGAGCTCGTCGAGCACGATCACCGGCGGGCCGATGGCGCACAGGCGCTCGAGCTCGAACGGAAGCGGCGACTCCGCCAGCAGCACATGAACGCGCACCAGCGAGGGCTCGGCTGCGGGGTCGCTAGCCAGGCGCACATCGGCACCCCTGCTGCCGAGCAATGCCGCCAGGGATTGCACGTAGAGCTCGTGCCGGCCCCAGATCCCAACGGCGAGGCCGGTCAGGTGGGGTCGCTGGCGGCCGGGCACAGCGGTTATGGCGTTGGCACGGCTAGGCGGTCGCCGGCGCCAGGCCGATGACCTTCAGCCGACGAGTGAGCGCCTGCACGGCAAAGGCCCGTGTGTCATCCATCGACACCCCGAACAGCTCGTAAGTGTCCACGTCCTCCGCCCAAGGCGGCGCGAGCACCGAGTCGGCGATCGGAAGCGCCTCCTCGATCGTGCGCTGGATCGCCTGGGCGTACTTCGAGTCCTCGTTCGCCTTCTCGCGCAGAAACCGGGCTCCGAAGGCGACATGCCGGTGCTCGTCGCGGGCGATCAGGTTGAACCCATGCACGAATCCGGGCAGCGTTCCCTCGCGCTCGTTGTAGTCGATGATGAAGTGCTGGCCGGTGAGCGCCAGCATGCCCTCGATGATCATGTGGTAGAGCGTCACGGCCTCGACCAGCGTCTCCTGGTCGTCGGGCTGCTCGCCGAGCCGCCGCGTGCGCGACCCGAGCATCTCGTGGAAGAGCACGTTGAATGACGGGTTGAGGTGCTTGCTGGTCTCCTCGAGTCGATCGTGGAGCGAGTCGGATTCCAGCACGCCGACCTCCGTGTAGAAGCGGTCGAAGAAGCGCACGTGGCGAGCCTCGTCGGCGATCTGGGTGGAGAGGAAGATCTTCATCTCCTCGGTGGGCGCCGCCTTGATCATCGGGCCCAGCTCGTCGGTCACCTCCTGCTCGCCGATGAAGAACGACGACAGGCCGTACATACGCTGGTAGCGCTCCTCATCCGGGAACCCGCGCCAGTGCTCGCGGTCGGTGCTGAAGTCGATGTCCTGTGTCCGCCACTGCTGGCGCTCCCAGAGCAGGTACAGCTCGCTGTAGCTGAGCAGCTTCATCTCGCCTCGATCGGCGGACTCCTGGAGCGCAGGGTCAGACGTCTCGCTGAAGAACGTTTCTGCCTCTGTCCGGGTGCTGGGCGTGCTCACATAACCTCCTCGTGGCGTTAAGCGCAAGCCTACAATGGCAGGTACGCGCGCCGCTCCGCGCGCCGGATCCGGGCCGTTCGGACGATCGGACGTCGCATTGTCGCCTCCTGCTGCGGTAGGCTCCTTCCGATGGGTGAGGTCGTTGAGCTCGAGACCACGCCCAAGGCAGGGGCTGGCGGCCCAAAGCCGAGAGGCTCGCAGAAGGGCGCCCGGAGCCGCAGGCGTCGCTCCAAGACGGCCCTTGTCCTGGGAGGCGGTGGATTCACCGGAGGCGTCTACGAGATCGGGGCGCTGCGCGCTCTGGATCTGCTGACCGTCAACCGGACGGTCAACGACTTCGACATCTACATCGGCACCAGCGCGGGCTCTTTCGTGGCCAGCCTGGTCGCCAGCGGCATAACTCCCGAGGAGATGTCGCGAGTCGTCAACAACCAGGTGCCGACCCCATTCCGCGACGTCGACTTGAGCACGCTGCTGCGACCGAACTACGCCGACTTCGCCTCGCGGGCAGTGCTGATGCCGCTGCGCCTGGCCGGGCTTGCGCGCAGCCTGGTCGGCCGCTGGCGCGAGGTTTCGGTGATGGACGTGCTGACCGGCCTCGCGGAGGCGCTTCCCCCAGGCATGTACACCGGGCGCGGGGTGGAGAAGTACATCAGCGAGATCCTGTCGGACGCCGACCTCACGAACGACTTCCGGCTGCTGGAGTCGGAGCTGTACCTGACGGCCACCGACCTAGATACCTGCGAGCGGGTCGTATTCGGCGCCGCCGGCTGGGACGACGTTCCGATCTCGAAGGCGGTTTCTGCGTCGACCGCGCTGCCGATGGTCTACAAGCCGGTCGACATCAAGGGGCGCCAGTTCGTGGACGGCGGCATCCGTTCCACGACCAACGTCGACATCGCGGTCGAGCGCGGCGCCAAGTTCATCATCGTCGTCAACCCGCTGGTTCCCTACGTCAACGACTTCCAGAAGCGTATACCGACAATCTTTGGCAGCCGCGTGCGGCGTGTCTCGGACATGGGCTATCCGCAGGTCGGCTACCAGGCCTTCAAGCTGCTGGCGCACGCGCGGTTGCACGAGCACGTCAAGCGCTGGGGCGAGCGCTACCCGGGCGTCGACATCATCCTGATCGAGCCCGACCCGAATGACGAGCTGATGTTCGGCACCAGCATCATGAACTACTCGTCACGGCTGGAGATCGCTCGCCACGGGTTCGAGTCGGTGACGATCAAGCTGGCCCAGGACTATCACCGCTACAAGCGCATCTGCGAGAAGCACGGGATCGAGATCTCCGCGCGTCGCGTGAGGAAGATCCTGACGCAGGTGGAGGAGCAGCGCGAGAAGCAGACTGCCTGGCGCCGGATACTCGAGCAGACGACCGGCGCGCTACTTCGCCAGACGGAACGGTCCGCCGGCGGCTCGGACCCGACGTAGCTTCGGATCCCGCGCCCCTTACTTCTTGTCGCCGTACATTGCGTCGAACACCGGCGCGTACTTCTCGTACACGATATTGCGCTTGACCTTCATGGTCGGCGTCAGCTCACCGGTCTCCTGAGTCAGGTCGTGGGGGAGGATGGTGAACTTCTTGACCTCCTCCACACGCGCGACCTTCGAGTTCACGTCGTCCACGGCTCCCTGGACGATGGCGCGTATGCCCTCGTTCTTGCCCAGCTCGGCCGGATCGTTGGTGCCCAGGTTGTGGTCCTTGGCGTAGGCGGCGATCTCCTCCGGATCGAGCGTGACGATCGCTGTCAGGTAGGGGCGCCTGTCCCCGTAGACGACGGCCTGCGAGATGTACTGGTTCTGCTTGAGGCCGTTCTCCAGGTTCGCCGGCGTGATGTTCTTTCCACCCGCGGTGATGATGATGTCCTTCTTGCGGCCCGTGATGTGGAGGAACCCGTCCTCGTCGATGCGGCCGAGGTCACCGGTGTGCAGCCAGCCGTCCCGGATCGTCTCGGAGGTCGCCTGCTCGTTCTTGTAGTAGCCGCGGAAGATGTTGGGTCCGCTGAGCAGCACCTCGCCGTCCTCGGCGATCTTCACCTCCACGCCGTGGAAGGGCTTGCCGACCGATCCGAACTTGAAGTCGTCACGCCTGTTGAGCGTGGCAGCGGTCGAGGTCTCGGTCATGCCGTAGCCCTCCAGCACCAGGACGCCGCAGGCCCAGAAGAACTCGAGGATCTCCTGTGAGATCGGCGCGGCGCCGGTAACGCACTGCTTGATGTTGCCCCCGAACAGGTTGCGGATGTTCGAGAGCACGTTCTTGTCCGCCCAGTCGAACTGCTTCTGCAGCAGCCAACCCGGCTTCTTGCCCTGGCGCTCGAGCTCGCGGACCTTGCGACCAACTCTCACAGCCCAGTTGAAGATCGCCTTCTTCACGGTCCCCGACTTGTCGACGGTCCCGATCGCCGTGGCGTAGATCTTCTCGAAGATGCGCGGGACGCTCGGGAAGTAGGTCGGCTTCACCTCGAGCAGGTTGGGGATGATCTTCTGCGGGTCCTTCTCCCAGTAGGCGATGGTTCCGCCGACGTCGATGGCGCCGAGCTGGATCAGGCGCGCAAACGCGTGCGCCAGCGGCAGGAAGAGGTAGGCGACCTCGTTCTCGACCAGCACGTCCTCCTGCTGGATCATGTCGAGCATGTTGCGCCAGTTGGCGTGGTCGATGATGCAGCCCTTGGGCGGCCCCGTCGTTCCAGACGTGTAGATGTAGGTGGCGACGTCGGTCGGCTCGACCTCGCGGACCCGGGCAAAGAAGTCGTCGATGTTGCGGGCTCGCCCTCGCGCGCGCACGTCTGTGATCGGGATCACGTCCTCGCCCCCCACGGGGTCGATCGCGATCACGTGCTCGAGGTTCGGAAGCTGGTCGCGGACCTTGCGTACCTTCTCGAGCTGCTCTTGGTCCTCGACGATCACGGCCTTCGACTCGGAGTGGCTCAGCACGTACTCGCATTCCTCCGGCGAGTTGGTCTGGTAGATCGGCACCACCGTCGCGCCGGTGCAGAGGATCGCGAAATCGGAGTACGTCCACTCGGGGCGCGTATTGGAAAGGATTCCGACCTTGTCCCCGCGCTCGATCCCGAGCTCCTGAAGACCCAGCGCGAGCTCAACGACGATGCCGCCGAGGTGACCGTAGGAGACGTCGTCCCAGCTGCCGGTGCTCTTTTTCTTGTAGCGAAGTGCCGGGTTGTTCGCGTGCTTCTCGGCGGCCAACGGTATGAGGTCGGCCAGCGTCCTAGAACCCGTGCCTGCCTCCGCGGCAGTGACGGCCTGGGCCTCCATCTATTCCTCCTCTGCTCCCTGTCTCGTTGCGTTGAGAAACCGTCCCGAAGGACGGTGGGATTCTAACCGAGGGTTGCAGGCAGACTCAGGCTGCGAGTTGCAGGCGGGCTCAGCCTTCGAGCGCTGGGTCCCACCGAACGGCGGGCGAAGGCTTTGAATCGACTAGGCCTGTGCGGCCTGGGGCTGGGACTGCGTCTGTCCGTGCCTGAGTGACGCCAGGAACAGCGTCTTGTCGATTCTGCCTTGGAAGATCGGGACGCCCATCTCCATACACTTCGATATCACCTCACGCCGGTCCATCCCTGCCTCGCGTGCCAGCTCAGTGGGCGTCAAGTGGTTCGCCAATGCCTTCTCCCCTCGTGGTCGGTAGTCGGTGGCGTCTATACGTCTTATACCGGCTTTGACAGACGTGTCAACAGGAGTAGAGGTAAGGGTCCGGTAAGGCCCGAAAAGGGGACCTCGGATTCTGCCTGGCGGGTATGGGAAGGCCTTTCAGGTGAGGGGACCGGGGGCCACCCGCCAAGGGCTCAGGGCCCCTCAAGCGGTACGCTGCCCGCCATGATGGGGACTGCAGGGGACTCGTTCCTCGAGTCCCTGATGGACACCAACCTCTACAGCATGGGGGCCTACTTCTCCGACCAGCATCCGGAGCTGGTCGACGAGGTGATCGAGCAGAGCGTCGCGATCGAGGAAGAGGGGATCCGCGGCTATGCCGACAGCAACGGCCTCAGCCCGCAGGAGTGCTTCGAGACCCTGATGACGGGCCTGGCGGTCCGCTACTACAAGGCGGTTGCGGGCTGAGAGCAGCGCCGCCGGTGTGGCGGCCTCTGCGATAATCGCCGCTGTCGGCCGCGCAAGCAGGGTGAGCCGGCTCACAATGTCGGGGCGTAGCGCAGCCTGGTAGCGCGCACCGTTCGGGTCGGTGAGGTCCCCGGTTCAAATCCGGGCGCCCCGATTAGCAGGCAAACATTCGGCCAAGGCCGTCGCTTCGCGCGGCGGAAGATGAAGCGTCGCGGCGCGCACCAGTCCCGGCTCGTGGCGAAATGCTGCATTGGCTAAGGCAAGCCGAGGAACTTCATCGCCACGGCCTTGCTGCCCATCTGAGTGGCATTGGCCCTTTGTGCCGGCCTGTGATCGGGACCC
>JBBQNR010000016.1:0-48174 GCA_038330145.1 Solirubrobacterales bacterium
GCAATTGCGTGCGGCGGTTGCCGCCGCCGACGCCGTCCTGTTCGCCACGCCGGAATACAACTCTTCCATCCCAGGCCAGCTCAAGAACGCGCTCGACTGGGTCTCTCGCCCGCTTACGAGCAACTCGATCGCGGGCAAGCCGGTCGCGGTGATCGGCGCCTCGACCGGCGCCTTCGGCGCCGTCTGGTCGCAGACCGAGCTGCGCAAGGTACTGGCCGCGATGGGCGCGCGCGTGATCGACGCCGAGGTAGCCGTCGGTCATGCACCCACGCGCTTCGACGAGCAGGGCCGGCTGCTGGACGCCGATCTGCTCGAGCAGCTGCGCGAACTGGTTGCTCTATTGGTGCGCGAGGCCGAGCAACGGTCCGAGCTGGCTGCGGAACGGTTGGCGGCCTGACCATGGGGAATGCTTCGAAAGGATCAACGATGGAGATCGGCGTCTACAGCTTCGGAGAGCTACCCGATGGCAGCGGCACGGATCCGGCACGAGTCGCCCGCCGTCTGCGTGACATGATCGAGGAGGTCGAGCTCGCGGACCAGGTCGGCCTCGACGTGTACGGAGTCGGCGAGCATCACCGGCCGGACTTCGCCGTCTCGGCGCCCGCGGTCGTGCTCGCCGCCGCGGCCGAGCGCACGGAGAAGATCCGGCTCACGAGCGCCGTGTCCGTGATCAGCTCGGACGACCCGGTGCGCGTCTTCCAGGACTTCGCGACGCTCGACCTGCTTTCAGGCGGCCGGGCGGAGATCATGCCCGGGCGCGGATCGTTCATCGAGTCCTTTCCGCTCTTCGGGTACGACCTCGACGACTACGACGAGCTGTTCGCCGAGAAGCTGGAGCTGCTGCTGAAGTTGCGCGCCGGCGAGCGGGTGACGTGGGCCGGCAGGCACCGGCCAGCGATCAATGACCTCGGCGTCTATCCGCGCCCGCTCCAGGATCCTCTGCCGATCTGGATCGCCGTCGGTGGCTCGACGCAGTCCGTGGTGCGGGCCGGGAGGCTGGGATTGCCGCTCGCCGTCGCCATCATCGGCGGGTCCGCCGAACGCTTCGTGCCCATGGTCGAGCTCTACAGGCAGGCGGCCGGGCAGGCGGCCGGGCAGGACCCCGCGCAGCTTGCTGTCAGCATCAACTCACCCGCCTACGTCGCAGAGACCTCTCAACACGCCGCCGACGAATGGTTCCCCTCCTACGCCGCTGTGATGACGAAGATCGGCCGTGAGCGAGGCTGGCCTCCGACCACGCGCGAGCAGTTCGAGTTGATGCGCTCGCCGGGCGGCGCGCTGGCGGTCGGGGACCCGGAGCAGGTGACCGAGAAGATCCTCCACCAGCACGAGCTGTTCGGCCACCAGCGCTTCATGGCCCAGCTCAGCGTCGGGCCGATGCCGCACGACAAGGTGATGCGGGCGATCGAGTTGCTCGGCAGCGAGGTTGCCCCGGCCGTGCGGCGAGAGGTCAAGCGCCGCACGGCAAGCGCGCCGACGAGCGGCGCCATCGCGTAGACCGCCCGTGGCCACAGCCAGGTTCCGGTCGGTAATACTTGCGGGGCAGCGATGAGCGATCGGGTATCCGTGGCAATCGTGGGAGGCGGCTTCGGTGGCGTGGCGGCCGGCGTTGAGCTGAGGCGCCGCGGCATCGAGGACTTCGTGCTGCTCGAGCGCGGCGACAGGCTCGGAGGCGTGTGGCGCGCGAACACCTATCCGGGTGCGGCCTGCGACGTGCCGTCACATCTCTATTCGTTTTCCTTTGCGCCCCACCCCGGATGGACGAGGCGCTTCTCACCGGGCGACGAGATCCAGGCTTACCTCGAGGACGTGGCGCGACGCTTCGACGTTCTGCCCAGAGCGCGCTTCGGCGCCGACGTCGAGCGCGCCGTGTTCGACGATGCCACCGGCGTCTGGCGGCTGGAGCTGGCCGGTGGCGAGGAGATCGAGGCCGACGTCGTGATAACGGCCTGCGGTCAGCTCTGCCGGCCCGCGATCCCGGACGTCGCGGGGCTCGACAGGTTCAAGGGAAAGATGTTCCACTCCGCGCACTGGGATCACGACCACGATCTCAGCGGCCGCAACGTCGCGGTGCTGGGAACCGGGGCCAGCGCGATTCAGTTCGTGCCGGCGATCGCACCGCAGGTGGCAAAGATGACGATCTTCCAACGCTCGGCGCCATGGGTGGTAGCGAAGACTGATACGGCCTACGCCGAGCGCACCAAGCGGCTGTATACGCGCGTGCCCGGCCTGCAGCGGCTCTGGCGCAAGCTGTGGTGGGCTTTCATGGAGACGATGGTCCCGGTCTTCACCCGGCGCCCTCCCCTTGTGGCCCGCGCGTTGACGACCGTGTTCGGGGCAATGGCGAAACTCAACCGTTTTGTTCAGCTGCGCGGGGACCGCGAGCTGCTGGCGGCCACGCGGCCGGGCTATGCGCTGGGCTGCAAGCGGATACTGATCAGCTCGGACTGGTATCCGACCCTGCGCCGCGACAACGTGGAGTTGGTCAACCAGCCGCTTCGCGAGCTGGTGGAGGACGGGATCGTCACCGAGGATGACCGTCACCACCCCGCCGACACGATCCTGTTCGGAACCGGCTTCACCGCAACCGAGTTGCTGGCCCCGATGGAGCTGGAGGGGCGCGACGGCAGGCGATTGACGGAGGAGTGGTCGAAGGGAGCCGAGGCGTATCTCGGCATCACGGTCCCCAACTTCCCGAACCTGTTCCTGCTCTACGGACCCAACACCAACCACGGCACGGGCTCCGCGATCGAGTTGCTCGAGGCGCAGGCCAGGTATGCCGCCGACGCCGCACGACTGGTGAAGACCGGCGCGGTCGAGAGGCTCGAGGTGCGTCGCGAGGTCCACGATGCCTTCCAGCGCGAGCTGGACGAACGATTGGGTGACAGCGTATGGGCGACATGCTCGAGCTGGTACGTGACTGCCGACGGCCGCATCACCCAGAATTGGCCCGGCTCGCAGTCCGAGTACCTCCGCCGCACGCGCACCGTGGCGACGAGCGACTTTCACGTCAAGGCGCCGACGATCGCCGGCGAGCCGGCCTGACTCGGGGCAGAGGATGGCGGTCGTGGAAGTTCAGGGAATCGAGGGGCTGAAGGCGTTGATCGGCAAGGAGATCGGCCCCGGGGAGTGGCGCCAGGTGCGCCAGGAGGACATCGACGCGTTCGCCGATTTCTCCGGCGATCACCAATGGATCCACGTCGACCGCGAGCGTGCCGAGCGCGAGAGCCCTTTCGGCACCACCGTCGCGCACGGCAACCTGACGCTCTCGATGATTGACGGCTTCCGGCTCGGCCTGATCTCGTCGACCGGATTTGCGCTCGGGGTCAACTACGGCTGGAACAAGGTCCGCTTCCCGGCGCCGGTTCCCGCAGGCAGCCGCGTGCGCGCGAAGGGAGAGGTCATCTCGGTGGACGAGGTCGGCAACGGCTGGTGGCAGGTGGTGACTCGCTTCACCGTCGAGGTGGAGGGCTCGGAAAAGCCCGCCTGCGTCGGCGACAGCGTCGGCCGCGCGCTGGTTGCCTGACGCTGCCCCGTCGGGCGGCTGCGTCAAGCGGCCGGGTCAGGCCCCGGCCCGCGAGGCCAGCGCGAACGGGCTGCCCTCCGAGTCCTTGCAGATCGCCCACAGCTCGCCGGGGTGGATGACCGAACCGCCGAGCTCCTTCACACGATCCTGCGCTGTCGCGATGTCGTCGACGGTGAAGTAGGGCAGCGAGAAGGAGTCGCCGGGACCCCGGCCGCGGGCATGAACTCCGACCGCAGGGCCGCCCGATCGCGACTGCCAGCCACTCCCCTCCCCTTCGACTCGAGGCTCCAGCGTCACGTCGAGCAGGCCGCTCCAGAACCGAAGCGCGCGCTGCGGATCGTCGGCGGGGAACTCGATCAACGCCATCTCGGCTCGCGCGGGCTTGCCGGTTTCGTTCATCTAGATGATTGATTCCGCGGCCCCGTGCGTGCGGGGGCGAGGCAGATCAAGCTGGGCAAGGACGAAGGCGAAGCCCATGCTGGTTGCACGGGCGGGCCTGAGGACGCCGATCCAGCGCCGAGATGCCGCGTCATCCGTGCGTGCGGGATCGTGGAATCAGTCATCTATCTAGTGACCCGCGAGAATCGCCAGCACCTGGCTGCCGTGCCTCTCGACGAACGCCGGCCCGACTCCCCGCACCTTGGCCAGGTCGTCGAGCGTCGACGGCCTCAGCGCCGCGATCGACTCCAGGGTGCTGTTGTGCGCAACCGTGTACGCCGGCTTGCCGTTGCTGGCGCGCTTGCGCCAGTCCTTGAGCGCAGTCACGAGCGGTTCGTCGGCCGCAGCCACCGGCGCGGTGGCCTTGACGCTTCGGCGCACGCGAGCCGGAGCCGTGAGCTCGGCGGGGTCGGGAAGTCCGATCGTGCCGGGATCGCAGACGTCACAGCAGCGGCCCACCGGCGCGCCCGGGCGCGAATCGCCGAAGTGGTCCAGCAGGGCCCGGCGCCTGCACGACTGCGAGGGTGAGACGAAGGCCTCCACGGCCCGGTAGCCGCGCCAGGCGCGGTCGCGAGCGACGCGGCAGATGGCGGCCACCTTGCCGATGTCGGGAGCGCTCGTGATGGTGACCTCCAGCCGCCCACCGGGCGCGGGCTGAAGCACGCACAGGCCCGCCCGCTCCGCGATCCCGATGCTGATGCGCTGCTTGTCCTCTCGCGGCGCATCGATGACGACGACGTCGCCGTCGCCGGCGGCCTTCAGGCGCCGCACGTATGCCAGCACCTGCTCTGCCTCGACGCGGTCGCGTTCGATGAAATTGATCAGCCGGCCGAGATCCGCACGCATCGCAAGCAGGATCGCCCTGGCTGGCGCTCCGTCCCGCCCGCCACGGCCGACCTCCTGGTAGTAGGCCTCGACGCTCTTGGGGATCGCCCAATGAACCACCGACCGCACGTCGGCCTTGTCGACCCCCATGCCGAATGCGGTCGTGGCCACGACCACGTCCGCGTCACCCTCCATGAAGCGGTGCTGCGCGGAGGCGCGCTCGTCGGCCGCCATCCCGGCGTGGTAGCCGACCGCGTGCCGCCCATCCGCGCGCAGCCGCTCGGTCACCTCCTCGACGTCCCTGCGGGTTCCGCAGTAGACGATCGACGGCCTGTTGGCCGGATCGGCGAGCGCCGTCGAGAGCATCATCTGCTTGCGCGCCTTCGAACCCTTGCCCTCCAGCCCCACCACGTCGAACGACAGGTTGGGCCGGTCGAAGCCGGAGCGCACCACGAACGGGTCCGCCAGCCCCAGCCGCTCTCGGATCTCCTCTGCCACCTGCTCTGTCGCCGTGGCGGTGCAGCCCATCACCGGCGGGGATCCCAGCCGGTCAATCACCCCGCGCAGGCGCAGGTAGTCGGGGCGGAAGTCGTGGCCCCACTCCGACACGCAGTGCGCCTCGTCGACGGCGAACAGGTCGACTGAGCGCGTGGACAGCGCGGACAGGAACGACGCCGAGGCGAAGCGCTCCGGGGAGCAGAACACCATGCGCGCGTCGCCGGAGCGGATGTCGCGCATCGCGCCGCGCACGGCGTCGTCCTCCATCCCGGAGGCGATCATGACGGCGGGGTGCCCGCCGAGCAGAAGCCGACGGTACTGATCCGCCATCAAGGCTATCAGCGGCGAGACGATCACCGTCAGGTCGGCGGACGCAATCCCGGGAAGCTGGTAGCAGAGGCTCTTGCCGCCGCCGGTGGGCATCACGACCAGGCTGTCGCGGCCCTCGAGCGCCGCCTGCACGGCCTCGCGCTGGCCCGGCCGGAACTGGCGATGGCCGAAGTGCTCGAGCAGCGCATCCGGATCGCGCGGCCCCTCGTATGCAACCGGCTGGGGTGGAGCGTCGACCGCGATCCGGTCGAGGCCCTTGAGCGCGAGCTGCGCCTCGCGGTCCTCCTCCGTCGGCGCGACAGCCTGGCCCCTGTCTGCGAATCCGTCCATGGTCCTCAGCCTACGCACAACAACGGCGGCCTCCGGAACCGCCATGCGGCGTCCTCAGTCGACCCTGTACGGACCAGTACAGGGTCTCCCTGCGTCCTTGCCTGGCAGCCCCGGGCGGCTCGCCGTTCCATGGCGAACGTTCCGGGAAGAGCCACTAGTCGTCGCGCGGCGGGTACTGGAAGACGACCCGCTTCAGCTCGGACAGCGATGCGCCGCCGAGGCGCAGCGCGGTCTGGAAGCCCTCCTTGCCGAGCTCGCCGGCATCGAGACGGGTGCGCAGCTCGTTGAGGGCGGCGCGATCCTCGTCCTCCACTCCCTCACGGCTGGTGTCGAGCAGGATCACGTGCCGCGGCCGCTTGAAGCCGGCCGCCATCCGCAGGTAGCGCTGGCGCTCGTCGGCGCCAAGGCCATCGGCGGCGTACACCACGGTCTCGCCTGCCTCCAGCCGCTTCAGCACGGCGGCGTTCAGGATCTCGGCGGCGCGATCGTCGATCTCCTGCTCCGGAACTCGCCCGGCCACCAGCGCTCGCACCTTGTCGAGCGAGAGCAGCGAGGCCTTGTTGTCGATCAGGCTGTCGGTGAACCTGTCCCGGTCCGTCGCCGAGGGAGAGACGATCACCAGCAGGCTGCCCGGGGAGTATCGAGCGTGGTCGGCCGGAGTGAGGACGCGGCAGCGGACCGAGATGTCCGGCGGCCGCGGCGGGGCGCCGTCGCGCCGGGGGCGATCCGAGGACCATCCTCCCCGCTCGTCCTGGGGGATCTTGACGCTGCGGGTCGTGGGCTCGTCCGCCATATCGACATATTCTCCCACTCCCCGGGTCGGCGCCGACGCTAGCATCCCGATCGTGACCGGTCCTTCCGCGTCCTCGGTCGAATTCGTGTCCGTGGTGAAGCGCTACCCGGGGCAGTCCGACCCGGCGATCGACAAGCTGTCGCTGAAGGTGCCGGCGGGAGAGATCTGCGTGCTCGTGGGACCGTCCGGGTGTGGAAAGACGACCGCCCTACGGCTCGTCAACCGCATGATCGAGCTCAGCGAGGGAGACATCCTGATCGACGGCGTCAGCATCCGCACTCGCCCGCCCGCCGAGCTGCGACGGCAGGTCGGCTACGTAATCCAGCAGATCGGGCTGTTTCCGCATCTCACGATCGCGAGCAACATCGCGACGGTGCCGAAGCTGCTCAGCTGGAGTCGCGAGAAGATCGAGCGGCGGGTCGTCGAGCTGCTGGACCTGGTGTCGCTCCCGGCCGATCTCAAGGACCGCTATCCGGCGCAGCTCTCCGGAGGCCAGCGCCAGCGCGTCGGCGTCGCGCGAGCGCTTGCCGCCGATCCACCGCTGATGCTCATGGACGAGCCCTTCGGCGCGGTCGACCCGATCAATCGCGAGCGGCTCCAGAACCAGTTCCTGCGCCTGCAGTCGGAGATCCGCAAGACGATCGTCTTCGTCACCCACGACATCGACGAGGCGATCAAGATGGGCGATCGGGTCGCCGTGCTTCAAAAGGGCGGCAAGCTGGCCCAGTACGCCACGCCGCCCGAGCTGCTGATGAGCCCCGCGAACGACTTCGTGGAGGACTTCGTCGGCGCCGACCGGGCACTCAAGCGCCTCTCGCTGCTGGGGGTGCGCGACATCGACCTCTGGAAGGCGCCGCTGGTGCGAGCCGGCGAGCCGACCGCCCGCGCTCGTGAGGCGATGGCCGAGGCCGAGGTTCCGCATCCGCTCGTGATCGACGCCGAGGGACGGCCCGTCGGCTGGCTCTCGGAGCGGGACCTCGCTCGCGACACCGTGCCGGCAAAGCCGACCACGAGTCCGGACCCGATACTCGAGCTCGAGGACGTGCTGCGCGACGCGCTGTCGTCTTTGCTCGAGCATGGGTCCCTGTACGGGCCCGTCGTGGACGGGCAGGGCCGTGTTATCGGCGTGCTGTCGGTCGACATCATCTCCGACTTCCTCGCCTCCGAGGAGGCAAAGGCGCTGGCCGCCGGTCCCGCGCAGCGCGCCGAGGCCTGAATGCTGTCGGCCGAAGCCGCTCTCACGCTGGCCCAGGTCGAGATCCGTGATCGCAGCAACGCCAGCTGCGTCGCCCAGAACAAGCTCTGCCCGGGCTGGATCGTCGACAACTTCGACCGCTACACCGGGCCGCTTACGCAGCACATCGTCCTGACGCTGAGCTCCGTGGCGATCGGGTTCGTGATCGCGTTTGCGCTTGCTCTCGTGGCACACCGCGAGCGCTGGCTGGTCGGGCCGATCGTCGGCATGACGGGCGTCCTTTACACGTTGCCTAGCCTCGCGGTCTTCTTCCTGCTGCTGCCGATCACCGGACGCGGCACGCTGACGGCGGTGATCGCGCTGACCGCCTACACGCTCCAGATCATCTTCCGCAACATCGTCACGGGCCTCGACGGCGTGCCCCTGGAGGCGAAGGACGCCGGCCGCGGCATGGGCCTGACCGAGCGGCAGCTGCTGTGGCGGGTGGAGCTGCCGCTGGCGCTGCCCGACATCGTCGCCGGGCTCAGGATCGCCTCCACCAGCACCGTCGGCCTGGCGACGCTCGCCGTCTTCGCGGGCGCCGGCGGGCTCGGGTCCGAGATCATCGCCGGCAGCAACATCACCTTCAAGACGGGTGTGGTGGCAGCGGGCGGGCTGGCGCTGTTGCTCGCGCTCGCCATCGACGTGGTGCTGCTCGTGGTGCAACGGCTGCTGACGCCGTGGCGGAGGGTGAAGCCGGCATGAGCGTGGCCGTGTTCGGCTTCCTGTCGCAGTTCGGGGACGCGCTCGACTTCATCGTCAACACGCGCGAGGCCCAGACGGGCGGAGTGCAGGTGGGCGGGCTCGATCAGGCGCTCGACTTCACGTGGCAGCACCTCAAGTTGAGCGGCGCGGCGGTCGGCCTCGCCTGCGCGATCGCGATTCCGATCGGGCTCGTGCTGGGCCACATCGGAAAAGGCGAGCTACTGGCGATCACCATCTCCAACGTCGGCCGCGCGGTGCCCAGCCTGGCGCTGATCGCCTTCTTCGTGGCCTACATCGGTGTCGGCTTCACCAACGTCATGCTGGCGCTGATCCTGCTGGCCATCCCACCGATCCTGACGAACACCTACGTGGGAGTGCGCCAGGTCGAGCCCGACCTGATCGATGCCGGCAAGGGCATGGGCTTCACTCCCGTTCAGGTCGTGCGCCGGATCGAGCTGCCGCTCGCCCAGGCGACGATCTTCGGCGGCATCAGGACCTCGGCGGTCAATGTCGTGGCAACGGCGACCATCGCCCCGCTCGCCGGCGTACTGACACTCGGCGACTACATCCTGAGCGCCAACGTCTACGGGGAGGACGGCCGGCTCGCCGGAGCGATCCTGGTGGCGCTGCTGGCGCTGGCGGTCGAGTTCGCGTTTGCCGGCCTGCAACGCCTCGCGGCCCCTCACGGCGTGAAGGTCGCCAGGCAGCTTGCGGCCTAGCCCGCGGGCATTGTCCCGGCAGGCTGGAAGCGGGTAGGCTGCGCGCGTCCGAGAGCGATCCAGCGGGCGATTGGCCCCGCCCAGAAGAGGAAGCGAGCACGATATGAGACGCCGTCACCCCGCCGTCGCCCTACTGGCGGCGGTCGCGATGCTCGCCTGCATGCTGTCGCTCGCAGCTTGCGGGGACGACAACAACGACAAAACGACGAGCACCGGCGCGGCCAGCGGCAAGCTGATCACGAGCAACCCGGAGAACGGCAACGTCACGGTCAAGGTCGGATCGAAGAACTTCACCGAGCAGTTCATCCTTGGGGAGATCTATTCCCAGGCGCTGACGGCGGCCGGCTACAAGGTCAAGAAGGACCTCAACCTCGGCTCGGAGCAGGTCGCCTTCCGCGCTCTCAAGCGCGGCGACCTGGATAGCTACCCCGAGTACACGAGCACCGCGCTGACCTCGTTCTTCGACGTCAAGCCGGCTGACGTGCCGAGCGATGCCCAGCAGGCGGTCGACGACGCCAGGCCCGACTTCGCAAAGGTGGGGCTGGAGGCCTTCAACCCGACGCCGTTCAACAGCGCGAACGCGGTCGGCATGCTGAAGAAGAAGGCCGACGAGCTGGGCGTGAAGAAGGTTTCGGACCTGAAGGACAAGTCCCAGAACCTGACGCTCTACGGCTCCCCCGAGTGCCGCCAGCGGCCGGACTGCCGGGTCGGCCTCGAGCAGGTCTACGGGCTCAAGTTCAAGAAGTTCGTGCCCGTCGACATCGGGCTGCGCTACGAGGTGCTCGACAAGGGGCAGGCCGACCTCTCGATCATCTTCACGACCGATGCCCAGCTATCGACGCGCAAGGACATCGTGACGCTGGAAGACGACAAACATGTGTTCCCGCCCGGCAACGCCACCTTCGTCGCACGCAAGGCCAAGGTCGACGAAGCCGGTCCGGACCTGCGCAAGACCGTCGAGCAGGTGCAGACCGGTCTGACCATCCCGGTGATGCGGGAGTTGAACGCCCGCGTCGACGTGGATCGCCAGACGCCGCGCGAGGCCGCGAGGGGCTACTTGAAGGAGTCCGGCTACATCAAGTAGGGCGAAAGAAAAGCTGGCAATTTCGCCACATTCGGAGTAATGTGTGTCACATGAAGGGGCCCGCGCAAGCGGGTCCCTTCTATTTTTGCCGTCAGGAAGGCGCGGCGGCCGGCGACGGCGCTTCGCTCTCCAGCGCCGCCAGCACCTCGGCGGCCACCCGCCGGCCGGCCTCGATGCCGCCCTCCATGTAGCCGATCCACTCGTGAGCGGTCTCGGTGCCCGCCCAATGGATTCGGCCCTCCGGCCTGCGCAGCGCGTCTCCCACCGCGGTCAGCGTCTCGGGGCCCATCAGGCCGACCGGTCCGCCGCGGCTCCACGGCTCGTCGTGCCAGTTGAAGTCGCGGAACTCGACGATCTCGGCTGCCTCCGGGCCGAGCATCGCGACCAGTGCCGCGACGATCGACTCGCGCCTCTGCTCGCCGGAGAGCCGGCCCAGCCCGAGCGCGGCGCGGCCGGTGACGAAAGCCATCAGGATGCCCTGCCCGCTGTCACCGCTGGCGTCGACGACCATCTGCACCGGCGCCGAGTCGCGGTAGGCGAGACCCGAAAGGCCGCGCTGCCTCCACCAGGGTCGCTCGTAGGTGGCGATGCCCTTCATGTACGCGCCCATGAACATTCGCTGTGCAAGCGCGTCGCGATCCAACGAAAGCGGCGGCGAGTAGTCGATGCGAGCAGCGATGGCGGGCGCGAGCGCAACCACGAGCCGCTCGGCCTCGAACGAGCGCGCCGGCGTTCGAACCGCCACCCTCTCGTCGTGCTGTGTCACTCGCTCTGCCGGCGCCTCGAGCACGACGGCGTCCCCCAGCTCGTCCGCCAGCCGCAGGCAGAGCTGCTGCGAGCCGCCCACGAAGTGGTCCTGCTGCGCTCCTCCCTCGAACTCCGTCAGCGCCACCCAGCCACCGGCAGCCTGCATGTAGCTCAGGAAATAGAGCAGGGACAGCTCGTCCGGCTCGGCTCCGAAGACCAGCTCGGTGCTGAGGTCCAGCACCATGCGCGCGCCGCGCGTCCTCAACTTCTTCTGCGCCCATGTCCCGAGTGAGATGCGGTCCCACTCGCGTGCGCTCACCGGTAGCGGTCCCGAGAGAGGCAGTCGCTTGCGCATTGCCTCGAGGCGCCAGATCGCGACCTGCAGATCGACCAGCGCGAAGGGCGAGAGCTTCGGGATCGTCCCCTTGAACGTCGATCTGCGACCCCGATAGAGGAGCACGTTGCGTCCGTCGAGGTACTGCGGCTCGGTCCTCACACCGAGCTCGCTCGCAAGCTCCGCCACCCGCTGCTGGCCTGGGCCTATCCAGTGTGCGCCCAGATCCACCCGATCCGATCCGATCTCGACGGTGTACATCTTGCCGCCGACGCGATCGCGGGCCTCGAGCAATGTGACGGGCACGCCGGCGCGCTTCAGCTCGCGTGCCGCGGTCAATCCGCTGATGCCGGCCCCCACGACTATGACCGGGCCGGCGCTCATGTCAGGGCTTTTGCGCGTCGGCCCCGGTGGCGGGAGTGATCGCGGCCGGCCCCCAACGAAGCGCGCGGCGAACCAGGCCCGGCGCCAACGTCCGCATGCCTGCGAGCACCCGGTATGCGCGTGGCACGAAGCGCTCCGCCTTGCCCCCCGGGCCGGCTTCGAGGATGGCCTCGGCGACCTTGTCGGGAGTCGAGACGATCCAGCGCGTGCGCGCGTCGTCGAGCAGCTCGCTCTGGGGAAATCCCTCGGTTGCGACGTAGCCCGGCAGCACCAGACCGACGTGCACCCCGTGCTCTCTTTCCTCGAGGTGGAGCGCGTCGCTCCAGCCGCAGAGCGCAAACTTGCTGGCCGAGTAGCCGCCGGAGTTCCCGCGTGCGATCCGTCCCGCCGTGCTGGCGACGTTCACGATCGAGCTCGGCGCCGACCGCCGCAGCAGCGGCAGCAGAGCTTCGGTCAGCCGCGCCGTCGCGTCGAAGTTCAGTTCCATGTGGCGGCGGACGTTCTCCCAGCCGGCGTCGCCGAAGCGTCCCCGCCAGGCGCCCCCGGCATTGTTGACGAGCAGGTCCAGGCGCCCATGCTGGTCCTCCACGGTCTTCGCAATCAGGCCCGGCGCGCTCTCGTCGAGCAGGTCGGCCGCGACGACGGTTGCGTTGCCGATCTCGTTGGCGAGCGCGCGCAAACGCTGCTCGCGACGCGCCACCAGCACAACATGAGCGCCGGGCTCGCGAGCGATGCGACGCGCGGTGGCTTCTCCGATTCCGCTCGAGGCGCCGGTGACGAGAGCGATCATGGCCTCGGATGGTACGAGGCCATTGGCATGATTTGATTCCTGGATGCCGTTTGATCACGATTCCATGCATGCAATCGCCTGATCGCCCCGTCACGGTCGAGGAGCTGCTGCGGGAGGCCCGCAGCCGATTGGAGCGTCTCTCGCCGCACGACGTACAGGCGGCCATGTCCGACGGCGCGATCGTGATCGACATCCGGAGCGAGTCACACCGCGCCCGGGACGGACAGTTGCCCGGTGCACGGGTCCTGGCGCGCAACGTGTTGGAATGGCGCCTCGATCCAGCTTCGGATCACCGCGATCCCGAGGCGGCGCGGCCCGGCCGGCTGCTGGTGCTCATGTGCGACGAGGGCTACCAGTCGAGCCTGGCGGCGGCGAGCCTGCACAGGTTCGGCCTCAACGCGACCGACATGGTCGGCGGCTTCCTGGCCTGGCGCTCGGCCGGATTGCCGGCGGAGTCACCCCCCGAGGAGTGAAGACTCGGCACATGGGCCCCCGTGGCGTCCGCCGGGGGCCCCATGGCCGAGGGCCTACGGTGCGGGCTTTACGGCGTGAACGCTCCCTGGCGCAGGAACACGTCCTCGTCGCCCGTGCCGCACGTCGGCGGGCAGGCCGAGGACGGGCCGACATTGCCGTCCGCACCGGCATCGAGCACGCTGACCGAGAACGTCGACACGACGGCGCGCGAGCCCTCGTGGGCGAAGCCCGGTACGAGCGTGTCGGCCGTCGTATTGATCGAGCATGAGCCGCCCACCAACGGCTCACTCGGCGTGGCGGTGCAGTCGACCGGTATGCCGAACTGCATGTCCTGCATCGTTGCGGACCCGGCCACGCTGTCGCGGTCGGTGATCCTCATCAGCGAGCTGAGAATGACCTTGCCCGTGTAATCGGAGCCACCGGCGGCGTTCCTGACGTCGGTCGCGGCAAGCCTGATCGCCACGTCGGCCTCATCGGCCGCCGTTGCGGGGTTTCCCGGCATGACGTCGAGACGCACCGAGCCCGATCCCCGGCCAACACTCGAGGTCGTCAGCAGCGCCGACTGCAGCGAGGGCGACGAGCATGACGAGGAGCTGAGCGGCGCGACATGGTTGCTGTCGGGCGACGTGCATTGCTTGAACTCCGGCACCAACGGCACCAGCAGCGGCGAGGCGCCACCGGGGCGCGGGTACGGAGTCGGCCCCGTTGGGACCAGCTCGTAGCCCGCCGGCACGAACTTCGGCGCCGGCTGCTCCACGAACACGCCGTCGGGCTGGTCCACCGTCGGCAGGCTCAGCGCGAGATTGGAGACCGTCACCGTTGCCTGGCCGTTGGAGTTGCGGCCATAGGGCTGGTCCGCCGGCAGCAGCTCCAGCTTCGCGATGTGGCCGGCGGCGAACTTCCAGCCGGCGGGATGAAGCTGGAACACCTGGCGAGTCGCGGTCGAGCCCGAGTTGATCTCGGGCCGGTAGAGGCCGCGTGCGACGAGCGACTCCGTGTTCGTGGCCGGGTTGATGTCGACGAGCCTGGCCGCGAGCTGAGACGTCGGGCTCTGGGAGTTGATGTCCGCGACGATCGTCGGCGAGCCCATCACGGTGAAGCCGCTCGCGGGCGCCGGCTCGAGACGGTAGCTCGCCGTGCCGGTCTGGTCGTCGGCAGGCGCCGTTGCACATGCTCCACCGCCGGCGATCGGGTCGAACGGCTGCCCCGCCTGGTCGCTGACCGAGGGCGAGATGACGTGCGCGTCCGGGTCCGAGAAGTGCACCTCGCCGTGCTGGATCGCCGCCCAGCTGGAGGCCCGGAAGGGCAGGTCGGTGTTCGGGTCGTCGAAGAGCCCGGTGGCGCCGTGCGAGGGTCCGCCACACACCTGCGTCAGCGTCTGCACGCCCTGGAACGGCTCCCCTCCCTGGCCCTTGACGTAGTAGTCGAGCCACGCATGCGTCTGCTGGTTTCGGAACGTTACGTCGGGGGCCTTGTTCTGGCCCCTCTGGTGGCCGTGGTCGCTGAAGAAGAGCGAGAACGGAACGCCCGGATGCCTGTCCCGCGTGCGGTTATAGAAGCGGATCGCCTCGTCCGGCGGGAACAGGTCGTCGGTGAAGCCGTTGCTCATCATCAGCGGCGCCGGCGCCGTGGAGTCGTCGAGGTAGTACGGAGAGTGGTGCGTCGTGAGCTCATCGACGATGTCCTGCGACAGCGGGTTCGTGTCGTAGGGCTCCCCGGCGTTGATGGCCGCGTACCAGGTCACCAGGTCCGCATCGGGGTCGGTTCCCGGAGGGGCATAGTTGCTTGTTGCCTGACCGGTCGCATAGAGCCCTGAGACGAAGGACTGCTTCATGATGCCGATGCGGCCGCGCTGCATGTAGGGCGCGTCCACGACGTAGTCGAGCGTGTGCCCGTTCGGCTGCAGGGCATAGGCAAGGTCGGACCACGTGATGTCGGGCTGGGCCGCCGCGATCTGCATCGCCTTGCCGCCGTCGCTGACCCACGGGATCAGCGTGCCGTCGTTGAGCTGAATCATCTTGCGGTTCTTGAGCACGGCCAGGGCAAGCGAGACGCCGCCGCCGTATGAGCCGCCGGTGACGCCGATCTTCTGCGGGTCGATCAAACCCTCGCCGCTGGTGGCACCGGTGGCGGCACGGTCAGCAAGCGCCTCGAAGATCTCCTGCGCGTCGCGGACCTCGAAGCGCGCATCCATGAGGTGGTTGTAGCCGTTGGCGCACACGGGCTGGGTGCGCTTGGGGTCGGAACCTCCGCAGGAGTTGCCCCAGCCACGGTCGCTCATGGAGAAGAACGCGTAGCCGTCGTTGATCCAGCCGCCGGAAGTCGCGGGCAGCTTGGAGCCACCCCAGCCGTGGAAGAGGCCGACGATCGGGAAGTTGCCGTCGGGGCCGCTCGCCGGAGCGGGCGGGAAACCGACGTTGATGTCGATTGGAGCGCCGTCGAAGGTCGTAAAGATGCCAGAGCAATGACGCTGGCCAGCGTTGGTCCCGGTCTGGACGGTGCAGGTGATGTCGCCGCCCGCTCCGTTCGGAATGTTGGGAATCGCCGCTTGCGCGGCCGAAGGCACAGTAAGGACTGCCAGAAGGCCAACCAATACAGCCAGTCGGCGCATCGATCCAATCGACGCCATGTATTTTTCCTCCCCGATGTTGCCCCGAAGGGCTTGCGTAACCGTTCAGTTACCCGCAGCTAGAAGCCCGGATGGTAGCACCGTGGGGGATACTTCGTCTGGTGGGAAAGGCTGAGATCCAGGCCCTCCGGGAGGGTTACGAGGCAGCCAGCCGCGGCGACTTGGCGGGCGCCTTCCGGAACGTGACCGCGGACTTCGAGATGCACCCGGCAGATCGAGCGCCCGACCCGAGGACGCTGCGCGGAACCGATTCGGTGATCCCCTTCTTCCAGGACCTGTTCGAGCCCTTCGAGCAGGTGGACATGGAGCCGCAGGACTTCTTCGAGCGCGACGACCAGATCGTGGTGTTCCTGCGGCTGCGCTTCCATCCCACGGGCAGCAGCGCGGTGGTCGAGAACCAGATCGCCCACCTCTGGACGTTCCGAGACGGGAAGGGCGTTCGCTGCCAGATCTTTCCCGAGCGTGAGAAGGCGCTCGAAGCGGCGGGGTTGCCAACCGGCGCAGATCCAAGCTGACGGCGCGGCCTTCCCCAGCCGTGATCGGCAAGCGCCTGACAGCGCAGATGCTCTCGGGCCCGCCGGCCCGTGATCCGGCGACCGTTGCCGAGCGATTGCTGGCGGTGCAGGGGCAGGACCCGCGGGCCGCTCGGCTCGCGATCCGCGCCCGCAGCTCCGGTCTGACCGCGGCTGACGTCGACCGCGCGCTCACCCACGAGCGGTCGATCCTGATCACGTGGCTGAACCGCGGCACGCTGCACCTGGTGCGGCGCGAGGACTATCCGTGGCTGCATGCGCTCACCACTCCGCCGCTGTTCACGTCCAGCGCCCGGCGCCTTGCTCAGGAAGGCGTGCCACCGGCCGCCGCAGATCGGGGAGTCGAGGTGATCGAGCGTGCGCTGGCGGAGGAGGGGCCGCTCACGCGCGCACAGCTTGGCGAGCGCCTGGCCGCGGCGAGAGTGCGCACGGAGGGCGGGGCGCTGCTGCACATCCTGATGCTCGCCTCCCTGCGCGGGCTGACCGTGCGCGGGCCGATGGTCGGCAAGCAGCACGCCTACGTGCTCGTTCGCGAATGGCTCGGTGAGCCCAGCCCGGTCGATCGCGCCCTCGCGCTGGCCGAGCTCGCACGTCGTTACCTGGCCGGGCACGCACCGGCGGGAGACCGTGACCTCGCCAGGTGGGCGGGGCTGCCTCTGCGCGATGCACGTTCCGGGTTGCAGGCGATCGCCCCCGAGCTGGAGCAGCGCGATGACGGCCTTGTCGACCTGAAGCGGAGGTCGGCGGCCGCCGACCTCCCGGCTCCAAAGCTGCTTGGGTCCTTCGACCCGCTGCTGCTCGGATGGACGTCCCGCGGGCCGATCCTGGGCACGAACCAGAGCGTGGTCACCCTCAACGGCATCTTCCGGCCGATCGCCCTTGTGCGCGGCCGCGCGGTGGCCACCTGGGCAATGCCGGCAGGCAAGGTGACGATCGAGCCATTCGGTCGCATCACGCGCAAGGACGCCGCCGTGCTGGAGGCCGACGCCGCGGACGTGGCCAGCTTCCTCAGCGGCGCGACGCCCTGAGAGGCCGTGACGAATGCCCGGCGTAACCGAGGGCTCCAAGCGATAGCGTTGCCGCGAACGGCTCGGATGGCGGGCCGCCAGCTCCGGAGGCGCCGAATGACGACCAGGGCCGACTTCACCGACCAGGAATGGGCGCGGCTCCAGCGCGCTCCGATAGTCGCCGGCATGGCGATCACGCTTGCCGACCCCGGCGGCCCGATCGAGGTCATCAAGGAGTCGACGGCGGCGTTCAAGACCGTCAACGAGGCGGCGATGGGCGCCCGCGGCGGACTCTGCGGCGAGGTCGCGATAAGCGTCGCCGAGATGACCCAGCAGCGGAAGAACCCGCTCGGCGACTTCAAGCCGCGCGGCGCCGATGCGGGCGAGCAGATCCTCGACGAGTTGCGCGCCGTCAACTCGCTGCTGACTGAGAAGGCAACGCCGGAGGAGGCGGCCGCCTTTCGCGAGCTCCTGCTGACCTCGGCTCAGCGGTCCGCCGATGCGGCCAAGGAGGGCGGCTTCATGGGCTTCAAGGCGGAGCGTGTCAGCGAGGGCGAGAAGCGAATGCTCGACAAGCTGCGCGAGGTGCTCAGTCCGTGACCACCTCTTTCAACGGCCCGAGATAGCTGAGAATCGTCTCGTCGCGCTCGCCGAAACGTGACTCAGCGTCGACGACTTGGTCGAGGCGCACGGCACGGGGAGATCCGAACTGGTCGGGCCGGGGCCTCTCTCCCCTCATGCGGTACTCGGCAACGGATTTCGTCGCGTAGTGGTTGATCCGTAGCTTCGAAAACGAGACCGACTTCGTGTGGTAACCGAAGACCGGATATCCGTTCTCGTCCACCGCGTCCGAGCACTCGTAGGCGAACTGGTGGACGCTCCTGCACTCGACGGCGCGAGCCGGATCGACGATGCTCTTGATGGTTCGGTTGTCGGGAACGTTCAGCCTCTGAAGGTAGCTCTCGACGACCAGTCCCGAGGGCTTCGTCTCGTGACCGGACGGCCCGAACAGGCACCAGTTGACACCAAGGCCGGGAAAGCGCCCGTAGCCCTCGAGCACCTCCGGTAGAGGGGTGCCGCCCGGAGAGAACAGGAACTCGTCCAGGTCGAGGAACGCGATCCACCGCGAGCGCTCGCCGTGCTCGCGAAGGCAATGCTCGTAGGCCGGGATCTGACCGCGGGTATCAGGCCATTCGCGAATGACGACCGATCCGTCCTCGATCCGCGGAGCAAGCACATCGCGGTGCTCGTCGGCGCTTCGGTTGTCGTAGAGGAAGAAACGCTCAACGCCCGCGAGGCGATGAAACTCGACCCACTCGCGCAGGTACGGCGCCTCGTCCCGGTAGATGGCGCAGATCGAAAGGTAGGACGAATCCTCGTCCTTGCGACGGCGGCTGCGCGCAGATTCGGGACAACGCCGGCCCGGCGCCCAGAACTGGTGCAAGGCGGCGGCGTTGAGCAGCAGGCTGTTCACGTCCAGCATGTCGCGCGCCGGGATCCCGGCTTGCCGCATGCGGGAGGAAACGTGGCGCGCGAGCTCCAGGCAGCTGCGATAGAGCTCCGATGGGTCTTCCGACTCCAGCAGCTCCCAGCCGAGGATGCCGGCGAGCCGGCGGTACGGCCCCCGACGCACGAAGGGAAGTTCGCCCGGGTCGATGGCGAAGTTGAACAGGGAACCGAACGTCAGTAGCGGCGATGGAGCCGCAGCAGCGTCGTTCTCGGCGCCTCTCGAAAGAGCGGCCCGGGCGAAGCGGTCGTAGCGAGCAACCGCATCGTCGCGGCCCGCCCCGCTCGCGACTGCACCACTCGGTGCGAACGCGGCGATCGCGCGTCGCAGCGACTCCCGGTCCTCCGCGATCCACGCCCTCAGCCAACGCTGATCGCGGATCGTCGTCGGCGTCGGGAGCGGAGTCGCGATCGTCTCGATGGAAGGCTGGAGGGCCGGGCTCTCCACCAAGGGCGAGAGCCACTCTCCCTCGTCTCGGGCTGCTTCGACGACGCGACGCAAGGTGCGCGCCAGCTCGAGCATGCCCTCCCGCTCCTCGGTGTCGAAGCCCGGCTTGTCGCGTGCGAAGCCGCAGTAGCCGAGGAAGAGCTCCCAGGGATCCCCTGTTTCAGGCATCACACATCGCTCGAGCGGCTCGGGCTGTTCAGGCGGCCCTCGCGCGGGGCTGAAAGGCGAGATCGGCGTGGACACCGAGCTGTGACCAGCCGATGCCGATCACGGAGTGGACGTCGAAGTCGTTGCGGCGCATGAGCTCGATGAACTCGGCGCATGAGAGAGCGCCCTCGAACCTCGGGGTCAGCGAGACCTCGGCGACCACGAACCGGGTCTGGCGCAGCAATTTCGCGGCTCCTTCGACGACATGATGCTCGTATCCCTCCACATCGATCTTGAGTCCGAACGGGGGCGTCCAGTCTCGCTCCTCGAGCAGGTCGTCCAGAGTAGTGATCGGCACCTCGCGCTGCTCACCGTCGAGCGGCTGCGCGGGAGCGAGTATCGAGCTCATGAGCTTCGCTTCGGGCACGGTGATGCGAACCGTTCCCCGCTCCCCCCCTACGGCCGTGAGCACGTATTCGCCCCGCCCCTGAGTGAGTTCGGCGAGGTCGCGCTCGAAATCACGCAGCGGCTCGATCAGCACCAGCTCGGCATCCGGGAACGCCTCGTAGAGGAGGGGTGTCCCGTCCGCCGCTCCGACGTCGATGACGGTGCGCACGTCCGACCCCAGCGCTCTGAGGTCGTCCAGCCGCCAGCCCGAGGGCGGTAGGCGCTTGCTCTCCCTCTCGCCGCGAGCAAGCACCGCGAGCAGCGCGAAGAGCCCGTCTTCTGTGAGCGCCGCCGAGTCGAACCCTTCCTCGATCGCGACGAGGTCGACGCCCTCGCTGCGCAGGCGCCGCATCACGTTCGCGATCCGCTGGGAGGACTCGCCGAGGCGGTCGAGGCTGACGACGACGAGCTTGTCGATCCCCTCGAGCTTGCCGAGCAGGTCATCGAACGCGAAGCAGCGATCGAGCCTGGCGTCCGCGCCGAGATCGCTCCACGTACCCGCCGAGTTCCAGTCGCGCTCGCTTACGTATCCCTCGATCCGAGCACGCTGGGCGTCGGCGCTCCTCGTGGACTCCTGCTGCTCGAAGTGACGCGCGCGTACGTAGGTGGCTGCTCTCGTCACGACCCCGAGCCGTAGGTCTCACGCCAGCTGAGCTGCTGGGGAATCTGAAACTCACCGCTCGGCCTCGTCTTCTGGCCGACGATCCAGATCAGGGTGTCCATCGCCTCGTCGGGAGACTCCAGCGGCTCGCCGGCCTCGGAGCAGTACCTGACGTGGCGAATGTCGAAGCCGTTGAGCCGAAACGACTCCGTGAGAAGCTCGGGGCTGAACGTGTGAAAGCCATGAGCGAAGTATCCGTGGACGGGAGTGTGCACGAAATAGTGGCCTCCGACGGCCACCATCCCCATGCAGTTCTGCAAACACTGCCTGGTGTCGAAAACGTGTTCCAGGCACCCGATGTCGATCACCGTTCGATAGCGCTCGTGCTCGCTCTCGGGGACGGGGAGATTGAGGTCATAACGCAGGTCGGCGCGTTCGTCGAAGAGGTCGAGCGTCCTGACCTCCGTCAACCCCCTCGCCCGCAGGAGCTCGCCGACGGTGGCGTGTCTGAAGTCCTCCGGCAAATTCTCGCGTTTCCCGAAGATGTGCTGGTAGCCGAGCGTCAGCACGGGATCGCGGAGCAGCTCCGGGATGGCGCGGAAGATCTCCTCGTAGAAAGGGACGTGTCGCCTGAAGATCGCCATCGGATCCCTGAGGCTAGAGGACGCCATGCGAACACGTAGGCTTCCGTCATGGCGACGGCAGATCAGGCGAAGAACCCCGGCGAGAGCCAGGCGTATCTACCGGCGCTGCGCTGGAAGGCGCTGACTCCTATCTTCGACACGGCCGTCCGCATAACGGCGCGAGAGCAGGAGATGAAGCAGCGACTGCTGGACCAGGCCGGCGTCGCGGCGAACGAGGCGGTACTGGATCTGGGCGCGGGCACCGGGACGCTCGCGATCTGGCTCAAGCAGCGTTGCCCGCAGGCGGAGGTCACCGGCCTCGATGCCGACCCGGACGTCCTTGCCATTGCACGGCAGAAGGCGGCGGACGCGGACTGTGAGATAGCATTCGTGGAGGGATACTCGACCGAGCTTCCCTTCGCGCCGGATTCCTTCGACGTCATCCTGTCGACGCTGTTCTTCCACCACCTGACCGGCCCGGTCAAGCGAGACACGCTGACGGAGGTGGCCCGCGTGCTGAAGCCCGGCGGAAGGCTGCACGTGGCCGACTGGGGAAAGCCGAGCGATCCCCTGATGGCGGCGCTGTTCCTGCAGGTGCGGGCCTTCGACGGCTTCGCCGTCACCGCCGACAACGTGCGCGGAGCGCTGCCCTCGCTGTTCGAAGCAGCGGGCCTTCAGGATGCGAGCGAACGCCGGCGACTGAGAACCGCGCTTGGAACGCTCGCTCTCTACAGCGCCCGCAAGCCGGCTTCGGCAGCGGCTGCCTAGCTTCCCGGCCCGCGTTCGACGCGCGGCCGGCCTTCGGCATGCGGGACCCACGGCTGAGCGGAACTGCCCCAGACCTCGAGCTGCGGTTCCAGCCAGCTCGGGTCGTCCAGCGTTCCGGCCTTGATGATCACGACGTCCGGTAGGCCACCCGACTCCGACACGACGGGAGATCCGCAGCTGGGGCAGAACCGCCGCTGGGTCTCGAGTCCGTGGTCGTCACCGACCGTGGCGTGCGACGACAGCTCGCCACGAAGCTCGAATTCCGAGGCCGGCACGCCGACTATGACCGAGAACGCGGTTCCCGTCTGGCGCTGGCAGTCGCGACAGTGGCAGATCGCCGTGAAGATCGGCTCAGCTTCGGAGGAATACGAAACCGCACCGCAGAGACAGCGACCGTCGAGCTTGCCCATGGGCAGACCCTATTGCAGAGTCTCCGCGCCCGCCATCGACGCTCGGCACACGTAGCGGAAATGCGCCAGCCAGAACCGGCGCGTGGCGCGAAACACCGCTCCCTCAGCAACCTCCCAGGACCCGAAGCGGCTGCGGCCCTCGCCGAGGCCGGCGAAGCGATAGCTGTGGAGGGCATGGAAGCCGGGAAGCCTCACCTCCCAGGTGACGCGATCGTGCGGCTCCAGCTCCACGATCTCGGCCCTGGCCGGCATCTTGTACGGGTACCAGGGCTTGATCGGATTGAAGACCCACGCAAGCGTGGCGCCCCTGGCCAGCTCGCCGTCTCGCACCCGCGCCCGCCAGATGCATGGGTTCCAGCTCGGCCAGCGTTCGACGTCGAGAAACGTCTCCCACAGTTGCTCGACCGGCATCTCGAGCTCGACTGAGCCCGCGATCGGCAGCGGTTCTGCGGGCACGATCTCGCCGCCCTCGCCGCTCGGAATCCGCCCCGCGAACTGCTGCGCGGCAGCTTCCACCCTAGTGGCCCTCCTCAGAACGCTTCCTGGCGAACGTTCCGAGAACGTTCACTAGCCGCCCAGCGGAGATGGCGGAATGCGCGTCGTGCCGTGAACCTGGGGCAGCACCATCGCAACCTCGTCGGCGTAGCACCACGACCAATCCCCGCCCGGCTCGAGCGAGCGGATGATCGGATGCTGCGTCGCCGCGGCATGCGCAGTGGCGTGACGGTTGGGAGAGTCGTCGCAGCAGCCGACGTGGCCGCATTCGAGGCAGATGCGCAGGTGCAGCCAGGGGTCTCCGATGGCGAGGCAGTCCTCGCAGCCGGCCACGGCCTGCGGCAACTCGGTGACCAGGACCTGGTCCAGGTGCGTGCAGATCGCCACCGGTCCCTTCAGCTCTTCTCAGGCGCTCGCGGGAACCGCGTCTCCGGCCTTCTCGCGCTCCGCCTTCGCGGCCTCACGCAGCTGCTCGAAGCGGATCACGTGTCCGGCGGCGCCCCAGCTGCCCTCGGCAACCTCGTGCATCAGGACAAAGATGCGCAGCGCCTCTTCCTCGCTGATCCCCGCCGCCTCCCGCACGAGCCGGGTCGCCTCGACGACCAGCTCCTCGCGACGGCGGTCCGAAAGCGCGCCCTCCGGCGTCGTGATGTCGATCTTGAAGTTCGGCTTCTCGACAGGCCGGCCGGCGGCAAGCACCGAACCTGCCGGAAGCTCGTGTACGTATGCCCAGGTAACGCTGCGAAAGAAGTCGGTGTCGGGCGCCCGCTCGGCGCGCAGCAACGCGGTTGTCAGGTCCTCCAGCAGCTTGGCGCGGGCCGGGGGCTCGAGCGCTCCCTCGGGGTAAGTGATCTCGAAAATCGGCATGGCGGCCTCCCGTGGTCGAGTGAAGTGCCTGTTGTGAGATGCATCATATGTCGCGATTCCTGACCCCCCCGAGCCCCCACGAGCAGCGATATCGGCGAGCCCGGCGGCCCCGGTCGCTAGTCTGGCGACATGGTTCAGACCACCGTTGAAGCCCGCCAGCAGCTGCTCGACACGCTGGCAGAGGCCACGGATGCAATCGGCGTCGCGGTCGTTGCCCTTGGTGCGGCATACGAGCAGCTCGACGACTCCCATGCCGACGAGCTCGAGCAAAAGCTGTTTCGGCCCGCTCAACTGGCATTCGGACGAGCCAAGCGCACGCACACGGACTTTGCCGGCCGCCACGGGTTGGCGACCCGTAGGTTCGAAACACCATCCGCGGGCCTGCAGTCGATTGGCGCCAAGGGCTTCATCGACAATGCGGTCGCGGCGGTCGGCCGCGCCGACACGACACTGGCGTCCCTACAGGACTCTCTGTTGCCCGTGGAGGTCGGCGATCCGGAGCTGCGGGCGTCGCTCGCAGAGCTACGGGATCTGGTCGGCAGCTTTTCCGGGGGAGCTCGCGAGCTGGTGCGAACGATCGGACGCTAGTCGAGCCGCTCGGATCGTGCTCGCCTGTTGAGCTACTGCCGGATTGATGAATTGGATCGGGATCCGGATCAGGTCGCGGTCGAGCAGTAGGAAGCAGTTCTCAGGATTCATGCGGGTGAAGTAGATGAAGACGTTGCGGCCCGTGGTGTCGAAGTTGCGTGTCGTGCTGGTTGGCGTCGGGCTGCTTACGGGCATCAATGCCGGATAAACGACCGGGCTGTCATCGCCGCACTCGTACGTCCAGGGCAGCTCTGCCTCCATCACCAGCTGACGCATGCTCCAGTTCACGAGGTCACTCGAGGTCGAGTAGTAGAAGCCCCAGATCAACTCGCCGCTGCCGGGATCGACAGTGGCCTGAGAACCGATCATCACGTACTTGCCGAAGAACGTGTTGTAGGTGACGTTCCCGATCATCTGTCCAATCTCGTTGTACGAGACGGGCGCACAGACGTGCTGCTCGGGCGGCTGAGGATTCCTGTACGGGTTGATGAACTGCACGTTGTAGCCGCTGCCGTCCCATGCCCGCCAGGTCACGGGCTTGGTCGGAGTCTTGGTTCGCATCACGCAGTCGCCCGCCAGCTGAGCGCCGTACGCCTGGGCGAAGAAGATGACGTAAAAGTAACCGTCGGAGCGCTTGATGATGTTGTCCGGCGAGAAGTAACCGTACGGTGCGCTGTTCTGCGCGTACACGTACGGAACGCTTGCGACGAGTTGGGTCGGCGGTGTCGTGTGGCGGTAGGTGGCCCCACCGTCCGTCGATGTCGCGAGCGTGATCGAGTTGTACAGGCAACCCGGGTTGTAGTTGCCGAACTGCGGCGGCGCCGGGACGGTGGTGAGCTTCGGCACGTTCGGTTGCCCCTGTGAAGCGCACTGACCGGGATGGTCCCAGCCGTGATACTCGTCGTGGACCAACGCGAACACGTTCTTGCCATCCGAGGTCCATGGACTGTGGATCCATTCTTGGTCGTCGTAGGCGGCCGGGTCGGCGTTGCCATCTGACGAGTAGGTGATGTCGCAGTCGACCGAGAGGTCGTTGAGGCTGGGCCCGATCATGCGTCGGTTCACGTAGTGGCTCATCGTGAGGACGACCTGGTTGGTCGAGTCCCTGTACGCACGCACCGGCGTGTCGGGGATGTGTATGTCCTCGCAGCGCTGGGTCGTCCAGTCGAACTCCGTCTCCTCCGGCCCGAGAACCCTGATGTTCGAGCCGAAGTTGTACGCCCAGGCAGGTTCGCTCGCTAACGCCGCGACCGCTAGTAACGCCGCTACAAGAACCACCCGCGAAAGAGAAACCCTCACATCACGGCCGATGCTAGCCCCTCGGGCACGTGATGGAAAGGGGTCGCCGAGCTTAACCCGCCGCGACGGTATGACGGCCGCGGCGCGCCGCCTTCAGGCGGTCGGTCTTGTCGAGAGCGAGCTTGCGAAGGCGCACAGCCCCCGGCGTCACCTCGACGCACTCGTCCTCGCGCAGGAACTCCAGCGCCTGGTCGAGCGAAAGCATGCGGTGCGGAACCAGCCTGACCAGCACATCGGCAGTGGAGGCGCGCATGTTCGTGAGGTGCTTCTCCTTGGTGGCGTTCACGTCCAGGTCATCGGAGCGAGCGTTCTCCCCCACGATCATGCCCTCGTAGACCTTCTCACCCGGCCCGACGAAGAGCGTGCCGCGCTCCTGGAGATTCATGAGCGCGAATTGTGCTGCGACGCCATTCCGGTCCGACACCAGAGCGCCGGTCGGCCGTGTGCGGAGCTCGCCCGCCCACGGCTCCCAGCGGTCGAAGACGTGATGCATCAGCCCAGTGCCCCGCGTCTCGGTGATGAACTCGGTGCGAAAGCCGATCAGCCCCCGGGCGGGGACGAGATACTCCATGCGCACCCAGCCTGTGCCGTGGTTGACCATCTGCTCGAGGCGCCCCTTGCGCATCGCGAGCAGCTGGGTGATCACACCCACGTAGCCCTCCGGCACGTCTATCGCCAGCTGCTCCACCGGCTCGTGCAGCCTGCCGTCCACCTCACGTGTGAGCACCTGGGGCTGGCCCACCGTCAGCTCGAAGCCCTCGCGGCGCATGAGCTCCACAAGAATCACGAGCTGGAGCTCGCCGCGGACCTGAACCTCCCACGCGTCGGGTCGATCGGTGTCGCAGACGCGCAGCGATACGTTTCCGACCAGCTCCTCCTCCAGTCGCGCCTGCACCTGCCGGGCGGTCAGCTTGTTCCCGTCGGTTCCGGCCAATGGCGAGGTGTTGATCCCGATCGTGGCGCTGAGCGACGGCTCGTCGACGGTGATCACGGGCAGCGGCCGCGGGTCCTCCGGATCGGCGAGCGTCTCGCCGATCGTGATGTCCGAGAAGCCGGCCACCGCGATGATCTCGCCCGGCCCCGCCTCCTCCGCGTCGACGCGATCGAGCGCATCGGTGACGTAGAGCTCGGCGACCTGCGCGTGCTGGATGGTGCCGTCCGCGCGGCACCAGGCAACCCGCTGACCGCGGCGGACGGTGCCGTTGCGCACACGGCAGATCGCCAGGCGGCCGACGTAGGGCGAAGCATCGAGGTTCGTGACATGGGCCTGGAGCGGATGCTGCGGGTCGTGAACCGGCGCGGGGATCCGCTCGAGCACAAGATCCAGCAGGGGCATCAGCGACTCGCCCTCCTCACCCTCGACGAGCGAGGCGCGTCCAGCCCTGGCGTTGCAGTAGACGATCGGGAACTCGATCTGTTCCTCGTCCGCGCCGAGATCGAGGAACAACTCCAGCACCTCGTCCACGACCTGGCCTATGCGCGCGTCCGGCCTGTCGACCTTGTTCACGACGAGGATCACGGGGAGGCGCGCCTCCAGCGCCTTGCGCAGCACGAAGCGCGTCTGCGGCAGCGGCCCCTCGCTGGCGTCCACCAGCAGCAACACGCCGTCGACCATCGTCAGCCCCCGCTCGACCTCGCCGCCGAAGTCCGAGTGCCCGGGGGTGTCGATGATGTTGATCTTCACGTCCCGGTGCCGGAAAGCGGTGTTCTTGGCCAGGATCGTGATGCCCTTCTCGCGCTCTAGGTCCATCGAGTCCATCACGCGCTCGGCCACGTCCTGGTTCGCGCGAAAGGCGCCGGACTGCCAGAGCATGGCGTCGACCAGCGTCGTCTTGCCGTGATCCACGTGCGCGACGATGGCGACGTTGCGGATGTCCTGGCGGGAGACGAGCATTGCGCGGCAGTATTCCGCCGCTCAGGCGGAGCGGCGGGGCGCCCCGCGATTGCGGCGCCGGCGCCTGTGGGCCGGGGCCGGCTTGCGATGTGAGCCCGAGGATGGGCGGCGCGAGCCGAGGCCGGTCTGCTCGAACTCTGCGTGCAGCTTCAGCTGGCTCGCGATCTGGCGGACGTCGTGCGCCTGCTCGCTGCCGACGAAGGTGATCCCGACGCCGGTCTCGCCGGCGCGAGCCGTGCGGCCGATCCGATGCACGTAGCCGTCCCGGTCCTCGGGCGGGTCGAAGTTGATGACGTGCGATATCCCCTCGACGTGGATGCCGCGAGCGGCCACGTCGGTGGCGACGAGGACGTTCACCCGGCCACGCTCGAAGTTGGCGAGTGTTCTCTCGCGCTGGCCCTGGGATTTATCGCCGTGCATGGCATCGGCGGAAAGTCCGCTCGAACGCAGTTTCTTCGCAAGCCGGTCCGCGCCGCGCTTGGTGCGTACGAACACGAGTGCCAGGTCGCGCTTCCCGCGCAGCTCGCCCACGAGGGCGTCAACCCGATCGGCTCGCTCCACGGGAATGAAGCGGTGCTCGACGGCGGCCTCGCGACGAGCGGTCGGCGAATGCTCGTGGCGAACGGCGTCGCGCGTGTACTCGCGAGCGATGCGACCGGGCTCGCCCTCCAGCGTTGCGGAGAAGAACATCGTCTGGCGCTTGGCGGGACAAAGGCCGACGATGCGGTCGATGGCGGGGCGGAAGCCCATGTCCAGCATGCGGTCCCCCTCGTCCACGACCAGGAAGCGAATGCGTGAGAGCGAGAAGACGCGCCGCTCGAGCAGGTCCTCCAGCCGCCCGGGCGTCGCCACGACGATGTGGGCCTTCGCGGCCTCGCGAGCCTGCTTGGCGATTCCGACCCCGCCATACACGGCCGCGATCTTGAGGGCGCGAGCATGGGCGACGGATCGCCACTCCTCCACTATCTGGCTCGCGAGCTCCCGCGTGGGAGCGAGCACGAGAGCGGCGGGACGGGGGCCGTCCGCGGCGATGCGGTCGGAGAGCGGGATCGCGAAGGCGAGCGTCTTGCCGGAGCCGGTGGGCGACTTCGCCAGCACGTCGCGGCCCGCGAGGATGTCCCCGATCACGAGGCTCTGAATTGCAAATGGATTGGTGATGCCGCGGCCCTTCAGGGCATTGGTAACGGCATCGGACACGCCGAGATCGGCGAATGACTTCGTTGACATGCGTAACTCCTTGCGGCGTGCTGAGCCGCGTACGGTTTCGGGAGGCTACGGCTGACCCGAACCGCACGAAAAGGCGGGACCCAAGCAAGCTGCCTCGCGGGAGAAAGGATCACCCGCACAGTCAACGGTAGCAGGCAGCGCCCCGCGTCCCTTCTGGCTGCGGGTTTCGCGAGCGCCCTGGCCGAGGTCGATTCTGGCCGTTGACAGCAGTCTCTCAGCCCCTTGCGGGTGCCTGGCCGGCGGGGCTAGGATCGCCTCGCCAAACCCACGTCAGGAGGCGAGATGGAAAACACCCGTGCAGGCAAGATTGCGGGAGCAGGCGGGCTTCTATTTGTCATATCCCTGATCGCCAGCGTGATCATCGCGGGTTCTCCCCCGATGCCCGACGACTCCACCGCGAAGATCATCAACTTCTATTCGGATCATCGCGACCGGATCTTGGTCAGCAACTACGTGGGTGGACTGGGCATCGTATTTGGCCTGCTGTTCTTCGCCTGCCTTTGGGACTTCCTGCGGTCGGTCGAAGGAAATCTGGCGGGTCCCTCGACATTGGTACTTGCGGGTGGCGTCGCCACCGCGGCTGTTGCGACTGCCGGTGGGGTCTTCGCGCTCGTGCTCGCCTACAGGCTGCCGGCCAATCCCGAGCTCGTCCGCGCGCTCTACGACGCAAACCTGCTGGTCTTCTCGTTCATTGGCTTTCCGATCGCTGTCCTGATCGCCGGAGCTTCTGGTGCCGTTGCCCGTAGCGGCGTGCTTGCACGTCCCGTGGCCCTGGTCGGTTTCCTGGCAGCGTTGCTGTCGTTGGTCGGGGCGGCATCGTTTGCGAAGAGCGGCGCCTTCATGCCGGGCGGTCCGATGGGCTTCGTTGCCTTCATCAGCTTCCTGGTCTGGGCGCTCGTGATCAGCGTCGCGCTCCTGATGCGGAAGCCGGGGAGAGTGGCAGCGACGACATAGTCGTCTGGTCCGTGCAGCGGCTGGGCCGCAACGCAGCAACAGCCTGAGCGCAACCAAAGGCTCCGACAACAGAGGGGCCCAAGGCGCTCTGAGATACCGTTGGTGGGTGAGCGACAGGGCCCTGCACATCGAGGATCTGACCAAGCGCTACCCGACGGGAGTCGAGGCGCTGCACAACGTCTCCCTGGACGTCGAAGGGGGAGAGTTCTTCGGACTCCTGGGTCCCAACGGGGCGGGTAAGTCGACGCTGATCCACTGCACCACAGGCCTGGCGCAGCCGACGTCCGGGAGGATCCGGGTATTCGGGCACGACGCGATCGGCGACTATGGCGAGGCCCGCCAGGCCGTCGGGCTGGCGCCGCAGGAGTTGAACCTCGACTGGTTTCTGACGGTCGCAGAGACGCTCGACTACCACGCCGGCTATTTCGGGATGCCGAAGCGCGAGCGCCGGGAGCGCGCCGAGGAGCTGCTCGAGATCTTCTCGCTGAACGAAAAGCGAGACGAGCGCACGCGCACCCTGTCCGGCGGGATGAAGCGCCGCCTGATCCTCGCCCGAGCGCTGATGCACCGGCCGCGCCTGCTGATCCTCGACGAGCCGACCGCCGGCGTCGACATCGAGCTGCGGCTCGAGCTGTGGCAGTACGTGCGGCGCATCAACGAGGAGGGGACGACGATCCTGCTCACGACGCACTACCTGGAGGAGGCCGAGCAGCTCTGCGACAAGATCGCCTTCATCAATGACGGTGAGATCGTCGCCCAGGGCACGAGCGACGAGCTGGCGGGCAGGTACGGCGTCGCGAACCTCGAGGATGCCTACCTCGCGCTGGTCGGGCGCAAGGAGCTCTCGCGCTCGCGCGTCCAGGAGCTCGCCTAGTGCCCCACCTGGATTACCAGAAGGGGCACCAGTGACCGCCGCCCAGATCCGCTTCTTCACGCTTTCGCGGCGCGAGGTCAACCGCTTCATGAAGATCAAGAAGCAGACGATCGGTGCGCCGCTGCTCGAGACGTTCCTCTATATCTCCGTGTTCGGAGCCGCGCTCGGCTCGCGCATCGACAAGCTGCACGGAATCGACTACGTCGTCTTCGTGATCCCGGGCCTGATCATGATGGCGTGGGCGATCAACGCCTTCTCCAACAACGCCTCCTCGATCCTCCAGCAGAAGTTCCAGGGCGCCATCCAGGACCAGCTCTCATCGCCGGCCTCGCCGCGCGAGCTGCTGCTGGCTTTCTCGCTCGGCGGCTTCATGCGCGGGTTGGTCGTCGCGGTGCTGACGTTCACCGCCGCGTCGTTCCTGGTCGACCTGCCGGTGGAGCACGCCGTCGTGCTGATCCCCTCACTGTTCCTGGTCGGCTTCTTCTTCGCGCAGCTCGGCGTCCTGATCGGCGTGCGGGCAGAGCAATTCGACGACGTCGCTATCGCCCAGACCTTCGTGCTCCAGCCGCTGATCTTCCTGGGCGGCGTCTTCTACTCCGCCTCGCTACTGCCGGAGCCGTTCCAGACCATCACCCACTTCAACCCGGTCTACTACATGATCGCTCTCGTGCGCTACGGCTTCCTGGGCTACGCGGAAAACAGCGTGGCGCTATCGCTGCTTTTTCTCACGATCGCGACAACCGCCCTGTTCGCGGTGAACCTGCGGCTGTTCTCGAAGGGCTACAAGCTTCGGGCTTAGTGCTCTATACCCCCAGCACTGCGCTCAGGGCCAGCATCACCGCTCCGCCGGCGATCACGCCCATTGTCGCGCGAGGCCAGCTTTCGGCGCTGAAGGCCTGCGGCACGAGCTCGACAAGCACGAGCGCCAGCATCGCGCCCGCCGCGAAGGAGAACGACAGCGAGAGAAGGCTCTTGATCTGTTCCACGAGGGCAAAGGCGATCAGTGCCCCCACCGGTTGGGGCGCGCTCGTTCCCACCGCGGCCCAGAACTGCTGGCTCCTTCCGAACCCGGCGATCTCCATCGGAATTGCCAGACTCGTGCCTTCCGGGATGTTCTGCAATGCGATCGCGATCATCACGAAGAGCGCGAGCCCGGACGTGTCCGAAGCATAGGCAGTCCCGAGCGCAAAGCCCTCCGGGAGGCTGTGTACGAGCAGGACGAGAAACGCCAGGAGGGCGGTTCTCCCTCGAGCCGCCTGCAGGCTGCCGACATGAGAGGCCCGGTTGTCGACCAGCCTGCGAGCGACGACGAGAAACAGGACCCCAAGCGCGAGCCCCACCAAGACGGCGCCGGATGACCCCTCGTCGAGCGCGGGAAGTAGAAGTCCGGCAACCGACGCGATGCTCATTACCCCGATTGCCAGTCCCAGGAGAACCGGCCGAAGGACACGCGCTCGTGCGCCCATGAGAAACACGGGCACCGCGCCAATTCCCGTCGCGAGCGCTGTCCCGCTCGCAGCAATGAACAGAACGAATGCGTCCACTCGCTATAGCTCTATGCGCTTGCTCAATCGCCGCCCAACGGACCGTCGGGGTCCAGGGCCATCGGCTCCTTGTGCCACTCATACGGCATGGCGACCTCGACATCGAGCGGGCGTCGCGGAGCATCAAGATCGCGGGGCGTCTCCTGAGCAAGCCAGGACGCCAGATAGCGACCGGCGACCTTGTGCGGTGGCCACCACAGATAGTCGTCCGAGGCGACTCCTTCGCCGGCCCCGCCCGCGGCGTCATGTCGAAGCTTCAGCGACTCTTCTCCAGTCAGAAGCTTTCCGCGCAGGATCGGCCGAAATGGCTGTGCCTCGACCGCTGCTCCAGCTCGTGCGGCGATGTGCTCGGCAGCCGCGTCGGCCTGCTGGGTCGCAAGCCCGCCCTGCTTGATCGGGAAATTCGTGCCGTCTCCGGCCGCGTAGACGTCCTTCATGCCACGAACGCGAGCATGATCGTCGATGGGGATGAATCCGTTGTCGTCGCTGGTCAGGCCCGCGACTCGTGGCCCCTCCACGATCGGAAGTGCGACGACGCGCGCCGCATCCAAGATTTGCTCGCCCGGACTCAGCACGAGCCGTCCGTCGTCGGATTCATGCGCGTAGACGCCGGTATCCACCTCTATGCCTCGTGACTTCAGAAGGCTCGCTACTGCATTGCTTGCCACCGTCCCGAACATGATCAGTGGAGCGGATTCCGGTGTTACGACGACGCACGAGAGGGGCTCGCCACCGGTCGAGCGCGCCCTCCGCTCGGTCATGAGGGCGAGCTCGTAGATCGGCAGTGGCCAGCTCACGCCGGGGGGAACGACAAAGGCAATCCGACCACCTCGACTCGCCTCAATGTGATCGTCGATCCGCAGGAGCTCGGCGACTGCGTCGAACGTGGTGGCATGCCGATAGGCCGGCCGAGACTTGCCTCCCACACAGACGACCAGCGCGTCATATTCGAGCCGCGAGCCGTCGGATAGCCCGATCGCGTGGTCCTCGGGGACCACTCGCTCGAGTGACTGCTGCACGAAGTGAGCACCGAGCTCCGTGGCGATGGGCTCCAGCGAACGACGCTCTGCTGGTTGCAAGATAAAGGGCTCCTCCACCGTCAGAGGTCGATAGGTGAACTCGGGCTCGGCAGCCACGAGAGTCAGGTCGAGCCGATCTTCGCCCAAGTCGTGGAGTGCCATGAGCGCCTCGAGCCCGGCGATGCCGCCGCCGCAAACGACGACGCTCATGCCATCCGCGGTGGATTCGCGTTCCTGCTGCATCGGCCCAGAATGCGATCGTATTGGAAAACCGCCTGATCGCTGATCGCCTCAGCCGCGAGGCGACAGTTCAACGCTGCCCAGTAGCTGGATGAACGAGGGGCTGCAGCGCCCCGCCTCGCAGCCACCGTGTAGCCCGATCGAAGGATCTGCCCGAAGAGGCACGACGGTGATCCCATAGAGTCCGGCGACCTACCCAGATCCATTTTCGTCCGTACAGGAGAGGTCACATGAGACACAATTTCCGATTCCTTCTCGCAGCGTCGGTGCTGGCGATCGCGGCTATGTCGATGGGCGCCTGCGGTGGAGACGACAATGCATCGTCGACGCCTTCGGCGACCACTTCCTCGACCGACCAAACCGCCGTCAAGGCTTCGCTCGGCGAGTACTTCATCAAGCTCGACACGCCTTCTGTACCGGCAGGGAGTGTGCGATTCGACGTGAGCAACGACGGTAAGCTCGAGCACGAGTTCGTCGTCATAAAGACCAACCTTGCGCCGGGCAAGCTCCCGACCAAGGGCGGTGAAGCCAAGGAGGACGTCGGACCGTCCCCGGGGGAGATTCCCAGTGTCAAGCCCGGCCAGAAGAAGACGCTCGACGTCACGCTGAAGCCCGGCAAGTACGTCATCATCTGCAACCTTCCTGGGCACTACAAGGCTGGCCAGTACATAGGTCTTAGCGTCAAGTAGAACATGTCACCACTCGGCGACCGACACCCGCCGAGTGGCACCTCGGGGGGCGGTTTGCGACGAGCGTGCCACGATGTGCCCCATGCGTCGAGTCAACATCTCCGATCCGAGCTTCACCTTCGACCCCGTCGATCCCGAGGGCTTCCGTGCGGGCATGTTCCGCCTCGGCCCACAGTTGGAGGCGAAGGAGACCGGCACGACTCTCTACGACGTGCCGCCAGGCCAGGCGCTGTGCCCGTACCACTACGAGTACGGCGAGGAGGAGTGGGCACTCGTAATCGAGGGCCGGCCATTGGTGCGAACGCCTGAGGGCACGGAGGAACTCAAACCATTCGACGTCGTGTTCTTCCCGAAGGGTCCCGCCGGTGCTCACCAGATCCGAAACGACACTGACAATGCGGTGCGCATACTGATGTGGTCGAACGTGGTCTACCCGACGGCGACCGCCTACCCGGACAGCGACAAGGTCGGGGTCTGGACGGGCGACAAGGCCGAGGACGTCATGGTCCCGCGGTCAAGCAAGGTGGATTACTACGAGGGAGAGTCCAACTAGGAGGCGCTCCGCTGTTCGGGGCGAGAGCGACCGAGGCGTCGACCTCGGTGGAAACGCGTGAAGCTCTAGGCGGCCTTGCCGTCGGCATCGGTGGGGAGTTGGGACCAGCGGCCAGAGGGAGCGCGGATCGTCCAACAGAGCCAACTGAAGCTGGGATGATTCTGTGGTGGAGGCAACACGCGCGGATGACGATCTGAGTCAGGGTCGGGAGGCGCTCGCGGCGGCCGACTGGAAGGGCGCGCGCTCCTGCTTCGAGCGTGCACTGAAGTCGGGGGAGACGGCCGAAGGCCTTGATGGTCTGAGCGAGGCTGCCCACTTCCAGGGCAGGCACCTGGAGGCAATCGAGCTGAAGGAGCGCGCGTTCGCCGAGTACCGGCGCCGCAAGATGCCGGTCGAGGCGGCCCGGGTAGCCCGCTGGCTGGCGTTCCTCCACGGGGCGGTGCACGGCAACCGCGCAGCGGCGAACGGATGGATGGTACGGGCCGAGCGGCTACTCGAGAACGAGGAGGAGTCCATCGAGCACGGACGGCTTGCTCTCGATCGCGCTCCGTGGACCGACGATCCGGCGGAGCGCGAGCGTCATGCGCTGGCTGCGATCGCGATCGCTCGACGTTTGGAAGACCGAGACCTCGAGTTCAGCGCCCAGGCTCTGTTGGGCCATGCGTATGTGGTGTCGGGCCGGATCGCCGAGGGGATGTCATTGATCGATGAGGCGATGGCCGCTGTCGCCGGCGGCGAGGTCTCGGATGTCGCGTCGATCGGCGAGATCTATTGCAGGCTCTTGGGTGCATGCGAGCGCTCCACGGATGTCAACCGCGCGGAGGAATGGATTGCCGCTGCTCGCCGGTTTGTCGCCTGGGGCGACTTCGTGCCACCGACCTGTCGCCTGCACTACGGTGGGATCCTGATCGCGGTCGGCCGCTGGGCGGAGGCCGAGGAGGAGTTGCTCGCCGCCGCCCGCGTGTTCGAGGGAGGACTGCGCGGAATGCGAGCGGCTCCGCTGCTGAGGCTGGCGGGACTGAGGGTGCGGCAGGGGCGGTTCGAGGAGGCGGAGAGGCTGCTCGAGGGCAGTGAGGGGCGCCCGGCCGCGAGGCAGGTGCTCGCCACGATCGCCTTGGCTCGAGGCGACCTGGCTCTGGCTGAGGATTTGGCGAATCTGTGCCTGGAGGGCGAGGATCCGTCCGCCCCCACTTGCGCACCGCTGCTGGAGCTGCTCGTGACTGTCCACCTGGCTCGCGGGGACCTCCGAGCGGCGCAGGTGGTGCTTGATCGGCTGAAAGCCCTCGCTGCCGAGTGCGGCGACGAACGCACGGGCGCAGCCGCCGAGCTTGCCTCCGGACGGGTGCGCGCGGCTGAAAGCGACGAGCGCGGGCGGGCCCAACTTCAGTCTGCCGTGGAGGCATTTTCGACGCTCGATCTGCCGCTCGAAGCTGGCCGGGCACAGCTCGAGCTGGCGAGGGCGCTCGGCCCCAAAGCTCCTGCCGGTGCCGTCGCCGAGGCGCGATTGGCGCTCGCGACGTTCGAGCGACTGGGGGCGTCTAGGGACGCCGACGCAGCAGCCGAGGTCCTCCGGACGCTCGATGAGCCCGCCGGCCGGACTTGGCCGAAGCGCTACGGGACGTTGACGAAGCGGGAGTCGGAGGTTCTGTCGCTGCTCGCGGCGGGGTGCTCGAACGTGGAGATAGCCGAGCGCCTCTTCATCAGCCGGCGAACAGCGGAGCACCACGTGGCCAACATTCTGTCCAAGCTCGGCCTCCGCAGTCGTACCGAGGCCGCGGCCCATGCGCTACGCGACAGCTCTGAAATACCCGTAGTCGAATAGGTAATCGCACCGATGCTAGGTGCGCGCGGTGAAGGCATCCTTTGGTTGTAATGACCAGAGGAAAACTGACGATGGGCGGTGCTGAAGCGCGATCGGCCATGGTGCGGAGCTTCGTTGGCTGCACCGGCTGCGTCGAAGTCGAGGTGCTGACCACGAAGGGAGACGCGATGACAATGGAAACCCAGCCGATGGCTTCGGCAGCGGTACGCAGTGATGAGGGCGAGGCTCGCTGGTGGTCCGGGGGTCTGGCGGTCGTCAAGGCGACAGCGGCCGACACCGCTGGACAGATGAGCATCGTCGAGATCACCGAACCGGCCAACAGCGAAGCTCCGCTGCACGTGCACCACAAAGAGGACGAGGGCTTCTGGATTCTCGAGGGCAGCGCGACCTTCGAGGTGGGCGACCGGACGATCGAGGCTGGCGCCGGCGACTACCTATTCGGGCCCAGAGACATTCCGCATCGCTACACGACCGGTCCGGACGGCTGCCGGATGCTGTTCATCTTCACCCCGGGCGGCTTCGAGGACGTGATGAGGGCAATCAGCCGGCCGGCCGATAGCCGCACACTGCCGCCTGCGAGCGAGGGCAAACCGCCGTCAGACGAAGAGATGGAAGCAATGGTGGCCGCGATTCAGGCCCATGGCTGCGAGCTCCTCGGCTGAAGCGCCGGCTCAGCCGCTCGATGCCTGAGCGACGGGAGGATCGTCAGGAGAGCACGTCGCCTGCGCGGGCCGGACCGCGCGCAGGACCTGGCTCCAGTCGACGCGGGAGTCGAAGGTGAGCTCAAAGCTGCCGGTCACGGGGTTGAACAGGATGCCGTCGGCGTCGGTGCCCGGGTCGTCGGCAAAGGCAGCCCAGCCCTCGAGGCGGTCCGGTCTTCCAAACGCCGTGTAGCCCGTGCCGGACTCGAAGCCGACGATGAATCCACCGTTGCTCGTGCGGTCGCCCAGGTAACCCCCGTAGTCGTGAAGGGCAGTGAGGATCGTGCGCTGCCAAACGGGCAGCTCGAGCAGATCCAGCCAGGTCCGCCAGTCCGTGCCCGCAACCGGCTCGTCCTTGAGCTGGAACCTCGTCCCGTACAAGATCGTCCCGGTGTCGTCGATGGGCGCAGCAGGCTGAGCGGCCGGATACACGCAGCCGAAGTCGTCCATGTTCGCTGCGCTCAGGAAGAGCGCGTGCCGGATCAGCGCGTTCTCCATCTCCACGGCGCGGATCCTGCCGCCGAGCGATGGGAAGCGGGCGGCGGTCGCGGCTGCCCTGGTCCCGTCACCGTCGAGCAGCACGCGGCGCCCGGCGTCGAAATCGAGCACCTCGCCGTCTTCCCAGGTGCCGCCCGGGGGGTCACCGGCGCAGAAGAGCCCGTACTCGAAGAAGCGGCCCTGCGTGTCCGCCGGCTCCGCGGCGGTCTGCTTGACGATGATCGTGAGGTGGTGATCCGCGCCCTGGGCCGGCTGAGCCTCGGCGGGGATGCGCACCTGCAAGCCGTCAAGCGGTGAGAAGGCCGGTTCGCCGCTATCGCAGTCGCGGCTGCGCAACGTCACGTATGGGTCGCCCGCGTTCGCGTAGTAGATCGCGTGCTTGAAATCCTCGGGGGCGTTGCTGTCGCTGCTGCCGATCCCGATCGTGTGCAGGCCGTGCCGCGACTCGCACTCCACGTTCGTCGCGTCACACGCAGTGAGCGCCTGCACGGACTCTGCGCTCGAGTACTTCGAGTTGTCCAGGCCGGCAGCGAGATCCTCGAGTCCCGGCGCGACCGGCGTGTTCCACGGACTGTCATCTGCGAACGGTCGCCAGCAATTGGATCCGGGCCAAGCATCCGGGGAGTGGAGGAATTCGAGATTGCACGAGTCGGGCCAAGCAGAGACGGGTGCCGACCTCGGGCCAAGCACGCCGTCGAGCTCGTAGGCGGCCGTGAACAGGTAGCGCTGACCGTTCTCGAGCGTGACGGTGCACTCGTGCAGGTGGGATGGGTCGCGGCTGCTGCAGGCCAGCTCGAGGTTCGCGAGGTCCGTGCCGACGTATACGTCCACGCCGGTGTGGCCCGGCGGGTTCGGCCCCTCCCGGACCTGGACGAGCGCCGAGCCGTCGCCTGCCGTGACATCGGGAGCAGGCGGCGCCTCCACCGGTCCTGGCTGTGGCTTGTGGCAGTGCCTGCTCGGGCGCCGGCCGCGGCCGCGTCCCTTCTTTCGGCTGTGACCACGACCGCCGTTCGCGCGGCCGCGTCGCTTGTTGCGACCCTGGCCATGACGCCCGGTGCGGCCCCAGCAGCCTTTCTTGCCCGAAGTCTCACCCGGGCCGGACGCCTGGCTCGAGGCGTTGGTGCCCTGACCCTCGCTGGCGGACGCGCTCAGCGCGCCGGTAAGTACCAGCAGACACGCCGCCACCAAGGCGGCGATGAGACATCCGCGTCTCGTCACCCTGTCTCCCTTCCGAGGGAATGCGTGTGGAAAGCTGCCTAGGCGTTCCTATCAACTGGCCCGCGAGTTTGCAAGGAAGGCCCCGGCAACTGGGCGCGTTCAAGCGGGCTCCCGAGCGAATTGGTGCCGGCAGCGGGATATCCTCGACTCTGCATGAGCGAAAGCACCGTCCGAATTGCGGCCATTCAGGCGACGCCGGTGATCCTCGACGCCGAGGCCACGGTCGAGAAGGCGTGCGGGCTGATCGGCGAGGCCGCCACGGATGGCGCGCAACTTGCCGTGCTGCCGGAGACCTTCATTCCTCTTTACCCGTCCAACGGGTGGGCGAAGGGCGCAGCGGCGTTCACGGGCTGGGATGCGCTGTGGGAACGACTGTGGGAGAACTCGGTGGACGTTCCGGGACCGATCACCGAACGGCTGAGCGAGTCATGCCGCGAGCACGACATCTACTGCGCGATCGGTGTCAACGAGCGAGAGTCCGAGCGCCCCGGCTCGCTCTACAACACGCTGCTCGTGCTCGGGCCGGAGGGTCTGCTGCACAAGCACCGCAAGCTGATGCCGACCATGCACGAGCGACTCTTCCATGGGATCGGCGCCGGCGACGACCTCGGCGTGATCGCGACCGCCGCGGGGCGGATCGGCGGCTTGATCTGTTGGGAGAACCGGATGCCGCTGGCGCGCTACGCCGTCTACCGCGGCGGGCCCCAGGTGTGGGTCGCACCGACCGCCGACGACTCCGAGGGCTGGCTGGCCAGCATGCGGCATGTCGCGATCGAGGCGGGCGCCTTCGTGGTCTCGGTGCCGCAGTACATTCCCGCGTCAGCCTTCCCTGCAGACTTCCCGGTACCGCTGCCCGAGGGCAGGGAGGTGTTCGGCAACGGCGGCGCGGCGATTGTCGAGCCCGGCTCCGGCCAAGTCATCGCCGGCCCCCTATATGGAGAGGAGGGGCTTGTCGTCGCAGACTGCGACCTTGGGGCCTGTCTGGTCGCCAAGCGCTCGTTCGACGCAGTCGGCCATTACAGCCGCGAGGATGTCTTCGTGCGTACGCTCGCCGTGCCGGGAGCCGGGCGGGATGGAGGGCAAACACCTAACCCCACCGCGAGCGACACGGGCCAGAATTAGTCGCTAGGATGGCACCGCTCAGGGGCGTAGCTGCTTCAGAACACGCAGCGTTCGCCTCTAAAGAAGCGGGTTAGGAAAACGGGGGAGGATTTTTATGCGGAGGAGTGCCCTACCGATATCGGTGGGAGCGCCGGTCAGTCTTGTGGCGCTCGGATTTCTGGCGATGGTCCTGGCGTTGTTGCCCCATCAGGGCTCGCTCCCCGATCCGACCCGAGCGTTGAGCCGTGACACGAGCGACTCGTACGCCAAGCTGCCCCTTTCGTTCATCCCGAATAGAGGCCAGACGGACGAGAGCGTCCGCTACTACGCCCAGGGAGCGGGCTTCGGCTTCTACTTCACCGATGACAAGGCGGTGCTCTCCTTCCAGAAAGAAGCGCGCGGCGAGGCACTCCATCTGCGCTTCCTGGGAGCAAGTGGCAACGCGACGCTCAAGCCTGAGCGCCAGGGTACGGGGACGGTCAACTATCTGAAGGGCCATGACCCGAGCAAGTGGCAGACCGGGCTTCCGACCTACGGCCAGCTCGCCTACCAGGGACTCTGGCCAGGGGTCGACATGTCCATCCGAGGTGCAAGCGGAACGCTGAAGTACGAGTTCCAGCTGGCGCCCGGCGCAAACCCCGAGCGCATTCGTCTCGCCTATGCGGGCGCCGAGGGCCTTTCGCTGTCCCGCGGTGGCAACCTCTCCATCCGGACACCGCACGGCACGCTTCGGGACTCGGCGCCTCGTGCCTGGCAGCAGATCGGCGGGCGCAGGGTCCCCGTCCAAAGCCGCTATTCACTCAACAACGGTGCCCGCGGTGCGAACGCCTACGGCTTCGAGCTCGGAGCCTACGATCACAGCAAGCCTCTCGTGATCGACCCCGGCATCGTCTACTCAACCTACCTTGGCGGCACGGGCACCGACCTGAGCAACGCGATCGCGGTCGACGCGGCGGGCAGCGCCTACATCACCGGCCGCACCAGTTCCCCGGCTTTCCCCACCACCGCAGGCGCGTTTGACACCACCCTCGGCGGCAGTGGCGACGCCTTCGTCACGAAGCTCGAGCCCGATGGCTCCGCGCTCGACTACTCGACCTACCTGGGCGGGACAGGCCTCATCGACGAGGCCAACGGGATCGCGGTCGACAGCGCGGGCAGCGCCTACATCACAGGTGACACCAACTCTTCGGACTTCCCCACCACCGCGGGAGCGTTCGACACGACCCTCAGCGGCAGCGACGACGCCTTCGTCACCAAGCTCGCGCCCGACGGCGCGGCGCTCACGTACTCGACCTACCTGGGCGGGAGCGGAAACGCCGACTACGGCAACGGCATCGCATTCGACGGTGCGGGCAGCGCCTTTGTCACCGGCTACACCGTGTCCGGGAACTTCCCAACGACCCCGGGGGCGTTCGATACCACCTTCACGCCGGCCGGCAACTTCTCCGCCTTCCTCACGAAGCTCGCGCCCGACGGCTCGGCGCTCGACTACTCGACGTTCCTGGGCGGGGCGGGAGGCACCAACATCGGCAACGACGTCGCGGTCGACGGGGCGGACAACGCCTACGTCACCGGCAGCACCCTCTCCACGCTTTTCCCCACCACCCCGGGGGCGTTCGATACCACCCAAAACGGCGGCCAGGATGCCTTCGTCACGAAGTTCGACGCTTCCGGCTCGTCGCTCCTGTACTCCACCTACATGGGCGGAACTGGCACCGACGGAGCCGCCGCGATCGAGCTCGACGCGAACGCTCGCGCGTACCTGACGGGGTTCACCAACTCCACGGGCTTCCCCACAACCGCGGGTGCATTCGACACCAGCTACAACGACGATGGCGATGCCTTCGTCACGAAGCTCAACTCCGCCGGTTCGGCTCTGGCTTACTCGACCTTCCTGGGCGGGACGGGCGTGGGGGGAACCGGCTATGACTCGGGCAGCGGGATCGCGGTCGACGGGACGGGCAGTGCCTGGGTCACGGGTCGCACCGACTCCCTTGTCTTCCCCACCACGGCGGGAGCGTTCGACACCATTTACGGCCCAGTTGGGGACGCCTTCGTCACGAGGCTGAACGCCGGCGGCTCTGCGCTCCGCTACTCCACCTACCTGGGCGGGAGCTCGGGCGGGACCGGTGGCACCGACCAGGGCAGCGGCATCGCGCTCGGTGCGCCGGGGGACGTCTACGTCACCGGCTACACCACCTCGTCCGACTTCCCCACCACCGCGGGGGCGTTCGACACCAGCGCCAACGGCGGCAACGACGCCTTCGTGTGGAAGTTCTTCGCGGGCGCGCCGCCCTACCCGCGCCCGGGCGGCGCCACGCCACTGCGAGTGCCCTTCGTGCCCGAGTACCAGCAGTGCACGCAGCCGAACAGCACGCACGTCGGGCCGCTCGACGGCGGATCGTGCTCGCCACCCGCGCAGAGCTCCACGCTCCTGACCACCTCAACGATCGGCAGGGGGTCGGGCTACGCTCTCCTAAGGGTGCAGAACGGCGACCCCGGTACGCCGGCGGACGAGGCCGACGTCACGATCCAGGCCGTCCTTTCGGACGTGCGCAGCGCGGCCGGCGGCGGCGACTACACGGGCAAAGTGATCCTGACGACGCCGGTGCGGATGACCGACATGCGCAACGGCTCCAACGGCGACGATCCGGGGACGGTCTCCGACTTCGAGCTCTCGGCGCCGATCGACTGCGTGGCCACCGCCGCCCCCGAGACTGGCAGCAACTGCAACATCGCCACGACCCTCGACACGCTCGTGCCCGGCTTCGTCAAGGAGGGGGCACGCGCCATACTCTCGACCTTCTCGCTCAGCGTCGAGGACGCGGGGGCCGACGGGGTCATCGATCCCAGTCCGGACCCGGTCGGCCTCGGCTGCCCGCCAACCTGCGGCTCGGGCGACGAGAAGGTCTATTTGCGGCAGGGCATCTTCGCTCCCTGAGTAACAGGATCGCTAGGCCAGCAGGCGCGTCAGGGCCAGCTTCAACACATCGGTGCGACTCCGCCCGGCGTGATCGGCGGCCATGAAGTGGTTGCCGATGAAGAGCGAGAAGACGAGCGTGCAGCGGACCTCGACATCGTCCTCGTCGGGGCAGAAGTCACCGAAGAGCGAGCGCATGTATTCCATTCGCCGGTTGTCGATGCGCCTGAGGCGCTTGGCAACCGCCTTGTCGCGCCGGGCCCAGTCGCGGATGGCAAGTTCGATCTTCATCAGGTCGCGGCTGGATGAGGCGAGCGCCGACAGCCGCCGCAGCCTGGCCCTCGCGTCCCCGCCCTCGCTCTCGACGCGATCGATCACCTCGTCGACGACCAGCCGCTCCCACGCGTCGAGCATCTCCTCGAGCAGCGCGGGCCGGTCCTCGAAGTGCCAGTAGAAACCGCCCTTCGTGACGCCGAGCGCCTGCGCGAGCTTCTCGATCCGGACCGCATCCGGGCCGCCGACGCCAAGGGCCCGCAGGCCCTCCTGGATCCAGCTGGTGCGAGGGGTGCGAGTCGGGGCGGCCAGCGTCTCTGCCTATCGCGCTTCGCGCATACTGAGAGCGCGGCAGATGGTTGACGGGCCCTGCATTCATCTATACAGTACCGTATCGATACGGAAGCGTATTGATAGAGGGTCCACGAATGAGCTTGTATGACCATCGGCGGGCAGTGCGAATTCTGAGCGTGATCTTCGCGTTGGCGGTGGTGGTTTCCATCGTTCACTACACCGACAACTACGTGAACTACAACGACTACCCCCAGCCGAAGACCGGGCCCGACCCGTCCAAGTCACTCGTGCTGGGCGCCTGGTTCCCCTTTACGGCCGCAGGTCTGGCGGGGTACCTGCTCTTCCGTCGTAGCCCCTCCAACCTCGCGCTCATCCTGCTCGCCGCCTACTCCGGATCGGGGCTCGTCGGCATCGGTCACTACCTCGTCCCTGGAGCGACCTCCATGCCGTGGTGGCGCCATGCGCACGTGAGCTTCGACATCGCCTGTGGCATCGCGGTGTTCTCCTTCGCCATCTGGGCCGCACGAGCCCGTCGCCACGGCCCCGTCTTCCTAACGCCACAGCAGGAGAGGGCCCACGAATGAGGCTCCCGAACACCGCCCACACCTCCCGGCCGTGGCGCATCCACGAGATCACCGGCGACTTCCGGGTCGAGGACGTGTGGGCGTTGCCGACGCCGGGCGGCCCGGACGACTTCCCTCGGCTGGTGCAGCAGTTTGCCTCGTCCGACCCGTCGCAGAGTTTGCCCGGCGCCCCTCGCATGCTCTGGGCGCTGCGGTGGAAGATCGGGGAGCTGCTCGGCTGGGACGATGAGGACGACGGCGTCGGCTCCAGGGTGCCGACGCTGCGCAACCGGCTGCCGGCGGATCTGCGCGACGCCCGATCCGGACCGGAGTTTGACTCCCTCCCCTTCAATTCGCTCTACCTACTCGAGGACGAGTGGGCTGCGGAGATCGCCAACCGGACCGTTCATGGTGTTCTGCACCTTGGCTGGGTCCCGGACGGGAACGGCGGCTACCGCGGCCAGATGGCCGTCCTCGTGAAGCCAAATGGGCTGTTCGGGGCCGCCTACATGGCCGCGATCAGGCCGTTCCGGCACCTGATCGTGTACCCGCCGATGATGCGGGTCATCGAACGGCAGTGGAGGGCCCGAGCCGGCGATCCGGCATCGGCGCGCCGCTAGCTGGTAAGAAGAGAGGACCGCACCGGCACCGGGCCGGCGCGCGGCTCTCAGCGATGGACAAGTGCGACTTTGCACGGCTGTTAGCGTGAGTCGAAACCCAACCGATAGGAGCGCGGGATGCCAACACGCAACGGCAGTGCTGAGTGGCGCGGGGACCTCAAGAGTGGCGCCGGGAAACTCACCGTCGGGGACGGCGTCTTTGAGGGCGCCTACTCGTTCTCGTCCCGCTTTGAAGAGGGAGATGGCACCAACCCCGAGGAGCTGATCGCTGCGGCACACGCAGCGTGCTTCACGATGGCGCTCAGCAACATTCTTGCCGAGCACGGGCATTCCCCCGAATCTGTTCGGACGGTCGCCAAGGTGCACCTCCGTCAAACGGATGAGGGGCCGACGATCCAGCGCATCGATTTGGAGACCGAGGGGCGAGTCGCCGCGATCGACGAGGGCCACTTCGCAAAGCATGCCGAGGAGGCGAAGAGCAACTGCCCGGTCTCGCGCGCCCTCGCTGGGGTCGAGCAGGTGACCGTGACGGCGAGGCTGGCGACCTGAGATCCGGTCAGCCCTGGTGCCTGTTGGTGGCTTCCCACATCCTCAGGTAGTCCTCGGCGCTTCGGAACAGCGCTTGCACCCTCTTTGCCTGACCGGCGGTCCGCAGTGCCTCGATCCAGTCGATCCAGAGGCCGTAGGTGGCGACGCCGTCGGTGTTGAAGTCGAACGTCCGATCGCCGTACCTCTCGCGATCGAAGGTCCTGCTGCCGTCGTTCGATCTGAAGGGGTAGTCGATCGGCGTGGAACCCGGACCGGGCTGACTCGATAGCCCGTTGATGTCCGATCCAAGACCCGTGCCCGTGCTCGTGCTCTTGTTGAACCCCGCAACACCCCCGACCGCCCGGATCCGTTGGATCGTAGGGTCAGAGGACCAATCGCTGTGGCTGTTGATGACGCCGGGGTACCGGCGCGCCTCGACGATGTCCATGGTCGTGTCGGCCGTCACCTCGTTCATGTGGTCGACCTCGATCACGAAGTGCCGGTCGATCATCTTGTTGATCAGGTAGCCGCCCATGGCGGTCAGGCCGCGCTGGTTGCAGTGCGGTGGGGGACCGTAGATGGGGACGCTTACCGTCGGCGGCAGCAGGCCGAGGTTGTAGATGAGCTGAGCGATGTTGCTGGCTATGGGCGCCGTCGGCTGCTCCCTGTCCTCACCGGCTCCGCTGCACTGCGCGACGTTCCAAAAATGGTGTGTCTTGTAGTGGTTGCCGGCGTTGACGATCGGTCCGAGAGAGCCGGAGTCCATCTTGGTGCCGCCGAAGGCGTTGTCGAACTTGTGCACCGGGAAGAACGATGTGATGCCCATGCCGCGGAGCTCATCGAGACCAGCATCGACACTCGCCTGGTCGCACCCCGGTTCGGGATCGCTCTCCACCGTCTCGCCACAATTCAGAATGCGCGAGAGCTCGATGCCCTTGACGACGGCGAGATTGCCCTGGTTTATGACCCGTCGCGCCTGTGCGGGACTTGTGACGATCCGCAGCCAACCTCTCCCCGGGCCGCCGTTCTGGGCGTCGACGTAGTCCTGGAATTCCTCGAGATCCGCGTTCTGGAGCCGAACGCTGTCCATGTCGTTGCAGAACGCCGGCGGCGCCGGGTCCCTGATGTCCATGGCGTCGCACAGTGCCTCGTTGTCGACGAACAGGACGGTCAGGAGCCGCAAGCCACCGAGCCAGGCGCGTTCGACGGACGTGTAATAGGTGCCTTCCTCGGCCTGCCGCGTCGGGCCGGGCCAGTAGGTGAACGTCGGCCAGCCCACAGTGTCGTACGGTTCCCCGGGAACGCGGCCGTCGATGAATGCACGGACCTGGCCGTTCGTGCCCTGGTCGTACTGCGCGCAGTCAGGCATCGCGAAGCCGATTCCGTACTTGTGCCACGGCCGCCCGCAGTGCCAGGAGCTACCGAACAAGCGGAAGCCCGTCCAGTGCATGTGGGCGTCTGCGAAGCCGTACACCGGGCTGTGGGTCCGCTGTGTGCGAGGGTGCCTACCGTACGACCCGATCGAGCCCTCGGGATAGACGGCGCAGGCCGTCTCCGAGAGGAATGTGACTCGGATGAGCTTGTTCGTGGCCTTGTTCTTCAACGAGTAGCCGGCGTTGGGGTTCCCCTTCACCTCCCATTCCGCGGCAGTGCTGGGCGCCGCGGCAGGTGTAGGGATGCCGGTCCCGGGATCGGCGAGAAAGTCTTCGTGAACGCCGTAGAGGAGATATTCGCCGAGGGTGGTCGCCTGCATCCGGAACGGACTAGACGCTGGCGCGATCAGCTGACCGCTCTGGTTCTGCAACGAGTAGCAACCGTGGACGAACCCGTAGCGATCGGTCGGCACCGAGGCCTGAGCAGGCGCGACAGTAACCGCGATCACGACCATGGCCACGCCCAAGGCCCGACGCATCGTCATCTTCCGCAATTTCCCCCCCTGTTTCGCGATCCGCCCGCCAACCCAAGCGCCGACAGCGTCAACGAGCTACCGGCATGCGCGCCAGAGCCAGCACTTTACCACTGCGCTTACGGGCAAGTCAGGACCAGCTGCGGGACGAGCGGTTGGTCGTAGTCCCCCCGCGCCCAGGCTCCCCAGGCCGACCGGGCGCCCCGGCTCGCGAGGGCGCGTCATAGGCGTGATCTCGGCGGCAGGGAGCTTAGCCCTCGCGAAAAGGAGGCTCGGGCGACTTCCACATTCTCGTGGGCATCGCCGGTAGGTCGACACGTCGCCATTTACAGAAGAGCACAGCCCGACTTGTCAGCTCAGGCCTGCTTCGTCGATGAGCACATTGACGGGATCCCCCGCGATCGAAATGCTGGCGGTCCCTGCCGAATCAGACCTACAGTCGTACTACCCCCGGGGCTCGCGTGATACGGAGTCCGACGCGGAGATTCAGCATTTTGATCGCCGAAAGTAGACACATGGGCCGGCTCGCCAAGTTCTATTTCTTGGCAGTCGGCGCTGCGCTTTTCGCAGCGCTCGCACTCGCGTCCGCGTCCACAGCGGCGACCTTGCCAACCGCATCCGCGCCCGCCGTCGCCAGCCAAGAGGGACACGTGGCCGGCAATGGCTGTGCGTCACTCAAGAAGAAGGCGCAGCGCTCCAAGCGGGGCTCGGCGATGAGGCGGCGCTACGTCCGGCGCTACCGCAGGTGCCTCGCGCGTAGGCGGGCCCAGAACCAGCCGCCGACGGCGCCGCCGCTGCAGGCCCCGTCGACTCCAGTTCCGCCCGCAGTGACGCAACCCGCCGGGCCGATCTACTTGCCCTCGATCTTCCCCAACCCCAACGGCTACCGCTCCGGCGCCGGCTGCCAGCCTGGCTACGAGCAGAGCTACATCGCGGCGGGCTTCTCATGCCAGTACGCCGGCTACAACCATTACCTGTTCTCCCCGACCGGCCCGATCTGGACACCGGTCTACCTGCTCTTCGGCATCTGGTACTGCGCCGACGGCCAGTTCCGCTTCCGCTGCTGAACCGCTAGTCCGGCGCGGGACGACACCGGCGAGACGGTGATGGTCGGAGTGATCGAGCGTCGAGTCGACAGACGACTCCCATGCAACCCA
>JBBQNR010000017.1:0-48089 GCA_038330145.1 Solirubrobacterales bacterium
TGCGCGTGAAGAACTCCTCTGGAAGGCCGTCCACATCCTCGACGCTTACCGCCTCGCCCTTCAGGCGCGCCGCCTCGGCTCGGAAGAAGTGCGATGGAAGCTTGGGGCTCGTGGCGCCGGTCTCCGTGCGGGCGAAGCTGAGCTGGAGGTAGCTCTCGGCGGCGTGAACGGCCATGTCGAACTGGAGCGGTTCGCGGTCGGGCCCGCCCGCGCGCAGCGGCAGGTCCCAGCCACGTTTCTCGTTCAGCGCCCTGCGCTCGCCGTCGAGCAGAAGAGCGTCCTGGCGTGGCGGCGGCGGAAAGGCGCGCTCGGTGAGACCAAGCACCGCGACTCCGCGAAAGCGCAGGTGCTGGATTGAGTTGACATCGAGCACGTTCACGCCCTGGCGGGCGAACTTGCCCGCCCGGCCCTCTGGTAGATCCTCGCTTCGCATCTCCTCGATCGCGTGGCGCGCGACCTGGCGGAAGTGCTCGAAGTCGACCTGCTCCGAGAGTGGGTCGAGCTGTGTGAGGTCGGCGAGCGCGTCCACGACGGGATCGACATCGTTGATGTAGGTGCGGAAGAGTTCACCAAGGTAGGCGACGTGCTCTGACCAGGAAGCACGCTCCGGGTGCGCCTCGAGCCGATCAGCAAGCTCGGTCATGAACGCCGTCAGTCGCTCAACCTGTTCGACGAGCCAATCGCGCGGCTCCCTGCCGCGCTTCACCCGCTCCTTCTCTTCCTCCTCGAGCCAGAGCTGCGGTCGCTGGAGCCACTGCTCGCGGCCTTCCACGACGCCCGCCCGCCGCGAAATCGAGTCCCAGTCGGCGGAGCTGAGCCCGCCGGAACGCTCTCGGGTCTCTTTGGGGACATCGGCGTCGGTCAGGAACTCCATCACGGCCGAGCGCTGCAGCGGCGCGGGGGAGCCAATCAGGTCCAAGAGCGCGAGCGCGCGCCGACCGAGCGGCCGCTCGACGAGCGGGACGCCAGCGTGGATATAGAGGGGGATGCCGGAGTCACCGAACACCGACTCGATCAGAGGCCGGTAGCGGTCGGCGTGGCGGTAGGTGACTGCCATCTCGTGGAAGGCGATCCCCTCCCGCGCCCAGCGAAGGCACGCGCGGGCGGCCTCGAGGACCTCGCGCGGCGGGTCCGGGGCGGAGAGAAGTTGAATGGGGGCGGTGGGCTCTCCCTCCGGGTTTCGCTCGGGTTCGATTCCGAGGCTCTTGAGCCAGGCCCGCATCTCCGCGTGGGCCTGGTCGTCGTCCGTTCCCGTCGTTGGCAGCAGGAAGGTGGTCTCCGTGACCCCCATCAGCGCTTCCAGTAGTCGGCGTTGCGTGGTCGTTGGCTGCCAGACGCCGTGCACGAGCAGTCCGCGGGAGTCGAGAAGCGCCGGGTCTGCGTGCGCAATGCAGTCGTCGGGGTCGTAGAAGCCGGCGCGAAGCTCTTCGAACTTCGTGAAGAGAGCTGCGATCTCGTCTTGCTTGCCCCCGTCAACGACTGCATCGGTCAGCGCCCCGGGTTCGATCCCTGCCTGTCGGACTTCCTGAAAGAGGCGCTGGAGTGCGAGGGCGAAGCCGGGCGTGACCGCGACGGGCTTGAAGTAGCGGCCCGCGCGCGCCGCCACGGCTTGTGTCAGTACCTGTTCCGCAAGGCGGGGCAGCGGCTTCCGTCCCTGAGCGATCAACGTCGGCTCGCCCAACTTCAGGCCCAGCTCGGCGAAGGTGACCATGTGGACGTTGATCCAACCGTCGAGGAGCGTCGCCAGGCGCCGCTGGAGGTACGGCCGCAGCAGCGTGTTTCCAACCAGGATCGTGACCGGCACCAGCCCGTCGCCAGCCTTGTGGCGCTTGACCTCTTCGACGAGGGCCTGCTCGAGCGCGGCCGGGGGGCCGAGCACGAGTCGGGGCTTGTTGGGCGGGCTTTCTTGGCTCAACTTTGGGACATGCGTGCGGGGCCACTGCCTCCCGTGCTCACCTTCTCATATGGGGCTGAGACGGGGAATGGCACACACGATTCGTGGTGTACGGGTTAAGTCGCGGGAGGCACCGTGGGTCTGACAGCACCGCTTCACTGACCATGGTTTAGTCCCCGGGGAGGGTCCTATTCGAACCCGCGACCCGAAGGTTGCGGGTTCGAATCCCCCCCGCTACTCAAGTCAGCGCCAGTCAGGAACGCAAACGAAGCCAAGCGTCTCGTCGAGGAAGGTGTTCCCCAGCCGTTTCCGCAGTTTCGTTAACCGGCGCTCGAGACCCGCACGAGTATTCTTCATCGCCATTGCTTCGGCTACCGCTGAGAGAAGCATGACATCGAAGCCTGCCGCCTCGTACCAATCCACCGGCTTGCTGTATCCGCAAACCGCGATCGCACCAGTCCATTGACGAATTAGTTCCGCGTGTGCGCCCGAGGCTAACGTCGAGCAGCTTGCGAGATACAGAAACTGCCCTCGAAAGTTGAACGGTGTCTCTGGCTGGTCCGTTCCATCCGACATCGACTGAGCACCGAGGAAAGTCGGTCGTTCCCCGCTCCGTTCGCGGCCACTTGTGAGGTCCCACAGGTCCAGCGCTTCGCTGCCGACCCGAACCTCGCCTTCCTCCCCGTGCATCGCGAGGTAGCAGATGTCGTATCGCCTCTTGCCCTCAAACCTCGCAAGGTAATGTCGCACTTCCTTTCGAGACTCCACTCGCTGGTGACGGATCCTTGCCGTCCGGTCTAACTCGAGAAACTCCAGCAATGGATGGACACTATTCCTGGCACCCAGGTGTGCGGACCAGTTCTCGATACAGAAAATCCCGGCAGGCATAACGCCCGGCCAACCTACTACCCTCGGCGCCTTCCGCGCGGAAAGGTTCACGGCCAGTTCAAAGGCGGAGCTTCAACCTCTTGGCCGCGCGCCATCCGATCGCCCGCCGGGCTGCAGTTGAAGAACCCCGATGTGTTGTGAACACGGACCGTGACGTCGCCTAGCCTGACTTCGGCGACCAGGTATTTCTCCGGGAACGCAGCACATGTCCCCCCATGGGTCGGGGCGCGGCGTCATAAAAATGCACGCTTTTGAAGCGATACGTCGCCGTGTGGATGCCGATGCTAAATACGGGATCCCGACCGTCCTGTGCGGCGACTTCAACGCCCCGTGAAGCGAAGATGCCAAAGGCCCGATCACGAAGCTGCGGCGAAGGTGGCCACGGGACACCCGTGCTCGCTGGCTCGAAGCCGAGACTGCGCTGCTCAGGAACCCTAGTATGCGCGATGTGTATTGCGACGTCCACGATCCTGCCGGGTCCTTTCCCGTATCGCACTTCACGGGTCGCGAGAAGCCCTTCACACCCCATCGATACGACTACGTCTTTACCTCCGCCGAGCTCAAGACCGCAAGCTGTGAGTACCTGGGCGACTGGCACGATCGGGACGAGAACAAGTGGCGTCCAAGCGACCACGCGCCAGTTGTCGCCGAGCTCCTACCCGATGTCTCGGATAAAGGAGGGGGAGAACATCGGCGCCCTTACATCACCCTGGTCAGGTCCGCCGCTTGCCTGTCGCGGCGAGCCCGGTTAGATTCGACGATCGAACCGGCATAGATGAATCCGTACGACCGCAAAGCTTGGGACCAAATCCGCGCATACCGCGCGCGAAAGCCGACCCAACGCATCCGCGAGTTCGTTCCAGCCGGGGTAAGGGAACGGGCCGGACGTGTCGCCGAGCGAGGCAGGGAGCGTGTCGGCGAGATGGTCGATGACATCCCAGGGGCCGAGCAGATCCTCGAGGCGATCAAGGGCGCCCTAGAAGGTCTCACACGGACCATCGCCACGACGGCCGCTGCTTCTGTTCCGAAACACCACGTCCTCCGCCGTTACGCGCAGCGCGGGCACCCCCTAAGCCGGCTCGCGGACATCAGGAATCTAGATCTCGAGGTCTCGGACGAGGCCTTTCCCCGTCAGCGTCGGCTCGCCTACATCATCGGCGCCGGAGCTACCGGGGCGTGGGCAGGGACTGTCACGACCGCCGGCGAGATCGGGACCGTAGTGGGGGGCGTGGCCGGCGCCGGCGCGGGAGCCACCCCTGGGGCAATGACGGTCGTCGGCGCTTTTGCCGGCGACGCCGCTGCGACACTACTCGCCGGGAGCCGAATCATTGCTGAGACAGCTGCGCTCTACGGCTACGACCCGAACGATCCGGCCGAGCAGATGTACATGGCTGGAGTCCTCGGTGCGGCCACGGCCGGAACGCAAACTGGGAAGATGGCGGCCCAGAGGGAACTCCACAAACTTGCCTATTCACTCGCCCGCAACGCGCCGTGGACCACGCTTGGCAAGAACCGCATTACGCCGATCGTGGCGAGGGTTTACCAGCAGCTCGGGCATCGGCTTACCAAGCAACAGCTCGGTAAGGCCACTCCTGTTCTCGGCGTCGTGGTAGGGGCCGGATTGAACATGAGATTGATGCACAGAGTCGCCGATGAGGCATATTTCGCATACAGGGAGCGACGCCTTCGGGACCGCTATGGGGACGAGGACGAAAGTTTCGTGGATAACGCACCTCCCTCACCGTCACCAGACGCTGAAGGATATGAGCCAGCTGCCGGCGACGCGGATGAGCATCTGCCGCTACTCGATCTGGCCGAGTCAGCCGCAAAAGAGCTTGAGAAGGAAACGTCCGCCGAACCGACCCCTCCCGATCCCGACCTGGAGTCCGACAAGCTGGAAGAAGATTCCCCTCCGCCGCCGCCCGACCAGCAGGAAAACCAGGGTCCTTCCGACAAAGGTGCTTAGACATACTCGTCCCTGGCCTAGGAGCATGCCCGTTGGCTGTGGTGCGGTCGGCACGCAGAACCTTGCCTTGAAACCATCACCATAGCGCTCGCGAAACCTTGTTTCCTTCCAGTCTTTGACCGTATTCCGATCGGGCATGCCAGTACTACCTGAGTGGCTGGCTCGAACGAGATGACAATCAGTGGCGGCCGAGCGACCACGCGCCAGTTCTGGCCGAGCTTCTTTGTCTATGAATTCGTGACGTAGCAGGTTTAGGAGCGCGCACTCTCCATCTAGCCGCCAGCGAGAATTTCCGCCGGCGCCACAACACGAGGGTACTTCCCTGAGTCAGCAGGGTTTCGCGGCGGTACTTGGGATCAGGAAACTTCTCCAGAAGGGCCCACAGGGGCGGTCGGCCTCTTTTCATCTTGCCCAGGCGGCCGCGGCGACACTGAGTCGGGCTCTTCCCCATTTACTTTCGGCCGGGTCACGAGTCGCCCCTTTGTGCCAATCGATCCGCCCTCAATTGCAGCAGCTCGATCTCCAGATCCGCCACGAATGGCATCTCCCGGTCGAGCGCCGTCAGCATCTCGACGTCGCTACGCCAGTTCTCCACCTTGTCGTCGAGCGGCGCGTTGAAGTGGCGACCAACCGCCTCGCCCTGCTCCCTATAGGCAGCACGCAGCGCGCGCAGGTTCGCCAGCTTGTCGGCGGCGTAGATAGGGGCCGCTGGCATGCCGGCCTCCTCTACCTTCGCGCGGTGGATGGCCTTGCGCCGCATGTACTCCTCGACCCGCTTGTCCTCCGTCATCGCGTCGACCAGAGCGGAGACATCCCCGCCAAAACGATTGTCAACGCCGTCGACGGTCCAATCGCTGTCCTCCACGACATCGTGCAGGAGGCCGGCGGCGACAACCGTATCGCCGAGACCCTGCTCGTGGAGCATGTGCGCGACCTCAATCGGGTGGGAGATGTACTCGCTGCCGTCGCCCTTGCGCTCCTGGTCGCCGTGCACCTCGTAGGCGACGGCAAGTGCCGCGCGGACCAGATCGCTCTCCAGCGCCTCCGGAGGCAGCGGCCATTTGTAACCACACTCGGGGCAGGACCACTTCCAAGGCACCGGCACCAAGCACCCGCCAAGCTCGACCTCGCCGCGCTCCGCTGCTGCGGTCAGGTCCGGTCCCGGCAGCCCGTACATGATCGGTACGACCGCCGCCGACCCACATCGCGGGCAGGCCTCGGGCGCAGGCTTGTCTCTCTCGGACTCCATCCACGAGCTAGGTCGAGCCCTACCCCGCGAACCTGACACAACATCCGGGATGCGGCACAATCACTCCCCGGTGGGGGTGGCTCGGAAACCCCCGGCAGGGGTTCCTCCGGGGCTCGCTGGGTGCCCGCCCTGCCTGGCCGAATTCCCGCAACTGTCCGATCATGCGCAGCGACCACGACCTAAACGCCATACCGGAGAACCGGTTCGACCGTCTGAGCCAGGACGAGCTGTTCAGGATCGTGGTCGACTGTCGTGAAAATACTGACCCGAAAAGACCAAGGCGCGCAGGCGCAGCCTGGCAAATGCTGATCGCCAAGGACATCGATCGTGTGAAAGGAATCGTGGAGACCTTCCGACACCCCGAGGCGCCGGAAGTGCGAGTCGAGGGGTCCGATGTCGACGACGTCGTCGACTCTTCCTATGAGCGCCTGGTCAAGATGCTCCGGACATTCAAAGGCATCAGTGAGGGTGAGTACCGCGCCGCTATGCGCACCTGCGTGCGCTTCGAGTGCATGGATCACTGCCGCGAGGCGATGGGCCACGACATGCGGCGTGCCGGCTCCCTGGACGAGCGGACCAAGGACGACGAAGGCGACGAGCGCGGCCGGTTCGATCGCGACATCGCAGAACAGGAAAAGGAGCGCGTGGCCGAAGAGGAGGCCCTCACTGCAGGTCGTGAGCAAGCGCTGTTGCGCCAGGAGCGAGTTCGAACGGCGATCGCGGACCTCAAGAATGCAAACCGCCGCCGTGTCGTCGAGCTCACCTACGCCGGTGCCAGCACCGAGAAGATCATGGCCGAGCTCGACACCACCCGCGACAACGTCTACCAGCTCCGCCGCCGCGGCCTGAAAGATCTAGGCGACATCCTCGATGGCAACCATAGTGACGATGGCCAGCCCTGAACAACTTCTGAGTGAATTCTGCGACGCCTGGAACGCCGGCGAGCGTCCGCGTGTCTCAGAATTTCTCGAGCAGGCGCCGGCTGGGGACCGCGAGGAGCTTGCCGCGCTCATCCGCACCTTCCTCGAGCAGGCGCCGACGCCTGACTTCTCGCCCGAGACACTCGCCGCCATCAGCAGCGAGCCGGCCGTCAGCGAGCTGGCGAGCCTGATCGAGAGCCAGTCCGGATTCTGGCCCACCCTTCTGCCGAGGCTGCGCCGGCGCTCGAAGCTGACGCGCGACCAGGTCGTGGCCCAGCTTGCGGGGCTGCTCGGCCTGAAGGGGAAGGAGGCGAGGATTCACCCCTACTACCACCAGATGGAGACGGGGACGATCGAGCCGGGGGGCGTCTCGCGCCGGGTACTCGAGGGGTTGGCGAGCGTCTTCAAGGTGGACGTGCGTGAGATCGAGGAGGCCGGTGACTTTCCGGTTTCCCCGGCAGGGCCCAAAGCCGCCTTCTTCCGTCACTACTCGACGCACGAATTGGCGGGTCCCCCGGCCATGAACCTTGAGTTGGGCGCCCACTCGCCTGGCGACCTGGACGAGATCGACCAGCTCTTCCTCGGCGGCCGATGAAGGAGGTCCTCGCGCGTGTGCTGGCGGCGGAGGCCGTCGCGGATCGGGAGCTGGCCACGATTCCCGACTGGATCTGGGATGGCGAAACCCTCCCGGTCCCGGTCGAGACGATCGCCGACAGCCATTACGGCCTTCTAGTTCGGGAGAAGGAGGAGCTGTGGACGGCGGCCGGCCAGGTCGAGATGCACATCAGCGGCCTGCTCTTTCCGGCCCTGCGCGAGATCTGGGTCGACGCCGAGGAGTCCCAGCGGGCGCCGGCGCGGCGACGATTCACCGTGGGCCATGAGGTCGGGCACTGGGTCATTCACTGCGGCCTGGGTGAGATCGCGGGTGAGGACGTCGTCCACTGCCGCGAGGAAACAATGCGCGAGGAAGCCGCCGTGGAGGAGGACCAGTCGGGAACCCACCTGGCCGACTTCGCCCGCTATCCGCCGCCGGAGCTGGATGCAAACCAGTTCGCGGCCGCGGTGCTGATGCCGGCGCCGCTCGTGCGGGATCAGTTGGGTCGCGTGGGTGAGAGCGGCAGACGCCTTGCGAAGGCGTTCGGGGTGTCGCAGATCGCGATGGAGAGGCGGCTGTGGTTCCTGCGCGAGGTCGAGGCGCTCGACTCGCGGTAGGACCAGCGCTCGTCGGGATCCCACTTGTTGAGGTCGCCGGGCTCGATTCCCAAGAGCCGTTCCAGCTCGCGGACTTCGAGCGGACAATCTGTGAGAACGTCATGCTCAGCGTCGGTCGTGTCCTCGGATGGGCTCTCGCTCGCCGGCGGCTCCTCCACCTCGGTTCCCTCGTCCTCCCAGCGCTCGTACTCGTCTAGGAACCACTGGCCCGCCGCCGCCGCGGTGACGGCGGTCGCAAACAGCGAGTCGGCGATCGCGGTTCTGAGCTCGTCGATCCTCTCGCGCTCGGCCTCGTCGTCCTCGTCCTCGTCGTCGTCCTCGTCGTCGTCGTGGCCGTAGTAGCGGGCGATCGGGTCATCGTCGTCGTCCTCCCACTCGCGGGCGCCGACGACGGGCCTGATCAGGTGCTCGACCTCGCACACCGACTGGCAGGCGCCGGTCATCAGGGAGAGCACGACGCGTAACCACTCGTCGGGCCCGTTGTCCTCGAACAGCTCGGGCGACTCGTCGATCATCTCGCTCAGCCGCTTGTCCAGCTCGGTAACGAGGACGTCCTTGAACTGGGTCGGCTCCGCCTCGTCGGCGTCCGGATGGATGTGCGCGATGACGTTGATGGCGATCGCAGCGGCCCCGATGAAGAAAACGCCGATCTCGAACAGCTTGTCGCGCTCCTCGTCGCCCTCGACGTCGTAGTAGAGCTTGATGCCGAACGCAGCCTGGGCGAGGCGCTCGGTTACACGGGCGACGAGCATCCCCGGCGACGGGCACCACGGGGTCGGGTTCTGCTCCTCGTCGTGCGGAACCAGGCGCTCGATGTGCTCACCGATTTCGGTCTGGAGTTGGTTTCCCATATCTACGTATTAGGTCGATCCGAGACCAGATCTCTGACACCTGTGTCAGACCTCTGCGCTAGGCACGACTTAGCAAGTGATGAAACGTCCGAGGCTCTATCTCAGCCACGACGCGGAATACGACTGGCTGATTGCGGTCGCGTTCGGTGCCGTGGACGATCAGCTATCGGAAGAGGAGCGCCGCATCCTCAGCGAACAGTTCTGCTACGTCCTGGACCGCTCGGGCGGCGACCCGATCGGCTTCACGATCCTCGACTTCTCCGAGTTCGACATCGAGGATCGGGAGCTGGCGGAGATCTGGCAGGAGCCGCGCTTCGACGCTCCCGTGCTCGGCCTCACTAACGTGAGCGCAGGCGAGATCGCGACTGCCGCCCGCACCTACTTCGGCGGTGTGTCGTCGCTCAACCGCACGTACTTCGGCCAGGCCACCAACCTGACCGGAGAAGAGGCCGTCGACGCCTGGCGAGCATGCCTCGAGTCCGGCGACTCGATGGCGCACTACGCCCTGGGCTACACGCTCGTGGAGCTGGGCCGGCACCGGGAGGCCTACCCGCACCTGCGCGCCTACGCGGACCTCGTGCCATCGACCGCCTGGGCCTGGTGCTGGCTGGGCAAGGCCTGCACAGGCATGGGCGAGCTGGTCGAGGCGCGGCGGGCGTTCGAGCGGGCGCTCGCGCTCGAGGCGGAGGGTGCCGACGAGACGGACGCGGAAGAGCTACTGGCGCAGCTTGTCTCTCGCTGACCGCTCGCAACCTTTGGCAATTACGGCCAGCAAAATCCAGTCTGCTCGGGGTGCATCAGCCGGTGACGGCCTTACCGTTTGAGCAATGGCAAAGACACTTGTAATCGCTGAGAAGCCCTCGGTCGGGCGGGACATCGCCTCGGCCCTTCCTGGCTCGTACGCCTCTAGTAAGGACAAGACTCACCTTGCGGGTGAGGACTATGTGATCACCTGGGCGATCGGACATCTCGTGGGCCTCGCAGAGCCAGATGCGTACGACCCGAAGTTCAAGAAGTGGCGTTTCGTCGATCTGCCGATCCTTCCGGACCCGTTCAAACTCGTCCCCAACGACGAGAAGTCGAAGAAGCAGCTGCAGGCGATCCACAAGCTGATCGCGAGCGCCGAAATCGGCGAACTCATCAACGCTTGCGACGCCGGCCGCGAGGGCGAGCTGATCTTCACCTACATTCACGAGACCTCCGGGACGAAGAAACCGGTCAACCGCCTCTGGCTCAACTCGATGACCGCCAAGGCAATCGTCGATGCGTTCGCGCGTCTCCGCCCGGGCGAGGAGATGAAGTCGCTCGAGGCGGCGGCGCGCTCGCGCAACGAGGCCGACTGGTTGGTTGGGATGAACTCCAGCCGGGCAGCGACCATCCGGCTGCGAGCGGCGTTCGACAGCACGGTCCCGCTGGGGCGTGTCCAGACGCCGACGCTGGCTCTCGTGGCCTGGCGAGAGGAGGAGATTCGCGCGTTCAAGCCCGAGCCGTACTGGCTCGTGGAGGCCGACTTCGCGGCCGGCGGCGAGCGCCTCTACTCAGGCCGCTATCTCGGCGGCAAGCGGATCGACGAGCAGTTGGCCGGCACAGTCGTGGAGGACTGCCGCGACCAGCGTGGGGTGATCACGAAGCTCGAGAAGAAAGAGGAGCGCGAGCGCTCCCAATTGCTCTACGACCTCACCTCGCTGCAGCGGGACGCGAATACGAGATTCGGCTTCTCCGCCAAGCGCACCCTGGGCGCGGCGCAGAAGCTCTACGAGCAGCACAAGGCCATCACCTATCCGCGCACGAACTCGCGCTGGCTCTCGAGCGAGCTGATCCCCGAGATCCGCCCCACCGCCGAGCTGGTCGGGAAGAACGGTGAATACGCGAAGGGTGCGGCCTACGTGACCGGCCTCCAGGACCTGCCGCTCGGGCGGGTGGTCAACGACAAGAAGGTCGAGGACCACCACGCGATCATCCCCACCCGGTCCACCCATGACCTGGCGAAGATGGGCGCGGACGAGAAGAAAATCTATGACCTGGTGGCGAGGCGCTTCCTCGCGATCTTCCATCCCGACGCGGTGTTCGAGCGCACCCGAGTGGAGACCACCGTGACCGAGCACATCTTCCGCACGAGCGGGCGCGTGCTGCTCGAGGCCGGCTGGCGCTCGGTGTACGGGCAGGAGGCCGACTCGCCCGACAGGTCCGAGGACGACGAGGGCGGCGACCAGCTGCTGCCAAAGCTCGAGCAGGGTGAGGACGTCGCGGTGCGCCGCGTCGAGTCGCTGCGCAAGGAGACCCAGCCTCCCAGGCGGTTCACGGAGGCCTCGCTGCTCGGGGCGATGGAGACGGCGGGTAAGGACATCGAGGATTCAGAGCTGCGCGAGGCGATGAAGGATTCCGGCCTGGGCACGCCCGCGACCCGCGCCTCCATCATCGAGCGGCTCATCTCTGTGAACTACATCGAGCGCGAGGGCAGGGCACTGCACGCCACTGAGAAGGGCATCCAGGTCATCCGCCTGCTCGGTAAGCACGAGCTCACCTCCGCCGAGCTCACCGGTCAGTGGGAGCGGCGTCTCGGGCTGATCGCGCAGGGCGAGGAGAGCCGCCCCTCGTTCATGAACGACATCGCCCGCTTCACCAAGCAGACGGTGGAGGAGTTCGACGGGCTGAAGGGCACCAAGATTGAGCGGGCCAACCTCGGTCCCTGCCCGGTCTGCGGCAAGGACGTGACCGAGAACCGCAAGGGCTACTCCTGCTGGTCGCAGGACGATCCCGGCTGCGGATTCGTGATCTGGAAGCGCAAGGCCGGTAAGAACCTTCCGGCCGCGGTCGCCAAGGAGCTGATGGAGAGCCTGGCGCAGTCGATCAAGCGCGGCGACGAGCTTCCAGCGGGGCGCACGGCCAAGCCGGTCACCGGCTTCAAGGGCCGCTCGGGACGCTCGTTCAAGGCCAAGCTGAAGATCGAAAAGACATCCGAGGGCAAGTGGCGGGTGGACTTCGACGAGGATTGGGCATCAGGCGTAAGGATGAAGCCGATGGAGATGTCCCGCGTGCGGCATAGAGACGTGGTTTCAGCCTATAAAGCCAATACGCGTCCAGCCATCGGCAGAGAACGGATTTGTATGCCCGGGGGCCTTTGCCCGGACACGCTCAACGGCCCGGGTTCCGGCGAGTCGATGGACGCCGGATGTGGCCGCCGCTGATGCGCGGCTGGTCACTCACGGGATCTTCCGACTCCGGATAAGCGGTCAGCTGGATCAGCTCGTCGCCCGTCACCAGCCCGGATCCCGCCACGCCGTCGGCGGCGAAGCGCAACTCGCGGCCGAGGCCGATCCCGTCGCGCTCGCTGACGTTGACGCCGCTGACGAGCAAGAGGAATCCGCGGGCGTCCTCGATCGAGGGCACCTTTGTGTCCCCGGCCTCGAGCGCATCGAGCGCATAGCCCTGCACGAGGGGCCGGTGCAGAGCTGCGAACACGCCCGGTCGGCTGACGAGGTCGAGGATCGCGAACTGGCCGCCGATCGCGACCAGGGCGCCGAGCTGGCTGTCGTGGAGCTTCACCGCGCGGTTGAGCTCGTCGAGATGACGGCGCCTGGCCTCGAACACGTCGTGCATTGCGCCGGTGCGTGACCGGGAGCCGTGACGGCTCGACTTGGCCTCGACGTTTTCCCAGACGGCGGATTGGGAGGCTCGCGCCTCCATGCCGGCGGCGACCTGCTCGCGGACCTGCCGGCTCTTGGCCCGGCGCAGCTCGGGATAGGCGGTCTGCGGCGCGGGCATGAAGGACTCAGCGTGGCGGCGGGGGTCCCAGCGGCCGATTTCGACGCAGGTGACCGGCACCTGGAGCACTGCGCCGGCAGCGACCAGCACCGTGACGTCGAAGGTGCGGTTCTGCTGAGCGCCGAGGACCTCCTCGCCCTCGAAGAGGAGGACCGGGGTGTCGGCCCCGTTCTGGATCAGAAGATCGTTGACCGAGGCGCCGGACTCCAGCTCCTTGATCGCCACGCCGCGCGTGCGCCCGTCAGCGAAGGAGATATAGGGCTGCCTCGGGGCGGGCCCCAGGAGCGGGAAGACAGCGAGCGGGCCGGCAAGGTCGGGGTCACCGACCGTGAGCGGCTCCGCCAGGTATGTGCTGGGGGTTGGGTGAGTCGCGTTGGTTGTCATGCCTCCTAGGTCGAGCGGGACCGGCGCTTTCTGACACTCGAACCTCTCGGGCGTAGGGCCTTCGACATGGCTCGTGGTGGTCGTAGACTACGAAGCGACCCCGGCACGAGTCGTGACTGCCTTCGGGAGCAGAAAGGGACCACGCAAGTGAGCGTGACGATCGGACACATCACATTTGACGACGTCTCCTACGACTCGAAGGGCGACGTGATCTATCTCAGTGTCGGCGAGCCTCGTGATGCGGCTGACAGCGAAGAGACGCCTGAGGGACACGTGGTCAGGTATGGAACAGCTGGCGAGATAGTCGGCCTTACCTTGATCAGCCCTCGCCACCTGATCGCCCGCGAGGGTGTCGTGAGAGTGACTCTTCCCCAGGAACAGCTGGTTGAGGCAACCGAGATCGAATCGCTCTTTACCGCGGCCTGACTACTCGCTCAGCCGGCGCATCCCAAGCTGTTCACCTGATCAACATCCCTCTTCGTCCGAGGCCTGGTACCGCTCGCGGCCGGTTGCTGCGGTGTCGTCGGGCCGGGTCCCTCGACCGCTCTTGATGGAACAGGTCAGTCCAAACGAGTGAGTATCGGACCAAGCGCGTCAGGTTCGATTGCCAGGCGCTCGGGGACGGTGATCTCGATTCTCCTCTGGTTGTCGAGCAACCACTTCGCGCCTACGATCGTCACGCCCACCAGGTTTCCGCTTGCGTCGAAGCGAAGGTGATGCCCCTCCGGAGACTCGTCGAAATCAACGGCACTGCTTGGTTCCCCGACATGGAGATAGAGCACGTCCGCGTCGGCGTCGTAGCTGACGTTGTCGAACGCTATGTCGCCGATCGTGACGGTCATGGCAAGGACCTGCGCGGGAAGGCGGTGAGGACCGAACCTTCCTGCCCCTCATAGCCTACGACCACCTTCAGCCATCGGCTAGGGCCTCCGGCTACATAGAACCACTCCTCGCCCGGCCTACGGCCGAGCAGCCAGCGGTCGGGCGCCGCGATGACCTCGAGCAGCGCGTTCTGATGGGGCTCCATCTCCCTATGCCTCTCCACGATGTGTGCCCAGCGCTCTTCGGTCAGCACGACGATCCGGCCGCCTGGGGCGCGTATCCGAGCAATCTCCACACACGATGTAAGTGCGTGAGCGGCCGCCTTACGTGATCATCGTCCCAACCGATCAGCCCTCACCCGCTACCCGCGCATCCCAAGCTGTTCACCTGATCAACATCCCTCTTCGTCCGAGGCGTGGTACCGCCCGCGGTACCACGGTCCGAAAATAGGGGTACCACCCCCGACCGGCCAGGCTCAGCCCGCCGCGTCCAGCCAGTAATCGATCCACTCCTCCCGCGTCGCACCGACCCGTTCATAGACGCGCTGGGCACGCTCGTTGTCGGGCGCCGTCGACCAGGTGAGACGCGACGCGCCGCGCTCGCGTGCAAGGCGGCGGCAGGCATCGATCAGCGAGTCGGCCGCCCGGCCGCCGCGCGATTCGGGCCGCACGAAGAGGTCGTGCATGATCCCGACGCGGGTGCCCAGGAGCGTGTCCCAGCTCCAGAAGACCGTCGCGAAGCCGATCGCCTCGCCGTTGCTGTCGCGCGCCAGCAGCTGGGCACCCTCGGCGGGGCTCTTGATAAGGATCAGCGACAGGTAGCGCAGACGCTCGCCCGGTGGGCTGACCTCGTAGAAGTCGCAGTAGGCGCGAACGAGCGGCAGAAGCTCGTCGAGATTGCTCTCCCGCACCAGTTCGACCGTCATCGCGGCCGAGTGTATGGTGCGCGCGTGGCCAGCGGCTCCGACACGGTTCTCTACGAGCGTGACGAGCGCGTCGCGACTCTCACCCTCAATCGGCCGGAGCGCCTGAACACGATCGTGCCCGAGCTGATCGACGCCTTCGACGAGGCGATGACGAAGGCTCAGGCCGACTCAGATGTGCGCGTCATCCGCTTGCGCGGCGCGGGCCGCACCTTCTGCGCCGGCTACGACATCGACTGGGGCGCGCACATGATGGAGGCCCAGGAGCAGGACAAGCCTTGGGACCCGATCGTCGACTACCAGGTGATGTCACGCTTCGTGAACTCCTACATGAGCCTGTGGCGCTCGCCGAAGCCTGTGATCGCCCAGGTGCACGGCTTCTGCGTCGGCGGCGGTACCGACTTCGCACTCTGCAGCGACCTCATCGTGTGCTCAGACGACGCCCGCATCGGCTATCCGCCGGCGCGTGTGTGGGGATCGCCGACTACGGCGATGTGGGTCTACCGGCTAGGGCTCGAGCGCGCGAAGCGCGTGCTGCTCACGGGCGATGCGCTCGACGGGCGGACGGCAGCCGAGTGGGGCTTGGCGTCTGAGTCCGTACCGGAGGAACAGGTTGATGCGGCTGGAATGGCCCTTGCCAAGCGCGTCGCCCAGCTACCTGCGAATCAACTCCACATGATGAAGATGCTGGTCAACCAGGCCTACGAGCAGATGGGTCTGAACGTCACCCAGTTGATTGGCACCCTGCTCGACGGCTCCGCACGGCACACACCTGAGGGAGTGGACTTCACCAAGCAGGCGATGGAGAACCTCGGCCGAGCTGTCTCCGAGCGCGATGCACCGTTCGGCGACTACGGGCAGGAAAAGCGCTAGCCAGCGCTCAAACCTCCAACTCCCGCACCCCCGCCTGCACCAGCTCCGCGAATGTCGGGAACTGGTAGATGGTGTCGCGCAGCGTCGCGACCGGCACCCGGGCCTTGATCGCGAGCACCAGCATGTGGATCCATTCGCCGGCGAGCGGGCCCACGGCGGAAGCGCCAACCAGTGTGGCGCTGTCGCGGTCGGCGAGCAGGGTCAGGTGGCCTTGCAGGTCGCGGCCGTAGGTCTCGGCGCGGTCGGCGCGGCTCAGATCTACCGTCGCGCTCGCCAGCTTCACGCCTTGCTGCTGCGCTTGCTCCTGCGTCAGCCCCACTGCCGCCACCTCGGGATCGCAGAACACGACTCGCGGCACTGCACGGTAGTCGGCGCGGACGTCGCGGCCGAGGATGTCGCCGGCCGCTATCTGCGCCTGGTAGGAGGCGACGTGGGTGAACTGCGCCACGCCGGTGACGTCGCCGATGGCCCACACGCCGTCGGCGGCGCGGCAGCGCTCGTCAATCTCGATGCCCTTCTTGCCCGCCTCGATGCCGACCGCCTCCAACCCGAGACCATCCAAACGCGGCTTTCTTCCGGCCGCCAGCACTAGCTTCTCGGCCTCCAGCTCCTGCTTGCCGTCGACGGTGACGCGCACCCCGACGTCGGAGCGAGTAACGCTTGTCACCTCCGAGCCGAGCATCAGCCGAATCTCCTCCGCCTCCAGCGCCGCGGCCACCGTCTTGCCAACCTGCTCGTCCTCGCGGCTCAGCAGCCCCTTCTCCCTTTCGATCAGCGTCACCTCGCTGCCGAAGCGCCTCAACATCTGTCCCAACTCCACCGCCACAGGCCCACCGCCCACCACCGCAACGCTTGCGGGCACCTCCTTCAGCGCCGTCGCCTCACGGTTCGTCCAGTAGTCGACGCTCTCCACTCCCTCGATTGGCGGCACCGCCGTCGTCGACCCGGTCGCGATCACGACGCGGTCGGCCGCCAGCACACGCTCTGCGACCTCCACCCTGCCTCGGCCAAGGAACCGCGCGTCACCACGAACAACCTCGATCCCCGCCTTCTCCAAGCTCTGCGCCTTCGCCGAGTCGTCGAAGTCGCTGACCATGTAGTCGCGGTAGCGGCGCGCCTCTTCCCACTCCAGCTCCGGCACACCGACGCCCGCGGCCGCACGCGCCTCCGACCGCACCTCCGGCGGCCGCAACAGGGCCTTGCTTGGAATGCAGGCCCAGAACGGGCACTCGCCGCCGACCAGCTCGCGCTCGACGATCGCCACCCTCATCCCGGCCTCGGCCAGCGGGCGCGCGACATTCCGCCCGCCCGGTCCCGCACCGATCACCACGACGTCGAAGTCGTTCTCGCCCACCGACCCTCCTCTCGCTCGACCGTTCCGAAGCGCACACTAGCCCCCGTGCGGAGAAAAGGGGCCCGCAAGCGAGGCCCCTTCCCTGTCCCGGAGCCAGCGGATCGCAGTGCTGGTTACTCCGGGTCATCCTCCCGCGATGCCGCGGGAGTCCGCCCTTCAGCGGTCTTATCTGGTTACGAGCTTGCCTGCTTCGATACGCACTTTCCGAACGCGTTGCGCTTGTTCTTGTTGGTGCCGTACTTCTCGCGGAAGGCGGCCGGGTCGGCGGTGCGCTCGGTGCGGCAGTCCTTGGCCGCATTCGTGAGCGCCTCGATCGACGCGGTCTTCTCCTCGGCGGCCTTCTGAGAAACGCACTTGCCGTAGGCGTTGGCCTTCTTCTTGCCGGTTCCGTACTTCTCCTTGAAGGCGTTCTCGTCGGCGGCGCGCTCGGCCTTGCAGTCCTTGGCCGCATTCGTCTGCGCGTGGTCGACGGTGCGGGCATTCTTCGAGACGCACTTGCCGTGCGCGTTGGAGCGGTTCTTGTTCGTGCCGTAGGTCTGCTTGAAGAGCGCAGCGCCCATGTCGGCCTTGAGGGCCTTGCAGAACTTGGAAGTGTTCTTGTAATCGCTCGGCGACAGCTGCGCCGACGCGGTCGCCGGTATGGCGAGCGCAGCGACGAGCGCACACGCGATCATCAGTGTCCTGATCATGATCAATCTCCTTGACTCGATGGTCATCACGTGCTGGAACGCGGCTGGCTGCCAGAGGTTGGCCGGGTGGACGGGTGATGTAGGCGCTTAACGCACCCTTAACCGTTGGCGACCCGCGATGAGTGGGTAAGCACTGCATATGAACGGATTTCGCCAACAACAGAAGCAGCTCACCGCACCGCTGATGCTCGCATTGCTTGCGGTCATCCCACTTTCCCTCGCGCTGGCGCTCCCCCGACCCTCACCGGCAGCCACCGCCGACCTCACCATCTCAGCTGACCCGACCACGGTCATTTACGGACAGCACACCTCCATCTCCGGCCGGCTGAAGAAGGCGCCCAAGGCCGGCGTCAAGGTCAGCCTGGAGCAGAACCCCGCCCCATACACCGGCGGCTGGACGCTGGTGGGCCACGCGATCACCAAGACAAACGGCAGCTACAGCTACGCCGTCGTCGATCCGCTCGAGAACACCAACTACCGCGTGACCACGGCGCAGACGCCGCCGATCACGAGCAGGGGGCAGCTCGTCAAGGTGCGCATCAAGGTCGTGCTGCGTCTCAACGACCGCACGCCGCGCCGCGGCCAGCGCGTTCGCTTCTACGGCACCGCCGCGCCCGAGCACGACGGCCGCCTCGTCAACATCCAGCGCCGCACGGCCACCGGGAGCTGGCGCACGGTCAAGAAGACCACCACCCAGGACGCAGGCGACGAGCTCTCGCAGTTCAGCACTCGCATCCGTGTGCGCCGCGACGGCAGCTACCGCGCGCGCGTCTTCCACGACTCAGACCACGAGGACGGCACCAGCCGCCCGAAGCGCGCCGTGGTGCACTAACCGGCGGCCGGCCGGCTAACCGAGCTTCGGGCTCTTCCAGGGCTGCTGCAGCCGCAGCACGAGGTCGTCGGCCAAACCCTTGATCGGGACTCGCACCTGCTCCAGCGAGTCCCGGTCGCGCAACGTGACCGTGTCGTCCTTCATCGTCTCGTGGTCGATCGTGATGCCCCATGGAGTGCCGATCTCGTCCTGGCGGCGGTAGCGCTTGCCGATCGAGCCGCCCTCGTCGTACTCGGCCGGCAGCCGGGTCCGCAGCTCCTCGTAGACCGCGCGCGCCTTCTCGGGCATGCCCTCCTTCGACACCAGCGGCTGCACCGCCACCTTCACCGGTGCCAGGCGCGGGTGCAGCCGTAACACGGTGCGCTCGCGGCCGGCGATGTTCTCCTCGTCGAAGGCGTCGACCATGAAGGCCAGCGTCGCGCGGTCGGCCCCGGCAGAAGGCTCGATCACGTACGGCACGTAGCGGTCGCCGGTCGCGGTGTCGACGTACTCGAGCTTCTGACGCGAGAACTCGGCGTGCTGCTTGAGGTCGAAGTCCGTGCGGTTGGCGATCCCCTCCAGCTCCGACCATCCCATCGGGAACAGGTACTCGACGTCGGATGTCCCGGCCGAGTAGTGCGACAGCTCGTCCTCGCCGTGCTTTCGCAGCGTGATGTGGTCGGGCCTGATGCCGAGGTCGGTGTACCAGCGCAGGCGATCCTCCATCCAGCGCTGGTGCCAGTCGGGGGCGTCGGCCGGCGGCACGAAGAACTCGATCTCCATCTGCTCGAACTCGCGCGTGCGGAAGATGAAGTTGCCGGGCGTGATCTCGTTGCGGAACGCCTTGCCGATCTGGGCGATCCCGAAAGGCGGCTTCTTGCGGGCGAACTGGAGCACGTTCTTGAAGTTGACGAAGATGCCCTGGGCGGTCTCCGGACGCAGGAACACCCGCGCCGCGTCGTCTCGCACCGGACCCATGAAGGTCTCGAACATGAGGTTGAACTCCCGCGCCTCGCCCAGGTGGCCGCCGCACTCGGGGCAGCGCATCTGGCCGTCCTCCCCACGCGCGGATTCGGGCAGGTCGTCGGCCCGCCAGCGCTTCTTGCACTTGCCCTCGCATTGGACCAGCGGGTCGGTGAAGTTCTGGAGGTGCCCGGACGCCTCCCACGTGCGCGGGTGCATCAGGATCGCCGCGTCCAGCGCCACCACGTCGTCGCGCTCCTGCACCACCGCGCGCCACCACTCGGCCTTGACGTTGTTCTTCAGCAACACGCCGTAGTGGCCGTAGTCGTACGTCGATGCGAGACCGCCGTAGATCTCGGACGACTGGAAGATAAAGCCGCGCCGCTTGCAGAGTGCGACGATTTTTTCCATCGTCACGACGTCCGGCGCAGGCGTGCCGGCGCCGTTCACGTCATCCGAACTGATGAGCGTTTCCGGGTTTTGCGTGGTTTTTTCCATTGCTTGTGTCCTACCGATCTTTGTCCGATAACAACCTTAGGCTAGAACTAGCGGCTGATGTCGGGGAGAGGTTGTCCGGACTGTTTTGCTTGTTCAGCCTGAAGGAGGTTTTTTCCGACGTGAGCATCATGATCGAAGTTCCGACCATCCCGTTCCGAGCGGGCCGCCACCTCGCCGCCTGGATCGCCTGGCATGCGGTGCGCGTTTCCTGGGTCGAGGACGAGGTCTCCGACACTCCACGCGCCTCGTCGCGCACGCGCCGTAACCGGCGCACCAAGCCAACTGCGGCATAGCCTCATCCAGAAGCCTTTCGGCCGCGGTGCGGCCGCGCTTGAGCGCCGGGCGGCAGCGATCGGATCCCGGGCGGGCTCCATGGACCCTCCATATAATTGGCAGTAGGACCGAGGGACCCGCACACTTTGCCTACCTACGAATACCGCTGCGCCAACGGGCACACCTTCGAGGTCACCCAGAGAATGGCCGATGACCCGATTTCGGAGTGCCAGGTTTGCGGCGCGCCGGTGGAGCGGGTCTTCCACCCGGTGGCGGTCCATTTCAAGGGCTCGGGCTTCTACACGACCGACTACGGCCGCGGGCGCTCCGGGGCCGGGGCGAGCAGCGATTCCTCCTCGGGGGAGTCGTCGGGGGAGTCGTCCGGGGACTCCGCCGGCGACTCGTCGAAGAGCGGCAGCTCCAAGAGCGAGGGATCGAAGAGCGATTCTGGGTCGGGTTCCGGCTCGGGCGACGGCGACAAGAGCACGCCGGCCAAGTCGGAGTCCAAGAGCGACTAGCGCTGGCTCCGCGGCTCGCCGGTGACTAGCGATCCTCCCGCGGCTCAGAGCTGAGCCGCCCCTGTGGCCCCACCGACAGCGTGCGCCGGCCGCGCAGCAGCTCCAGCAACTCCTCGCCCACCAGCTCGCGGCGCCAGCCGCTGAGCGTGCGCACATTCGGCTCGGCGCCGTCCTGCATCACCGCGGTCGCGATCTGGGTCAGGTCGGCGCGGCCGGCGATCAGCTGGTAGGCGACCTCCGCCTCCTCTGCCCGTGAGCGGACCAGCGCCTCCGACAGCGCTACCAGCGACGGCGGCTCGTGCGACGGCGCCCGCGACCGCTCCAACTTGATCGGCTCGGTGTTCTCGGCGCGCTTGATCGCCTCGATCAGGTCCTTGCCGTGGCGGCGGACCGAGGCCTCGTGGAGGCCGCGGATGTCGGTCAGCTTGCGAACGTCGGTCGGGCGCCTGCGGGCGACCTCGATCAGCGCCGGGTCACCGAGCACCCATCCGACCGGGCGATCCTCGCCCCGCGCCCGTTCCTCACGCCAGTAGACGAGCGCGCGCGCGAGGGCAGCGCCCTTCCCGCCGAGGCTCGCCACCCGCGGCAGGCGGCGAAAGACGTCCTCGAGGTCGCGCTCGTCCGTGGATGCCTCCAGCTCGCGCGACTCCTCGCTGGCCCACTGCACGCGGCCACGCTGCTCAAGCCGGCCGTGCAGCACGGTGGCAAGCTCGAGCAGGCGATCGACGTCCTCGCCCGCGTAAGCGAGCTGCTCGGCGGTCAGCGGGCGCCGGTCCCAGTGCGTGAACGAGGCGGACTTCTTGACCCGCACGCCGAGGATCTCGTTCAGCAGCGTCTCGTAGCCGGCCTGGATCCCGGAGCCGACGAAGGCCGCCGACACCTGCGTGTCGAAGATGCTGCGCACCTGGGCGCCCCATGTGCGGCGCAGCAGCGCGATGTCCTGGCGGCCGGAGTGCACGACCACCTCGACGTCGGGGTCGGCCAGCACGTCGACGATCGGCTGCGGATCGACGTCCGAAAGCGCGTCGATGACCTCGATTTGCAGGCCCTCCTCGCTCTCGACCGCGATCTGGACCAGGCACAGCAGCGCCTTGTAGCGGCGCTCGGAGACGAATTCGGTGTCGAGGCCTATGCGCCCGGAGCCTCGGGCACGGTCGGCCAGCCAGGCCAAACGAGAGGACATGCGATCTCGCATGCTGCCAGAGCCGGGCCGGGAAAACAGTCGCGGCAACGGTGGAGAGAACGAAAAAGGGCCCCGGCTGGGGCCCAGTTTCGTGAGGGGAGTGTCACTTGCTTCAAATTGGCGAGCAAGTGATCAGGAGGGGAGTCAATCCTCCTTGTTGTCGTGTCCGAGCTCGGACCCGCCGTCCGGTGCATCGGACTCTGTGCCTCCCTGCTCGCCATCGTTGTCGGCCTCGTCGTCTCCCTTGGCGTGCCCGGAGACGCACTTGCCGAAAGCATTGCGCTTGTTGGCGTTGGTGCCGTACTTGGCGCTGAACGCGTCCTCGTCGAGGGCACGCTCGGCGCGGCATTCCTTCGCCGCGTTCTTGAAGGCCTTCTTCGTCGCCTTCAGCTCGAGCTTGACGCAGTGGCGCATGGCGCTGCGGAAGGCGTGGCGCTTCGTCTCGCCGGCGTTGTCGTCGCCCTCGTTGTTGTCGCCATCCGGCTGATCGGTCTCGGTCGCGTCGCCGTCGGGCTCGCCCGACTCGTTGTCGTTGGTGTCACCCTCGGGCTCGTCAGCTTTCTTGGAGCTGGCCGCGGCCGGGCCGTACTTCTGCACGAATGCCCTGACATCCTCGCCGCGCTCGTCGCGACAGCTGCCGAGCGCCGCGTGGCGTGCCAGGCGCTTCAGGTTCTTCTTCTCGCACTTGCGGCTGTGGCCCTTGCCACCGCCCTGGCCATGGCCATTGCTCGACACGAGCGCCTGACAGCGCTTGCCCTTGCCGTGGCCCTTGCCTCCCTCGTGCGCGATCGCCGCCGCCGGCAGAGCCAGGGCGATCAGCGCGACAAAAATCAGTGTGATCCGCTTCATTGGTCAGGTCCTCCCTCGGTTAAGAGCTTCCTCGGCCTTCCATGGCCGTACCTGAGCAAGAACGCCGCTGCTGGACGGAGGTTGGGGAGCTCGACGGGTGATGTAGGGAGAAGCCTTCGAGGCGGAACGTCGCCGGCGGGCCGGCGGGTGCGTTGCCGGCGGGCCGGCGGGTGTCTTCCGGCGGAGTGGTACCGCCGGCGGTACCGGGGCGCGAAAAGAGGCCTGCCTACCCGGGCTGGCGCAGTTACGTGACGGTCACTGCTGGTGCGGCGCCCCGCAAGGCGCCACCCGGTGCGGCGCTCCGCAGGGCACGCGGTGCGCCGCCCCCCAGGGCGCCACGCCGCCCGCTACCCCTTCAAAAACTTCGCGACGGCCGCCTGCTTTTCGGCTTCGGAGACCTGGAGCGGGTTCGCGCCCGGGTCGACCGGGCGCAGGATCGTCGGCTTCAGCTCGCCGCCGATCTCGCTGGCGAAGAAGAGGGCCAGCAGCGACGGGCCGCCCATGTCGGAACGCACGGCGCGCGGAGCGTGCCACGCGGCCCACGGCCAGCGGGGAAACGACCAGGGGCTCAGCACCCGCCCCTTGACCGCCTCCAGGAACTTCTGCTGGCGCCGCGCGCGCGTCAGGTCCGACTCCTCCGGCGCACAGATGTTCTTGCGGATGCGCACGATGTCGAGCGCCTCCTTACCGTTCAATTTTTCGTCCTGACCGCTCGCCTTGCAGCGGCGGAAGTTGCCCTTGCAGCCGTAGCGCGGCGTCCGGCCCTCGAACTTCGACACCACGCAGTTGTCGAACTTCATCTTCACGCCGCCGAGCGCGTCGACGAAGTCGGGGAAGCCCTTGAAGTCGACCAGGATCACGTGGTTGACCTCGACGCCGAGGAACTGCTTCACGGTTTTGATCATCAGCGGCGTGCCGCCGTAGGCGAAGGCGCCGTTGATCTTCTCCGCACCGTGGCCGGGGATGTTCGCCAGCGTGTCGCGCGGGATCGACAGCCGCGACGCCTTGCCGCCGCCGTAGCGCATCAGCATGATCGTGTCGGCGCGGCTCGGTCCCTGATCGCCCGGCCGGCGATCGGACCCCAGCACCAGGATGTTGTTGGCGCTCGTGAGCATGTTGCCGCCGTCGTCCAGCTCCCGCTTGACCCGATCGGGCATCTTGCCGGCCTGGATCTGGGCGCTGATCATGAACAGCGTCAGGCTCAGCAGCGTCCATCCGACGATGAACACCACCACGCCCACCAGCACCCGCTTCCAGGTCCAGCGTCGCGGGCCGCGCTCCTTCGGCGGCTCGAGGATCGTCCGTTCGGGCGGCCGTGGCGGCGCAGCGACGCCACCGGCCCCCGCGGCCCCCGCACCGGGCGCGACCCCCGCCCCGGCCCCGGGATCCCGCCCCGCCGGCGTTCGCGGCGGCGCCGTGACCCCGGCCTCGGGCGGCTGGAAGCGGCCGCCATCCCGGTGTAGGAGCCGGTTCAGGAATCCTGGCCGCGACCGATATACGCGGTATTCCGGTTTTTCTGCCATCTGGAGAGGGCTACGAGCGCGGGCGCTGGAGTCCTTTCGACCCCGGGGTTCGGCCTAGTCGGCCCGTAGCCTTTTTATAGTGACGGATGTGGCAGCCAGCGGGCGCAAGGTAATCGGGATGGATCTCGGCGGCACAAAGCTGCTCGCCGGGGCCATCGACGAGCAGCTCGGCGTGCACATGTCCGCCTACCGCGTCGTCGATCAGCTCGACCAGAAGCAGCTCCTGGTCGCGATCTCCGACGCCGTCGAGGAGATCCGCGAGAAGTGCCCCGACGTCGAGGCGGTCGGCTTCGGCATCCCCTGCCTGATCGACCAGATCTCCGGCGTCGCCGTGATGTCGGTGAACCTGCCGCTGAGCGACCTTCCCTTTCGCGACATGATGAGCGAGCGGCTCGGGCTGCCGGTCTTCATCGACAACGACGCCAACGTCGCCACCCTGGTGGAGGCACGCCACGGAGCCGCAAAGGGATCCGACCATGTGATCGGGCTCACGATCGGCACCGGCATCGGCGGCGGCATGGTGCTCGACGGTCGCGTCTACCGCGGCTCGGTCGGCGCTGCCGGCGAGCTCGGGCACATGGTCGTCGACGAGGACGGGCCGCCCTGTCAGGGCAACTGCCCCAACCGCGGCTGCCTGGAGGCCGTCGCCTCGGGGCGCGCGATGGGTCGCGAGGGACTGCTCGCCGCGCAGCAGGAGCCCGACTCCGCGCTCGGCGCGGCGCTCGCGGACGGCCTCGAGATCACGGGTCAGTTCGTGACCGACCTCGCCCACGAGGGCGACGAGCTGGCACGCATGGTGATCGGCCAGATCGGGCGCAAGCTCGGCGTCGGCCTCGCCAACATCGCCAACATCTTCAACCCCGAGATGATCGTGCTCGGCGGCGGTGCGATGGCCGCCGGCGATCTGATTCTGCTTCCGGCACGCGATGAGATGGAGCGCCGCGCCCTGCGCCCCAGTCGCGACCTCGTGCAGATCATCCGGGCGAGTTTCGGCGAGGAGGCCGGCATGCTGGGCGCTGCGGTGCTCGCGTTCGACGAGCTGGATCAGCGCGTAGCCGCGTAGCTCCTCCACTCCGCCGCGCTCCTCCTCCGCCGCTCTCCTCCGCCGCCGCCGCTCCTCCTCCGCCGCCGCTCCTGCTCGACATATGTGCGAGATCGATCTCGCACTTTTGTGGGTAGACCAAACCACGCCAGGTGGAGCGCATCGGGCACTCCGGATGACGTAAGGGGAGAGAGCGAGGAGCGGCGACCGTAGCCGGAAGGCGAGACCCGGCGCGGTCGCCCCTGCTCTGCTCTGCTCGGCTCGCTCTGCTCGGATAGCCTCGCCCGAGTGAGCGCACGGCTCGTCATCTGCCCCACTCCGATCGGCAACCTCGGCGATGTCTCGCTGCGCGTGCTCGACGCGCTGCGCGCGGCGGACGTGATCGCCTGTGAGGACACGCGCCAGACCCAGAAGCTGCTCAACCACCACGGCATCGACGGTCGCCTCGAGCCCTACCACGAGCACAACGAGCGCCGGCGCGCCGGCGAGCTGGTGCGCAGGATCGAGCGTGGCGAGACGGTGGCGCTGGTCAGCGACGCCGGAACGCCGGCGATCTCGGACCCCGGGTACGTGCTCGTGCGGGCCTGTCAAGACGCGGGCCTTCCGGTCGAGGTGCTGCCGGGCCCGACCGCCGCGGTGGCGGCTTTGGTCGCCTCCGGCCTGCCCGTCGAGCGCTTCCGCTTCGTGGGCTTCCTGCCACGCAAGAAGGGAGAGCTTCGGCAGGAGCTGGAGCGCGGCGAGGAGACGGTCGTCGCCTTCGAGTCCCCGAGGCGGGTCGGAGCGACGCTGGCGTTGCTGGCCGAGTTCGACCCGGAGCGCCCTGTCGCCGTCTGCCGCGAGCTTACGAAGCTGCACGAGGAGGTCGCCCGCGGCAGCGCAGCCGAGCTGGCACGCAAGTTCGCCGACGGCGCGCGCGGTGAGGTGACGCTCGTGATCGGGCGGCGCGAGGTGGAGGCCCAACACGATCTGACCGAGGCCCTCGACGCCGTCGAGACCCTGGTCGAGTCCGGCGCAGGACGGCGCGCGGCCGCCCGGGTCGTCGCTTCCCTGACGGGAATCCCGGCGAATCGCCTCTACCGTCCCCCTGACAAAGCGCCGCCACCGGGTTAGAATCGCCGCCGTGGATACCGCCGAGTATCGCCAGAAGAGCTTCGACATCTGGGAGGCAATGGCCGAAGGCTGGGACCGCCGCCGCCAGTGGATGTGGCAGGTCTCCCGCCCGGTCGGCGAGTCGCTGGTTCGAAGGCTCGACCCCGAGCCCGGGGAGACCATCCTCGAGCTGGCGTCGGGCCCGGGCGAGACCGGCTTCGTTGTTGCGCGTGAGCTTGGCGACAACGGCAAGCTGATCCAGACCGACTTCTCGCCGGAGATGGTCGAGTCCGCGAAACGCGGCGTCAAGGACAACGGGCTCAAGAACGTCGAGGTGCGCGTGATGGACGCGGAGAAGATGGACCTCGAGGACGACAGCGTCGACGGCGTGATCTGCCGCTGGGGCTACATGCTGATGGCCGACCCCGCGGCAGCACTGGCGGAGACCCGCCGCGTGCTGCGCGACGGAGGGCGGCTGTCGTTCTCGGTCTGGGCCGAGGCCGACCGCAATCCCTGGGCTGCGCTGAGCGGAATGACCTTCGTGCAGCAGGGCCACATCCCGGCCCCCCAGCCCAGCGACCCGGGCATGTTCGCGCTGGGAAGCGACGAGCGCATCGGCGAGCTGGTCACCGATGCCAGTTTCGGCAACGTCGACATCGAGGAGGTGCCGATCGAGTGGCGCTTCGACGACTTCGACGAGTACTGGAACTTCCTCGGCGAGCTGGCCGGCGCGATCGCGCTCGTGATGAAGACGCTTTCGGAGCGCGAGCTCGACCAGGCGCGCGAGGCCCTGCAGACCGCTGTCGAGCCGTACCGGTCGAACGGCGGCTACGCCTTCCCGGGCGTCACCAAGAACGTCCTCGCGAGCTAGCGCTTCCTGCGGTCAGCCGGTGGCGGTCAGGCGCGCGCCGGGCTTGCCGCGGTCAGTCGCGCGCGCGGATCCCGCGGTCAGTCGCGCGCGGGTGGGCTGCCGGAGTGCCTGCGGGAGGGACCGGTCGGCTGTGTCGACGGAGCCTCGCGGTACGGGATCGGCACGTACTGCACGGACGGCCGTTGCCGCCCCACCTGCGGATAGAGGTCCATGAGGTGGAACGCCTCCTCGGGCAGCTCCTTGGAGACCGGCAGCCCGATGTCGGCCAGCGCCTCGAAGGTGAGCGGAAAGTCATGGGTCCACTGGCCTGAGCTGAGGTCGGTCGCGATCTTCTCCGCGCGCTCCTCGGGAAAGTCGTCGAGCAGCACGTTCTTGACGAACTCCTTCACCTGCACCTGCGCCTTGCGAGCGATGTCGGCCAGCATCAGCGTCTCGTCGTCGACGTGCTCGATCGGCTTGCGCTCAGCGGCGACGAGGATCGATGCGGCCGGCCACTGACCGATCTGAGGGTCCACCGGGCCCAGCACGGCGTTGTCGTCCATCACGATCTCGTCGGCCGCGAGCGCCAGCATCGTGCCACCCGACATGGCGTAGTGGGGCACGATCACGGTCACGCGGGCCGGATGGCGATGGAGCGCCCTTGCGATCTGCTCGGCCGCGAGCACGAGCCCGCCGGGCGTGTGAACGACGAGGTCGATCGGCACCGTGTCCGGAGTGAGGCGGATCGCGCGCAGCACCTGCTCGGAATCCTCGACGTCGATGAAGCGCCGCAATGGGATGCCGAGGAAGCTGAGCGCCTCCTGGCGGTGGATGAGCGTGATCACGCGCGAGTTGCGCTTCTGCTCGAGGGAGCGGATGGAGCGGAAGCGCCGCGCCTGCAGCCAGCGCTGCTGAAGCGGCGGCAGCAGGAACGACAGAAAGAGGAGCAGGAAGATGTAGTCGCTGAGGCCCGGCGCGCCGCTCACGGCCGCAACAATAAGCCCCCTCGGTCTGAAAACAAGCCGCGCGGATGAGAAGCGGGTCGGTGACGAATGGCGCAATGGCACCCGTTGCGGGCCGGGTGTCGCGCTAGGTTCGACTCCGTTTCGCGATTTGGCAAGGAGGCTTGCATGGAGCGGCTGTCAGGGAAGACGAGGCTGGGGATCTGTTGCGTGGTGGCGCTCGCGCTGCTCGGGGGGTTGCCGGCACGAGCAGCAGCAGCGGATTGGGTCTGGCCCGTTCGCGGGCCGGTCATCACGCACTACATAAACGACGACTCGCGCCCGTACGCCGGTGGGATGCATCGCGGCATCGACATCGGCGCGCCAGTGGGAACTCCTGTCTCGGCCGCCCGCGCGGGCGAGGTCACGTACGCCGCGCAGCTGGGCTTCTCGGGCCTGACGGTCGCGGTGAATACGGTCGACGGCGTTCACGTCACCAGCTACCTGCACCTGAGCTCGATCGCGGTCAGGCGAGGCCAGCGCGTCGAGCCGGGCGACCGCATCGGCGAGGTCGGAGTGAGCGGACGGCGATCGAAGGACGAACCGCATCTGCATTTCGGCGTCCGGGTGGCCGGCAGCGAGCACTCCTACGTGGACCCGCTGACGCTGCTGCCGCGGGTGGGCGGCGAGCGACCGGGTCCGGCGGCGGAGCCCGCCGCTGCTCCGGTTCCCGTTTGGACCGAGCCGGTGCCCGTGCGGGTGCGAGCCGCGCCCCGTCGAGCGCGCCCCCACGCAGGTCAATCGCGACCTGCACGCGTGCCTCAGGTGGCGCTACCGGTTCCTGCGCAGGTGCACGCAGAACCGAGGCAGGTCGGCCTTCAGCCGAGTCCCTCCGTGCGCCATGCTCGCAAGCGCGCGCCGTCGCCTGCCGGACCCGGTGTCAGGACTGCAAGGCGGCATCTCGACCGTGAGACCTCCGTGCCGCTTCCGCCAAAGCCGCCACACGTGAGCGACTCCCCCGAATCGTTCGCCTGGTGGCGACTGCTGCTCCTTGCCGGCGCAGGGCTGCTGCTCGCGGCGCTCGGGTGGCGACCGCTGACGCAGCGTTTGCGCAGACGACCGGCCCCAGCGCCGCCTCCCCTCGATGCCGTCGTTCGAGCGGAAGCATTGCGGCGCCCGGAGGGAGATCCCGCGCCCCGCCCCGCTACTCAGTCCATCGAGCAGGAACTCGCCTCCCTATAGTCAATGCCCGCCCATGGGCTTCTACGTCACCACCCCCATCTACTACGTCAACGCCGAGCCGCACCTCGGCCACGCGTACACGACCATCGCCGCCGACGTGATCGCGCGGCACATGCGACAGCGCGGCGAGGAAATCTTCTTCCTGACCGGCACCGACGAGCACGGTGAGCCGGTCGCCAACGTCGCCGAGCGCGAGGGGATCAGCCCACGCGAGCTGGCCGACCGCAACGTCGTGCATTTCAAGCAGATGGTGGAGCAGATCGACGCCACCAACGACTTCTTCATCCGCACCACCGACCCCGAGCACGAGGCGGCCGTCCAGCGCTTCATGCAGCGGGTCTTCGATCGCGGCGACATCTACCAGGGCGTCTATGAGGGCTGGTACTGCCCCAACTGCGCCGACTTCAAGTCCGAGCAGGAGCTGCTGCCCGGCAACTGCTGCCCGATCCACAAGATTCCGATCGACCGCGTGCGCGAGGAGAACTACTTCTTCCGCCTCTCCGCCTACCAGGAGCGGCTCGAGAAGCTGTACGCGGAGCAGCCCGACTTCGTGCTGCCGGGAATGCGATTCAACGAGGCGCTCTCGTTCATCAAGCAGGGTCTCGAGGACGTCTCGGTCAGCCGACCCAAGCTCAAGTGGGGCGTGCCGGTTCCGTGGGACCCGGAGCAGGTCTTCTACGTCTGGTTCGACGCGCTGCTCAACTACTACACCGCGCTCGAGTACGCGCGCGACGGGGAGGACCTGACCGAGCGCTTCTGGCCGCCCGACCTGCACCTGATCGGCAAGGACATCCTCAAGTTCCACGCGGTGATCTGGCCGGCGTTGCTGATGGCAGGCGAGGTCGAGCTTCCGCGCCACCTCTTCATACACGGCTACCTGCTGATGCAGGGCGAGAAGATGTCGAAGACGCTTGGCAACGTGCTCGATCCCTTCCAGGTGATCGACATGTACGGCGTCGATGCGCTGCGCTACTACTGCTTCCGCGAGGTCAGCTTCGGCCAGGACGGCTCGATCTCTACCGAGGGCTTCGAGGCCCGCTACAACACCGAGCTCGCAAACGAATACGGCAACCTCGCAAATCGCACGCTGGCGATGATCGGCCGCTACCGCGGCGGCGCGGTGCCTGCGGCGGAGGTGGATCCCGCGCTTGCGGCCGACTTCGATGGCCTGGCCGACGCGGTCAAAAACCACCTCGACCGCGTCGAGCTGTCGCTCGCGCTGGAGGAGATCTGGTCGCGCGGGGTGCGACGGCTGAACCGCTACGTCGAGGAGCAGGCGCCCTGGACCCTGGCCAAGGACGACTCCCAAACCGAGCGCCTGGACCAGGTGCTGTACTCGCTCGCGGAGGGAATACGCGTCATTTCGGTTCTGCTCCACCCTTACATCCCGCGCGCGGCCGGCCGGCTGCTCGCGGCGCTCGGCCAGCAGCGCGAGAACGCGCTGGCGCTGGAGAACGCTCGCCCCGGCGCCGTTCCGGGTGGTGCCACGGTGGCAAAGCTGGAACCGCTGTTCCCGCGGGTCGAAGCGGTCGAGACCGCATAGATCGCAGCCGGCTTGACCCCTCGCCAGATCGCCATGTTCGTGGGCGTCTCGGCGATCTGGGGAGGCTCGTATCTGCAGATCAAGATCGCAATCGACGGGCTCGACCCCTCGATGGTCGTGTTCGCGCGCGTCGGGCTCGCGGCGCTGATCCTCTACTTCGCCGTGCGAATGCGCGAGGACCACGACCGCGCATTGCGATTCGTTCGCCAGCACCCCGGGCGCATACTGACGTTGGGACTGCTCAGCATCACGATTCCGTTCATGCTGATCAGCTACGGCGAGACGCAGATCAGCTCCGGGCTGACCGGCGTCCTGGTCTCGCCGGGACCACTGTTCGTGGCGCTGTTCGCGCCCTTCCTCGATCCCAGTGAGCGCGTGGACAGCCGCGGAGCCGTCGGGCTCCTGATCGGTTTCGCGGGAGTCGTGCTGCTGCTCGGGGTGGACACCGTGCACGACCTCGGTCAGTTCCTCGGCGCGCTGGCCGTGCTCGGCGCCGCCTGCAGTTATGGGCTCGGAGCGATGTACGCGAAGACTAGGTTCTCGGGCGCCGGCGTGCCGCCAATCGTGATCAGCTTCGTTTCCTGCGTCGCGGCCGCGGCACTGACCTTCGTGCCGGCCGTTGCCACTCTGCCGGGCTCCAGCCCCGACCTGGGAGAAATCGCGGCCGTGGTCAGCCTGGGAGTGATCGGAACGGCGCTCGCGTTCGTGCTCTACTTCTCGCTGATCGCCGAGACCGGCGCGGGCAGGGCCGCGCTGGTCGGGTATGCAATGCCGCCGATCGCGCTCGCCTACGGAGCCGTCCTGCTCGACGAGGCGGTGACCGGAGCCGCGATCGCCGGCCTGGTCCTGATCATGGTCGGCATCACGCTCGCGGGCCGGAAGCGGCAGGCGGAGGAGATCGTGGCGGTGCCTCCCGAGCCCATCTGAGCCCTGCGCTCCCGCCGCGCCGGCCTGCCCCGGTCCGGTGCCCAAGCCGCGCCGGCCTGCCCCGGCCCCGCGCCCAAGCCGCGCCGGCCGGCCCGGGCATCCGGGCCTCCTAGACTCAACCTCCCGTGATCGACACGCATTGCCATCTCGATGCCTGCGACGACTCTCCCGCCGAGCTGGTGGGGCGTGCGCGCGACGCGGGGGTGGAGCGCCTGATGGCGATCGGCATGAACCCCGTGTCCTGCCGCCATGCCCTCGTGACCGCCGACACGCACGAGCAGGTCTACGTCGCGATCGGGCGTCACCCGCACGAGAGCGAGGGCTTCGACGACGCTGCCCTCGATGAGCTGGCGACGATGGCGAAGCATCCGAAGGTGCGCGCGATCGGGGAGGCCGGCCTCGACTACAAGCGCGACTACGCGCCGCGCGACGACCAGCAGCACGCCTTCCAGCTTCAGCTCGACCTGGCCGAGAACCTGCACCTGCCGCTCGTGATCCACACTAGGGAGGCGGCCGGAGACACGTTCGCGACGCTCGAGAGTGCCGGGCCGCACGGCATTCCGATCATCATGCACTGCTTCTCGCTCACCGACGAGCTCGATCGCTGCATCGAGAACGGCTACTACTGCTCCTTCGCCGGCAACGTCACATATCCCAACGCGAATGCGTTGCAGGTTGCGGCCGCAAAAGTTCCGGACCACCTGCTGCTGGTCGAGACCGACTCGCCCTTCCTGTCGCCGCAGGAGCACCGCAACGAGCGCAACGAGCCGGCCTTCGTGCGCTCGACCGCCGAGTTCGTCGCACAGCTGCGCGGCCAGACCTACGAGCAGCTGGAATCGGTGGTCGACGCAAACGCGCGCTGGATCTTCTCGTGGTGAGCTCCTCGCTCGCGCGCGCGAGCCTCGAGCGGCTGGCGCGGTTCGACATCCGCCCCAACCGCGAGCTGGGCCAGAACTTCCTCGTCGACGACAACATCCTGGACGTGATCGGGCGCACTGCCGAGCTTGCCGACGACGACGTGGTGCTCGAGATCGGCGGCGGCCTGGGCGTGCTGAGCGAATACCTCGCGCCGCGCGTGGCGCACCTGCACGTGGTCGAGACCGACCGGCGGTTGGAGCCCGTGCTGCGTGACGCGCTGGCCTCTCACGACAACGCCGACCTCGTGATCGAAGACGTGATGGACGTCGACCTGGCCTCGCTTCGGCCGCCGTCGACCAAGGTCGTCGCGAACCTGCCCTACGGCGTTGCAGTGCCGGCGATCGTGCGCACGATCGAGCAGTTGCCCGAGGCGTCGGCCTGGACCCTGATGGTGCAGCGCGAGATCGCCGATCGCCTTGCCGCGCCGCCGGGCACGAAGACGTACGGCGTGCCGTCGGTGGTCGTTCGCCTTGCATGCGAGGTGAAGCTCGTGCGACCGATATCGCGCAACGTCTTCCAGCCGGCGCCGAACGTCGACTCGGCGCTGCTGCGACTGCGACGCACCGGGCCTGCCGCGAGTCCTGAGGTCAAGTCGGTGGTGCGTGGCGCCTTCGCGCACCGGCGCAAGGCGCTTGCGCGTTCGCTTGAGCTTCACCCGGGCTCGGCCGCAGGCGTTCGCACCGCCGCGCGCGCCGCACTCGAGCAGATGGGGCACCCGGCGGACGAGCGGGCGGAGCGTCTCGCGCCGGAGGAGTTCGTCGACCTGGCCGAGCGCCTGGCTGAATGACTCACGGCCACGGCCTCTCGCCACCCCTGGTTGCGCTTGCACCGGCGAAGGTGAACCTCTGCCTCTACGTCGGCGGCCGTCGCGATGACGGGCTGCACGAGATCTGCTCGCTGTTGCAGTCGCTGACGTTGGCCGACCGCGTGCTGATGGAAGTGGCAGGCGAGCGGGACGAGGTCATATGCCCGGGCGTGCCGGAGCCAAATCTCGCTGCCGCAGCGCTGGCGGCGTTCCGCGAGCGCTTCCACTCGCGCGCGCCGCCGCTGCGGATCACGATCGAGAAGAGGATCCCGGTGGCGGCGGGCCTCGGCGGCGGCTCGGCCGACGCGGCCGCCGTGCTGCGGATGGCGATGGCGGCGTCAGGCGTCGAGCCGTCGCCGCGCGAGCTGACAGCGCTCGCGATGTCGCTCGGCGCCGACGTGCCGTCGCAGCTCCAACCCGGCGTGCAGCTCGTGACCGGCGCCGGCGAACACGTCGAGCATCTCGACCCTCCCCTATCGCCGGGCTTCCTGCTGCTGACAGGCACCACCGGTCTCAGCAGCGCCGACGTTTACGCCCGCGCCGACGAGCTGGGGCTGCCTCGGCGCGATCTCGACCTGCTGCCGGCAGAGCTGCACGGCGCCGTGCTGGAGATCGCAGACATGCCGACCGCGATGGCCGCCCTGCTTGACAACGACCTTCAACCCGCGGCCGTCTCTCTGGAGCCCTCGATCGAGCAGGCGCTCGATCTGCTTCGCCGCAGCGGCGCAAGCGGAGCGCTCGTCAGCGGCTCGGGCCCGACCGCGTTCGGCCTCTTCCCCGACCTCGAGTCGGCCGAGCAGGCCCGCGAATGCGTCGCGCCGCAGTGGCGGGGCGAGGCAATCGTCGCCGGGGTTGCCGACTCCGACTACGCGGCGCCGCGCGCCGCGCCCGCCTCCTCCTGAGCCCGCTCGGGCAGCGGGCAGAACGCTCCCTCCGAGAACCCCGCCGGCGCCACGTCGAGCGCGTTGTTGAAGCGGGCGCGGAAGTTCTCGATCGCGATCGCCGCCGTCAGCTCGACGATCTGCTCGTCGTCGAAATGCTCGCGCAGCCTTGCGAACAGCTCGTCGGAGACGTCGACGTTGGTCTCCGACATCTCTTCGGCGTACTCCATCACCAGCTTGTCCTCCGCTGAGAAGGCGTCGCTGTTGCGGTAGTCGTGGAAGGCGTGCAGCTGCTCGTCGGTGACGCCCGCCTCGCGGCTGATCGCCGAGCCGATGTCGATGCAGAACTCGCAGCCGATGCGTGTGGCCGCCTTCGTCGCCGCCAGCGCCTTCAGGCGTTCGTTCACCTTTCCGGAGCGCTCGTGCCACCACTCCAGCATTCCCCACGCCAGCATGTTCGGACGGCTGTGGCCGATCACGCCCGCCATCTCCATCTCGCGGCCGTACTTGCGGCGCGAGTACCAGTCGGTGAAGCGAACCAGGGGCCCGCTCTTCTCGTCAATGCGTGCCATGTGCAACTCCTTCTTCGACGGTCTTTTCCTGTGACGACGCCGCGTCGGCGAACGTCAGCCACACCTCCACCCAGGCCTCTATGAAGTCGTCCTCCGCGACATCGCCCGGAGGCGAGCCGAACATCGACTCCTCGATCCGGTAATCGACGAGCGACCCGAGCGCCACTGCGGCCAGCGCCTCCAGGTTCGCAACCGGCCGCTCGCCGAGCAGCCGCTCGAACACCGTCACGGCCTCGCGGTGCCCCGGGGCGATGATCCGCTGGTGCACCTCGGCGGCGAGCTTCGGGAACTGGTCGCCGTCCTTCTGCACGATCTTCATCAGCTGCTGCTCCTCGCGCAGCTCGGCAAGCCCCCAGCGAGCGATCAGCGTCAACTCCGAGCGAGGATCGCCGAGCGGCAGCATCTCGAGCGCCGAGCGCATCGACTCGAACTCGCTCACGTGGCGCTCGATGCCGGCCTCCAGCACCTCCTCCTTGCTGCGGAAGTGCTTGTAGAGGCCCCCGGCCCGCGGAGCCAGCCCTACGGCCTGCTCGATTTCGCCGACGGTCGTGCCGCGAAAGCCTCGCCGTGCGAATAGCTGCAGGGCCTCAGTGACGATTCGCTCTCTGGTGCTCTCCTGTTTCATCTCAAAAGCGCCTGCTGACCTTGGGTAAGCGAGAGATTACCAGGATCCGGCGGGTGATGCAGATGCCAAACTGCGGCGGCCGATGCTCGAGAACCTGATCCAGGATTTCGCCCAGCAGCTCGGCCATTGGGCCTATCTGTTCGTGGCCTTCATGGCGGCGTCCGAGACCGCCGCCTTCCTCGGCTTCATCGCCCCCGGAGAGTTCACGATCATCCTCGGTGGGGTGCTGGCCGGCGAGGGAACGCTCTCGATCCAGCTGCTGATCGGGATCGTCTGGGTCTCGATCGTGATCGGGGACTCGATCGGCTTCTTTATCGGCCACAGGTACGGCCGCAACCTGCTCGTCAGGCACGGGCCCAAGATCCGACTGAGCGAGGAACGCCTGCAACAGGTCGAGGCGTACTTCCAGCGCCACGGCGGCAAGACGATCTTCTTTGGCCGCTGGGTGGGATTCGTGCGCCCGCTGATGCCCTTCACCGCCGGCAGCTCCGGCATGCCTTATCGCCGCTTCCTGCCCTACGACGTGCTCTCTGCGGGGCTGTTCGGCACCACCTTCACGGTGCTGGGCTACATCTTCTGGCGCAACATCAACACGGTGACCGCGGTCGCCGGTCGCGGGGCGATCGGCATCGGAGTGCTGGTTGCGCTCGTGATCGTGGGGCGCTGGGCATTCAAGCGGCTGCGTCACCGCGAGGACCGTGACCGCTTCGTCGCCGCCCTGGAGCGGCTCGGCGAGCGGCCGGCCCTGCGTCCGCCGGCGGCGCTGCTGCGCCTTTTCTGGCGCTTCCTGCTGCGACCGCTCTGGCTCGCCGTACTGCGGCCGTTCGGGCGTCACGTGCTGGCGCCGGCGTGGGCCGTGCTGCGCCCGCCGCTGCGCTTCCTCGGCCACCGTCTGCTGCCCGGTGGGCTCGGCATCGAGCTCACGACGCTGGTTGCAATAGCGGCCGTGTCCGCATATGTCTTCGGCGCCTACACCGACGTGATCTCGAGTGCCACCCTGCTGATCACGCCGGGTGACGGCACGGCGCAGGACATTGCGCGCGAGATTCAGACCGGCACGCTGACGAGCCTCGCCAAGGCGGTCACCTGGTTCGGAAAGTGGCCGGTTGCGGCAGCCGTGCTTGCGGTTGCGTCGATCTGGCTGCTGATGAGGCGACGTCTCTTGCAGACGACCTCGCTCGTGGTCGGCTTCGCAATCTCGCAGGCCGGCGTCTACATCACGAAGGCAGCCGTCGAGCGCCCGCGGCCCTCCGAGCCGCTGATCGACATCGGCAGCGGGTCGAGCTTCCCTTCCGGCCACGCCGCCACGTCAGTCGCCTACGTCGCGCTCGCGGTCATCGTCGCGCGCGAGCTGAGGACTCACACGGCACGTGTGGCCGTGATCACGGTCGCGATCGTGCTTGCGGCGGCGATCGGCCTCTCGCGCGTGTACCTGCGGAGCCACTATCTGAGCGACGTGACGGCCGGCTGGGCGATGGGAGCACTCGGCTTCTCACTCTGCGGATGCGTGGCCGTTGTGGTCTCCTATCTGCGCAACAATGGCCGCTCGCGCAGCGAGCCCGCGGCCGTTCCGCAGCCGCTGTCCAACCCCGGCAATGACTAGCGAGACGATCACCTACATGATCCTGGCGGCGTCCGGAGGGCTCGGCCTGGGCGCGTTCGGCTACTTCATCGTCGCGCCGGCGATGTCGGCCTACGGGCGCATCTGGGAGAAAGCCGCGGCCGGCACGCTGACGCTCTTCATCCTGGCCGCCTTCGCGGGCACCGGCATCACGGCCGGGCTGGTGATCGTCTACTACTGGGACTCGATCATCGGCATCTTCAACTAGCCGCTTCTCTAGGAACGTCCACCAGGAAACGGCGCGGCTCTGGGCCCTCCTCGGCCCATCTTCCGGCCAACGTTCGCCCGCCACTGACCACCCGGCGCGACGCCGCGACGCCCGGGTCCTAGAATTCAGCAACCCTCGGGATCCTCTCTTCGAGGACGCCCTCATATGGCTGACATACAAGAGAAAACCCCTGCCGAGAGGGAGGAAGCGATGTCCTCTCCGCTCGACGCGCTGTCCGAGGCGATCGAGTCCGGCGCCGGGCTGCCGCAGATCGCGCGCGCCGCGTCCGCCGCGCTCGGGGCCGACGTGGGGCTGATCGACGCCGGTGGGTCGGTGCTCGCGGTTGTGGCCGGATCGCCGGGCCGCGAGCGCGAGTTGCTCGGAAGCGGTGACACCGTGACCGAGCTGTCACTGCGCGTCGCGGAGGCGACGGTCGGCTACCTTCGCTTCCGCCCGCGGTCGCAGCTTCCGGAGCCGACGGTGATCCGGATGGTCAGCACGCTGCTGGCGCTGGAGGTCGAGCGAACGAGAGCGCCCGAACGCGCAGGAGAGGCCCTGGTGGGCGGCTTCATCGGCGCGGTGCTGGACAACCAGATCGACGACAGGCGCAACCTGATCGCTCGCGGCAAGGAGCTCGGCATCGACCTCGAGCACGGTGCCTCGGTGCTGGTCGTGCGAGTCTTTCCCCGTCGCGCCGCCGAAGGCGATTGGCAGGCGCGCGCACTGACCGTGCTGGCGCGGGGCGCGCGCAGTGCCGTGCCGGCCGCACTTGCGGCCCTTCGCGACGACCACATCGCCGTGCTGGTGCCGGGCGCCGACGCCGCCCTCAGTCTTCGCGCCGCCGAGTCGGCTCTGCGCTCCGCCGAGTCGGCCATGACCGGTTTCGTGGTCGTGATCGGCCGCAGCCGCGTTGCCGCCGACCCGATGGACCTGCACCGTGCCTCGGCCGAGGCGGTGCTGGCCGCCAACGTCGCCACGCACGCGGACGAGTCGGTGCTGCTCTCCTTCGAGGACACCGGCGCCTACCGCCTGCTGCTGCCGGCGATGAGCGAGGACCCGGCCGAGCTGGAGCGCTTCTACTCCGACACGATCGCGCCCGTGATCGCCTACGACGAGCAGTACGGGACCGAACTGGTCCACACGCTCGAGACCTTCCTCGACAACGACGGCTCGATGGCCGCCACCTACAAGCAGCTCTTCACGCACCGCCACACGATCCGCTACCGGCTCGAGCGCGTGAAGGAGCTGACCGGGCTCGACGTCGGCTCGACCGACGGCCGTGAGCGGCTGGGGCTGGGCCTGAAGGCGATGAGGGTGCTGGGCGTGCGCGCACCGGTGGGGCCGGTGTTCGAGCCCGGCGCCGAGGGCGGGCGGGTGCCGAAGCCACGGGCGACGAGCTGAGCAGCCGCCGCCGCTAAGCGTCTTTTTCACCCCGGTTGCCGGGTTTCACCCCGTAGCCGCGTTTCACCCCGTGGCCGCGTTTCACCCCCGTGGCCGGGTTTCGCCCCTAGCGGGTCTCAGGGGGTAGTTTTGAGGTCCCGGCGGGGCTATGTTAGGCCGGATGTCCCTGCGCGGGACAAGCATGACCGTCGCAGCGCTGGTCGGACTGGTCCTAACACTTCTTTTCGCTTCGACCCCTTCGGCCTCCGCGGCGATCGTCCCTGCCGGCTTCGACGACCAACAGGTGGCCGTAGTCGCGGTGCCCACCAGCGTGGCCTTCGGCCCGGGCACACGCATGCTGATCACGAGCAAGACGGGCGCTCTGCGGGTCTACCGCAACGGCACTCTGTCCACCACGCCGGCGATCGACCTCTCGCCGGTGGCCTGCTCCAACAGCGAGCGTGGTCTGCTTGGCGTCGCGTTCGATCCCGCGTTTGCGACCAACGGCTTCATCTACCTCTACTACACCTACAACAAGTTCGGAACCTGCGACATGAGCGGTACCAACACGCCGGTCAACCGCGTCTCGAGGTTCGTGCTGGGCGAGAACAACATCGTCGACCCAGCCAGCGAGATGGTGCTGATCGACAACATTCCCAGCCCCTCCGGTATCCACAACGCAGGCGATCTCAACTTCGGCAAGGACGGCAACCTGTATGTGTCGGTGGGCGAGGGCGGCTGTGACTGGAGGGGCGACAGTGGCTGCGGCCTGCTGAACAACGCCGCGCGGGACCTCGGCGGGCTGTCCGGAAAGATCCTGCGCATTACCCGTGACGGCGCGATCCCCGCGGGTAATCCGTACACGGGCACCAACACCGACCGCTGCAACGTCAGCGGCAGCACGATGCTCGGCAACAAATGCCAGGAGATCTACGCCTGGGGCCTGCGCAACCCGTTCCGGATGGGCTTCGACGTCAACTCGCCGACGACGCGCTTCCACATCAACGACGTCGGCGAGGCCAAGTGGGACGAGATCGACGTCGGCGAGGCGGGCGCAGACTACGGCTGGAACGTGCGCGAGGGCCACTGCGCGACCGACTCGGCCACCGATTGCGGGCCGCAGCCAGTCGGCATGACCAACCCGATCTACGACTACGACCACAGCAGTTGCTCCGCGATCACGGCCGGCGACTTCGTACCGGCCGGAATCTGGCCGTCGGAATACGACGGCGCGTACCTCTACGGCGACGTCGTTTGCGGCAAGATGTTCAGGCTCGACCCCAACGGCAGCGGCGGCTTTACGGCGACCGAGTTTGCGTCCGACATGTATCCGCTGATCGACGGCGTCTTCGGGCCCTACGGCACCGGTCAGGCTCTCTACTACGTGACCTGGCAGGGCGCCTACCCGAACGGGCAGGTGCGGCGGATCTCCTACACAGCCGGCGCAAACCGCGCGCCGACGGCACGCGCCGACGCGACCCCGACTGCGGGAGCGCTACCGCTCGAAGTCACGTTCGACGGCACCGCGTCGACCGACCCGGACGGCGATCCGCTCAGCTACGAGTGGGACTTCGGCGACGGATCGCCGATCGCGAACGGCTCCACGCTGAGCCACACCTACACCTCGGATGGCACGTACACGGCGACGCTCACTGTCCGCGACCCGGAGGGTGAGCAGAGCAGCGCGACGGAACGGATCGACGCGGGAAACAACGTGCCGGTCCCGAGCATAGACGTGCCCGTAACTAGCCAGCACTTCAAGGTCGGCGAGCAGATCGTCCTCCACGGCAGCGCCACGGACCCCGAGGACGGCGCACTTCCTGACAGCGCCCTGACGTGGCGCGTCGAGAGACACCACAACACCCACACCCACCCCTACCTGCCGGCGACCTCGGGTAACGACGTTCCGATCAGCGGTCCGCAACCGGAAGACCGGTGGGCGGCCGAGACCAGCTATCTCGAGGTCTTCCTGACCGCCACCGACTCGGAGGGCCGTTCCTCCACGGTGACGCGGGACATAGATCCGAAGAAGGTGGACCTCAGCTTCGCGACGGTACCGGCGGGGTTCGACCTCGAGGTCGCCGGCAGCCCGATCACGGCTCCGCTGACCGTTACCTCTTGGGAGGACTGGAGCTTCCCGATCAGCGCGCCGAACCAGGAGGATGACGACGAGGTGCCGTGGCGCTTCCAGGCGTGGTCGGACGGCGGCGCTCAGGAGCACACGATCGTCACGGGCGCGAATCCCGTCACCTACACGGCCATCATGAAACGCGTCGACTACCCACGGCCAGGAGGCGCGACTCCGTTGCGGGTGCCCTTGGTGCCGGCATTCAGCGCCTGCACGAATCCAAACACTGTGCACGTGGTGCCACTTTTCTACGAGTCGTGCACTCCACCGGTGCTCGAATCCCCCCTGCTCACGACCTCGGTGGTCGGCGCCGGCAGCGGCTCGGTGCGCTTGAGCGTAATCGTCGGTAATCCATCGACGTCGGCTGACGAGGCCGATGTGTCGATCAGCGGCTCAGCCACGGACGTGCGCCGCAAGAGCGACGGGGGTGACTACGCCGGAAGCGTGCTGCTGTCCACGCTGATGCGGATCACCGACAAGGGAAGTGGCAGCTCGGGGCTGGTCCCGGGAACCGTCTCGGACATCCGCTTTGCCGTGCCGGTCAACTGCGTCGCCACCGCGAGCACGTCGACGGGCGGGAGTTGCACGCTGGGCACCACGCTCGACACGCTGCTTCCAGGAATGGCGCGTGAGGGCAAGCGCACGATTCTCTCCACCTTCGCCTTCGAGCTGGACGATGCCGGTCCCGACGGCAGCATCCTGCCGCCGTCGGGGACCTGCCCACCGACCTGCGGCACCGGCGACGAGTCGGTCTTCCTGCGGCAGGGAGTTTTCACCCCCTGATATGGAGCAGCGTTTGTCAAGGGCGCTGCTCCATAGGGTCTAGGACCGATTCCTCTGGCCCGCTCACTCGCGGGGGGAAGTTGACGCTGGCGGCAGATTCGGGCTACCTTCAGAGGCGGGGCGAAGCACAGCCTGACCAGCAGGAGGGTATGAAGCACAGCTTGACCAAGGCGTTCGTCTCACTTCTCATCGTCGTGGTGGCGCTCCTGGCTCCCGCGCCGGCAGGCGCGATAACGCTGCCGCCGAGCTTCGACGACCAGCCCGTCGCCACCATGATCGACCCCACGGCGCTCGCCTTCACGCCCGACGGTCGCATGCTGATCGCAACCAAGCCCGGACCATTGCGCGTTTACAAGAACGGCGGCCTGCTGACCACGCCGGCAATCGATCTCACAGCCTCCACATGCTCCGACAGCGAGCGCGGGTTGCTGGGCGTCGCCGTCGACCCAAGTTTCGCGACCAACCACTTCATCTACCTGTACTACACGTTCAAGAAGTTCGGCAGCTGCCCGATCGACTCCGCAACCACCCCGGTCAACCGCGTCTCGCGCTTCGTGCTCGGTGACGACGATCTCGTCAACCCTGCCGGCGAGCTGGTGCTGATCGACAACATCCCGAGCCCGCATGGGATTCACAACGCCGGCGACATCCAATTCGGCAAGGACGGCTTCCTGTACGCCAGCACGGGAGACGGCGGATGCGACTTCCGTGGCGACAGCGGCTGCTTCCTCTCCAACGACGCAGCACGCGACCTCGGTGGCCTGTCCGGCAAGATCCTTCGCATCACGCGCGACGGCGCCATCCCGCCCGGTAACCCGTACTCAAGCGGCGGCAATACCGATCGCTGCAACGTCATTGGCAGTACCAGCGCCAACCGAAAGTGCCAGGAGATCTACGCCTGGGGACTTCGCAATCCGTTTCGCACGGCGTTCGATGTCAACTCCCCCACCACACGCTTCAGCATCAACGATGTCGGCGAGGGCAAGTGGGACGAGATCGACGTCGGCGCAGCCGGCGCCGACTTCGGCTGGAACGTGCGCGAGGGCCACTGCGCCCGCGACTCGTACACCGACTGCGGCCCGCCACCGGCCGGCATGACCAACCCCATCTACGATTACGACCACACCGCGGGATGCTCCTCGATCACGCTCGGCGACTTCGTCCCCGCCGGCATCTGGCCGCAACAGTACGACGGCGCGTATCTGTACGGGGACCTGGTCTGCGGCAAGATCTTCCGCCTCGCACCCGGTGCCGGCGGCACATTCACGGCAACGGAGTTCGCAACCGGGATCGTCAACCTGATCGACGGCGTATTCGGGCCCAGCGGCTCAGGTCAGGCCCTCTACTACATAACGTGGACCGGCTTCCCCAATCAGCAGGTGCGCCGCATCGCCTACAGCGGCCAGGCCAACCGCGCACCGACCGCGCGCATCAGCGCAAACCCCACAGCCGGCAACCTGCCGTTGACGACGGACTTCGACGGCACCGCCTCGAGCGATCCCGACAACGACACGCTGACCTACGAGTGGAACTTCGGTGACGGATCGCCACTGGCGAGCAGCGCAACCGCAAGCCACACCTACACGACACAGAACACCTACACGGCGACCCTGACCGTGCGCGACGGGCGTGGCGGCGCCAACACCGCGACGGTGCGAATCGATGCCGGCAACAACCCGCCTGCGGTCACCATCAACTCGCCCACGCCGGCGCAGCGCTTCGCCGTGGATGAGCAGATCACTCTCAACGGCAGCGCCACCGATCCGGAGGACGGGCCGCTCGCCGCAAGCGCACTCAGCTGGCGCGTCGAACGTCATCACAACACGCACACGCACCCATACCTGCCTCCGACAGCCGGCAACAACGTGCCCGTGACCGGGCCGCCGCCGGAGGACCTCGACGCGGCGACCAACAGCTATCTCGACATCTACCTCACGGCCACCGACTCGCGTGGACTGAGCCGAACCATCATGCAGACGATGGATCCGAAGAAGGTCGATCTCACCTTCAACAGCAACCCGACCGGCTTCGGCCTCGAGGTCGCGGGCAGCCCGATCACGGCGCCGCGGACCATCACCTCGTGGCAGAGCTGGCAGTTCCCGGTCGACGCTCCCAACCAGGACGACTCCGCTGCCGTCCCGTGGCGATTCCTTTCCTGGTCGGACGGCGGGGCCCAGACCCACACGATCACCACGCCGTCCTCGCCGGCAAGCTATACGGCGACCTTCCGTCGCCTCGACTACCCGCGCCCGGGCGGAGCGTCGCCGTTGCGGGTTCCGCTGGTGCCGGCATTCCGGGCCTGCACCAACCCGGACAGCACGCACGTCCCGCCGCTGGCGTCGGGATCCTGCACATCGCCAGCGCTCGAGTCCACACTGCTGACGACATCGACCGTTGGTGCCGGCAGCGGCTTGGCCTCGCTGAGCGTGCTCGCGGGCGATCCCGCCACGCCGGCGGACGAGGCCGACGTCGCGATCGCGGGTGCGGCGATCGACGTGCGCCTGGCGGCCAACGGCGGCGACTACGCCGGCAAGGTGCTGCTGGGCACGGACATGCGCATCACCGACTTTGCCAACGGCAGCTCCGGGCAGGTGCCGGCAACCGTGGCCGATCTGCGCTTCTCGCTGCCGATCGACTGCCTGCCCACGGCCAGCACGTCGGTGGGCTCGAGCTGCAACCTCAACACGACCTCCGACACGCTGGTCCCCGGGTTCGCTAAGGAAGGCATGCGGGCCGTCATCTCGACCTTCTCCTTCGAGCTTCGGGACGCCGGGCCGGACGGGACCGTCACGCCCAACTCGGGGACGTGCCCCCCGACCTGCGGCTCAGGCGACGAGGCCGCCTTCCTGCGCCAGGGACTCTTCACCCCCTAGGCCGGGGCCGCCCGCTCGCGAGCGATAGATGGGCGCGGTAGGCGATTTCGAGCTACTTTCAGGGCCGGGAGAGAGCACACCGCTTGACCAGCCGGGGGGATGAAGCACAGCTTGACGAAGGGATTCGTTGCACTTCTCGCTGTCGTGGTGACGCTGCTGGCCGCCGGTGCGTCCTCTGCGCGGGCCGCGGCGGCCCTGCCCGAGGGTTTCAGCGACCAACTCGTCACCTTTGTCACCGCACCGACCGCGATCGCCTGGACTTCCGACGGCCGCATGCTGATCGACTCGAAGACCGGCGCGCTGCGAATCTTTGAGAGCGGGACGCTGCTGCCGACTCCAGCACTAGACCTCACTGCGAAGATCTGCTCGAACGGGGAACGTGGGCTTCTCGGCGCGGCCGTCGACCCGCAGTTCCCCACCAACCACTACATCTACCTGTACTACACGTTCGATAAGCAGGGCAACCAAGCTTGCGCCACGACGGGAAGCTCGACGCCCGTCAACCGTGTCTCGCGCTTCGTGCTTGGCGACAACGACATCGTCGATCCTTTCAGCGAGACCGTCTTGATCGACAACATCCCGTCTCCCTCCGGCATTCACATCGCTGGAGACGTCGACTTCGGGAAGGACGGCAACCTCTACATCTCCGTGGGCGAGGGTGGATGCGACTGGCGAGGCGACAGCGGTTGCGGCCTCGTCAACGACGCCGCGCGTGACCTCGGCGGACTCGTGGGCAAGATCCTCCGCATCACCCCAGACGGTGGTATCCCGAGTGACAACCCCTTCACGGATGGAGAGACCGACCGCTGCAACATCACGGGAAGCACGACTACCAACCGCGTCTGCCGTGAGATATACGCCTACGGCCTTCGGAACCCCTGGCGGACCGCGTTCGATATCAACGCACCTGGCACAAGGTTCTTCATCAACGATGTCGGCGAGCGGCGCTGGGAGGAGATCAACCAGGGCGCAGCCGGAGCTGACTTCGGCTGGAACGTCAGGGAGGGGGCGTGCGTCAGGGACTCCTACACGGACTGCGGCCTGCCACCTCTGGGCATGACCAACCCGCTCTATTCCTATCCTCACACGAACGTGGACGGGTGCACCTCGGTGACGGCCGGTGACTTCGTTCCCCGCGGGCTCTGGCCCCAGCAGTACGACAACGCCTATCTCTACGGCGATTCGGTGTGCGGAAAGCTCTACACGCTGACACCGGACGGCGGCGGTGGATACACGTCGGCTCTCTTCGGCTCCGAAATGCTCGCCATGGTGGATGGTCGCTTTGGGCCCGACGGCTCCGGCACCGCCTTCTATTACCTGCAGTTCACAGCTCCGAACAACCAGATCCGCAAGATCGTCTACCTCGGTCAGGCCAACCGCCCGCCGATCGCCGCGCTGACCGCCGCCCGCACGTCCGGGGACCTGCCGCTGACGGCCGATTTCGATGGGAGCGGCAGCAGCGATCCTGACAACGACACCCTTACCTACGACTGGGACTTCGGGGACGGCTCTCCCCACGGCTCCGGCGTGACCGTCAGCCACACCTACACGGTGACCGGCACCTATACGGCCACGCTGACCGTCAACGATGGACGCGGCGCCACCGATACGGCGACCAGTCAGATCTATGCAGGCGACAATCCGCCGACGCCGACGATCCAGACGCCTGCAGCGGGCGTGCAGTTCGCGGCGGGTGACACGCTCACGCTGACCGGCGGCGCGACCGACGCCGAGGACGGGCAGCTCCCCGACACCTCGCTTAGCTGGACGGTCCTCCGTCACCACAACACTCACACGCATCCCTACCTGTCACCCACGTCGGGCAATGAACTCCAAATCACGGCCCCCGCGCCGGAGGATCTCGAGGCGGCGACGAACAGCTACCTGGAGATCTATCTCACGGCCACGGACTCACGCGGGCTGAGCAAGACGGTGATGCAGACGATGGATCCGAAGAAGGTCAACCTCAGCTTCGAGACAGTCCCGACCGGGTTCGAGCTCGAGGTCGCCGGCAGCCGGATCACGGCTCCGCTGACCGTTACCTCCTGGCAGAACTGGTCCATCCCGATCATCGCGCCCAACCAGGACGACGACGACGAGGTGCCGTGGCGCTTCCAGGCGTGGTCGGACGGCGGCGCTCAGGAGCACACGATCGTTACGGGCGCGAATCCCGTCACCTACACGGCCATCATGAAACGCGTCGACTACCCACGCCCCGGCGGCGCGACTCCGTTGCGCGTGCCGCTGGTGCCGGCATTCAGCGCCTGCACGAATCCGAACACCACACACGTGGTGCCTCTTGCCTACCAGTCGTGCACTCCACCGGTACTGAAATCCCCCTTGCTCACGACCTCGGCGATCGGCAGCGGCAGCGGCTCGGTTCGCTTGAACGTGATCGCCGGCAATCCATCGACGCCCGCCGACGAGGCCGATGTTTCGATCAGCGGCTCGGCCACGGACGTGCGCCGAAAGAGCGACGGAACTGACTACACCGGAAGCGTGCTGCTGTCCACGCTGATGCGGATCACCGACAGGGGAAGTGGCAGCTCGGGGCTCGTCCCGGGGACCGTCTCGGATATCCGTTTCTCCGTGCCGTTCAACTGCGTCGCCACCGCGAGCACGTCGATCGGCGGGAGCTGCACGCTGGGCACCACGCTCGACACGCTGCTTCCAGGAATGGCGCGTGAGGGCAAGCGCACGATTCTCTCCACCTTCGCCTTCGAGCTGGACGACGCCGGCCCCGACGGCAGCATCCTGCCGCCGTCCGGGACCTGCCCACCGACGTGCGGCAGCGGCGACGAGTCGGTCTATCTGCGGCAGGGGTTGTTCGTTCCGTAGCGAGTGCTCCCCGGGGCCACGCCACCCGGTCGCCGGCGGGCGCGGCGATAAGCTTGCCTGGCCGAGCGCCGCTTCGGCGTCGCGCGGCAGATGCGGGGTCGTCTAGCGGTAGGACGCCGGGTTTTGGTCCCGGAGGCCGGGGTTCGACTCCCTGCCCCGCAGTGCGGCAGAAGCCCTGCGGCAGCGCGGAATCCCGCGCGAGCCCGGGCGTCCGCGTCGGCCGGGGTGGCACCAATTTGGCACCAATTCCGCGGCGGCGCGGTGCCCGCGCTGAGGCCCTGCCTGGTCTGCCGCGCCCTGAGCCGGGCGACCCGCTGCCCGCGCCACGCGATCCAGCGCGGCAGCAGCGGCAGCAGCGGCAGGCAGGCGACCTTCCGCCGCCGGGCGCTGAAGCAGACCGGCGGGCGCTGCGCGGT
>JBBQNR010000018.1:0-46031 GCA_038330145.1 Solirubrobacterales bacterium
TCCCCACTGCTGCCTCCCGTAGGAGTCTGGGCCGTGTCTCAGTCCCAGTGTGGCTGATCGTCCTCTCAGACCAGCTACCCATCGTCGCCTTGGTGAGCCGTTACCTCACCAACAAGCTAATGGGCCGCGGGCCCATCCCGAAGCGGGGGCCGAAGCTCCCTTTGCTCATCGTCCTTGTGGACGGTGACCACATTCGGTATTAGCCCGGGTTTCCCCGGGTTGTCCCGATCTTCGGGGCAGGTTGCCCACGTGTTACTCACCCGTTCGCGGCTCTGCCCCAGGCCGAAGCCTGGTTCGTCGCTCCACTTGCATGTGTTAAGCACGCCGCCAGCGTTCGTCCTGAGCCAGGATCAAACTCTCCGTAAAAGACCTGCGAGTCATCCGATCGGCGCACGAAGCGCCGGCCGGTTCCTCTGTCAAACGAAGAGTGTCACGTGTGATCCGCGCTCGTACACCAAGCACGGCACGTGACTGGTTCTCTTTTTATCCACCTTCGAACCACGTGCCGAAGCACGCGACTCGAGGCTCTGTTGCGAACCTGGACGCGATCCGAACCGTACTTCCCCGCCTCACGACGAGGCCGGTCCGGAGCGCACATGCTGTTTAGTTTTCAAAGACCGTCGAGCCTCTCGGCTCGCCCTGTGGGGATCTGAAGGGACAAAAAAAGGCCTCTCGACCGAGAGGCCCTAGGCCACGCGCTTCGCGCTTGCCTAGCCTTCTCTCCGTCTGTTCCGTATCCGTCCCAACAGGATGCCTTTGAGGGCAACTATTGATTGTAGCACTGGTTTTCGGCCTTCTGAAGCCTCTCACCGACCTTCGGGGACCCTTCTCGTGCGATCCTCCGCGAGGCTTTGGCGCCAGCGCAGCGGTCAATATAGCGGCTCCCCCGACGATTCCGCCGGCGGGGTGCTGCGCGATGCAGCTAGCCCTGCACCGCGATGCGCCGGAACTGGCGCTTTCCGACCTGCAGCACGGCCCCGTCCAGCCGCTCCGCCTCCAGGTCGATGGACTCGGGGCCCAGCGGCTCGCCGTCGAGCCTGATCCCACCCTGCTCCAGCAGGCGCCTGGCCTCGCTGCGGGACTTGCCGAAATGCTCGGCCACGAGCGCGGGCAGATGGACCGTGCCGTTGGCGACCTGGCCGGAGTCGATCGTCAGCTGCTCCAGGTCCTCGGGCGGTCGATGCTCCTTGTGGAGGCGGTCGAAGTGCTGCTCGGCTGCCTCGCCCGCGCCGGCGCCGTGGAATCGCTCCACCAGGCGGCGGGCCAGCGAGCGCTTCGCCTCCACCGGAGACTGGCCCGAGTCAGGCTGCTCGCCCAGCAGCAGCTCGTAGTACGTGCCCATCGCCAGGTCGGGCACGCTCATCAGCTTGCCGAACATCTCCTCGGGCGGATCTGTCACTCCCACGTAGTTGCCATAGGACTTGCTCATGCGCCGGTCGCCGTCGGTACCGGGAAGGATCGGCATCGTGAGGATGGCCTGCGGCTCCTGCCCGTAGGACTGCTGCACGTCACGCCCGAAGAGCAGGTTGAACTTCTGGTCGGTGCCGCCCATCTCCAGGTCCGACTCGACCGCCACCGAGTCGTAGCCCTGGAGCACCGGGTACAGCATCTCCAGCAGTGAGATCGGCCGGCCGCCCTCGATCCGCTGCTGGAAGTCGTCGCGCTCCAGCACGCGCGCGACGGTGACGCGGCGCACGAGGGCCAGCAGCTGGTCCATCGACATGTCCAGCCACTCGCCGTTGCGGCGCATCTCGGTCCGCTGGGGGTCTATCACCTTGAAGGCCTGGTCCTGGAAGGTGGCAGCGTTGCGGTCGATCTGCTCGGGCTCGAGCATCGGGCGCAGGGTGGACTGGCCCGACGGATCGCCGACACGAGCGGTGTAGTCACCGATGATCAGGACGACGGTGTGGCCCGCGTCCTGGAACTCACGCAGCTTCTCGAGCACGACCACGTGCCCGAGGTGGATGTCGGGCGCCGTGGGATCGATCCCTAGCTTCACCCTCAGCGGCCGTCCTTCGCCGGTCGCACGCTCGAGCTTGCGCTCGAGCTCGCCCTCCGGCAACGAGTCGACGGCGTTCCGGGACAGGAAGGCGGCAGTCTCAGAGGCGCCCGAGGGCCGATCTTTGGGCATCGGGGCCAATGCTAAACTCTCGCCTCGCTCGGGCGGATGCACGCCGCCGTCGCCTCCGCTCCCCGTCGCAGCAATCTCCATCAGCGCGACCCGCAGGCCCGCCCGGCCGGTACGACATGCCGGACGAACAGGGCAAGAGATCCACACGCCGCCAGGGACGCGCCCGCACGGGCGACGAACCTCCCCTCACGCTCGTCGACGGCCAGGGCGCGGGCAACGGCAGCGGCAAGGTTCCAGGGCAGACGCTGCGGTCTGCCGACGGCGGCAACCGCAGTCGGCCGCCGAGGGTCAACAGGGCCCGCCTGTCGGTGATCCTGTTCGGCCTGCTGGTGCTGGCCCTGATCTCGACCGTGTTCGGGATGATGATGGCCGTCGCGCAGGATCTGCCCTCGCTGGAGACGACGAACGAGTTCAAGGCCTCCAAGAACTCGGTGCTGACCGACAACACGGGCAAGAAGCGGCTCGCCGTGCTGACGGGCAACGAGAACCGGATCCTGGTCGGCAGCGGAGACATCGCGCCCTCGGTCAAGCACGCCGTGATCGCGATCGAGGACAAGCGCTTCTTCGCCCACAAGGGAGTCGACTACCAGGGCATCGCGCGGGCACTGTGGCAGGACGTGCTTCGCCGCAAGGCCGCTCAGGGCGGTTCGACCATCACACAGCAGTTCGTCAAGAACGCGCTGCTGGCGCAGACGGACCGTTCGATCTTCCAGAAGCTGAAGGAGGCGGGGCTGGCCTACCAGCTCGAGCGCAAGTGGTCCAAGGACAAGATCTTGACCCAGTACCTGAACACGGTCTACTTCGGAGAGGGCGCCTATGGCATCGAGTCCGCCGCGCGCATCTACTTCGGCCGGGACCACCCGGGTTGCGAGCCGCACTGCGCCGCGGCCCTTGACCCGGCGGAATCGGCGCTGCTGGCCGGCCTGATCGCCTCGCCCTCGGCCTACAGCCCGGTACAGAACCCCAGCGCGTCGCTCAAGCGCCGCAACCTGGTGCTCGAGAACATGCGCGGGCAGGGCTTCCTCAGCTCGCTCGAGTACGACGACATGACCAAGCGTGCGCTGCCGCCGGTCGACAAGATCAGCCCGCCGCACAAGATCAGCAGCTCGCCGTACTTCACCGCCTGGGTGGAGCAGCAGCTGGTCGACCGCTACGGCACCGGCACAACCTTCGGCGGTGGTCTCGAGGTCCGCACCACGCTCGACCTCGAGTTCCAGAAGGCGGCCGAGGAGGCGGTCGGGCGGCTTGGTGGCATCGGCCCCCAGGCGGCGCTGGTGGCGCTCGACAACAAGAGCGGCGGCGTGAGGGCGATGGTCGGCGGACCCGACTTCGAGAAGCAGCCGTTCAACCTCGCGACGCAGGGACGGCGACAGCCGGGCTCGGCCTTCAAGCCCTTCACCCTCGTCGCGGCGCTCGAGAAGGGCGTCTCGCCGGGTCGCACCTTCGTGTCCGCTCCCAAGACGCTCAACGGTCCGCTGGGCGAGTTCAAGGTCAAGAACTACGAGGACCGCTACGCCGGCAGTGCGTCGCTCGCCACCGCCACCGCGATCTCGGACAACTCCGTCTACGCGGAGGTCGGGTACAAGCTCGTCGGCACGCGGGCGGTCGCGCGCACCGCAAGGCGGATGGGCATCAGGACGCCGATCTCCACCAATCCGGCGATGGTCCTCGGCGGGCTCAAGGTCGGCGTGACTCCGCTCGAGATGGCGGACTCCTACCTGACTCTCGCGCATGGAGGCAGCCGCGTCTCCGGCACGCTGTCGGCCTACGACGGGGGGCCGGTCGCGTACACGAGGGTGAAGGGCTCCGGCATCGGCGACGAGAACGACACGCGCAGCGAGCGCGTGGTTCCGGAAGGTGTCGCCAGCCAGGCGACGCAGATCCTTCAGACCGTGGTCTCGAGCGGCACCGGCAAGAACGCCGCCACCGGCGACTTCGCGGCCGGCAAGACCGGCACGACCGAGAACTACGTCGATGCCTGGTTCGTCGGCTACAGCGACACGATGACCGTGGCCGTCTGGGTCGGATACCCGACCGGCGGCAGGGCGATGGAGACCGAGTACCGCGGTGACCCGGTGGCGGGCGGCACCTATCCGGCAGAGATCTGGCGTGACTTCATGCTCTCGGTCAACCGCATCCGCGCCACTCGCACGCCCAAGAAGGAGCCCGACCAGCCACCGCCGGGCGTGGTCCCGGTCGCACCGGCGCCCTCCTCGGGTGCGACCGCTCCCTCGGACGGCAACCAGCAGCGGTCCAAGCCCAGGAAGAAGAAGGCACCGGCGGCCGAGACTCCGGCACCGCAGAGTCAACCCCCGGAGAACCCGGCGCCCACGGAGCCGGTCCCCGCGCCGACACCCGCGCCCGCACCTACCCCGACTCCCGATGGCGGGTCCGGTGGAAGCAACGGCGCCGCCGGCGCCGGCCCCGGACAGCCTTAGCCCGCTGGGAAACGGGGTCCCTCGATCCTTTCGGCCGAAGGGGAAGTGGCGCCGGGACCGGGAGCTACCGGCTACGATGTCGCGCGCCTCATCCGCTCCTCCCCTCTCCCATGAGCCAACACGAAACGGACCATCAGGACGATGGCCTCCCCTCGGGGAACGGCACGGGAAAGATGGCCAAGGCCATCTCAGCCTCGGTCGTGCGCCTGTTCTCTCAGTACGTGGGGCGCGGCCCCACCAGAGCACGCACGGTGCTGAGCGGAAACCTGGTCACGGTGGTGCTCGAGGACACGCTCACGAAGGCCGAGCGCACACTCGTGGAGCTTGGCCGCGAGGATACGGTGGTCACGACGCGGCGCACCTTCCAGCAGATGATGCGGGAGGAGCTCGTGCGATCGGTCGAGGAGCTCACCGGCCGCCAGGTGGTCGCTTTCCTGAGCGATCAGTCCGCAGAGCCGGACTTCGCCGTCAAGACCTTCATCCTCGCGGGCGACGGGACCGACGGTGACCTTGATGAGGCCGGCGTCGAGGCAAGCGGCTGACGGAGCACGTGCTGCAGCTCGGCGGCATGGGCAGCGCAGTGACGCGGGTCAGCGAGGGCGCGGCCGCGACACGTGGGGATTGCCCGCGGCGCTGAAGCGCCAGGGCAGATCGGTCGCCTTGCTGATGCCGACCCGTGGTGACGTGACCACGCTGGGTCGCCTCCAGCCGCCTGCTCGCGGATAGACGACCAGCGGTCCCCCCTCGAGCGGGACGCCGTTCAGCTCGAGGCCGACTCCGAGCGCCTGCGTCAGCTTGCCGGGGCCGGAGCAGAGGCCCTGAAGCCGTTCGAGGCCACGACGACGTCGCATCACGTCGATCCCCGACACGGGTTCCAGCGCGCGAATCAGCACGGCCGCGGCCTCGCCCTCCGGCTCGGCGACGAAGTTCAACAGGTTGTGGACCCCGTAGGAGAAGTACACGTATGCGTGGGAGGGCGGGCCGAACAGCACCTCGTTTCGGGCCGTGCGGCCGTTGAAAGCGTGGCAGGCCGGGTCCTCCGCGTGGTAGCTCTCCGTCTCGACTATTACTCCCGCCGTCGGTCCGTGAGCAACCACGCAGCCGATCAGGTCTCGTGCGACCCGGTGGACGGAGCGGTCGAAGAAGTCCGGGCCCAGCGGGTTGGCGCCGGTGGCGGTCGTCGTCGCCGACTCGCGAGCGACGGCGCTCAACGCTAGTGGCCCTTCTCGGACCGTTCGCCAGGGAACGGCGGCCCGAGACGGGCCACTAGAACAAGCCTTCCTGCTGCTTGCCGCGCCGGCTTCGCGACATGCCCGCGGCCTCGGTCAGCGCCGACTCGACGTCGGTCAGGAATGCTCGCTCCGAGCGCGAGGCGACGATCGGCTGTGCCAGGCCCTCCACGTGCACGAATGTACGCCTGCCGTCCCCGCGCTCTTCGGCTCCAGCGGCACGACCGCGAATACCCGGTCGGCTCGGACGTACTTCCCGTGGCCGAGCGGCACCATGCGAGGCTCACGTCTTGGGATCGGCCACCTCCTGCTCGCGAAGCACCTCCCTGGCCCGATCGAGCTGCTCCTCGACGCGGGCGGAGGCGGTCCCGCCCTCCGAGGTCTTGGAGTCCAGCCAGGAGCCGCTCGACAGCACCTCGTAGTACTCGTCGTCGAGGTCGGTGGAGAAGCGCGCCAGCTCGTCGCGGCTGAGCTCGGACAGGCGCTTGCCGGACTCGAGCGCGTGGCGGACCAGCCCGCCGACGATGCCGTGGGCCTCTCTGAAGGGAACACCGCGTCGGACCAGCAGGTCGGCGACGTCGGTGGCGGCAAGGAACTCGTCGGCTGCGGCCGCGGCGAGGCGCTCGCGCTTGAATGTCACCGTCGCGAGCATTCCGGTCGCGGCCTGGAGGCTGAGGTCGAGCGTGTCGACGGTGTCGAATAGATGCTCCTTGTCCTCCTGCATGTCCTTGTTGTAGGCCAGCGGGAGCGCGTGCAGGACGCCCAGCAGGCCGACCAGGTGGCCCGCCACCCGCGGCGCCTTGGCGCGCAGCAGCTCGGCCGCATCCGGATTCTTCTTCTGAGGCATGAGGCTGGAGCCCGAGCTGAACGAGTCGGCGAGCTCAAGGAACCCGAACTCCTCGCTCGACCAGAGCACGATCTCGGCGCCGAGCCGGGAGAGGTGCATGGAGCAGATCGCCGCTGCGGAGCAGAAGTCGATCACGAAGTCGCGGTTCGAGACGGCGTCGAGCGAGTTCTCGCTCACGGACGCGAAACCGAGCTCGTCGGCGACCGACTGACGGTTGGTGCTCCAGTTGACCCCCGCCAGCGCTCCGGCGCCCAGAGGCAGCTCGGATGTCTCCTGGAGGCAGTGGTCGAACCGCCTCAGGTCCCGCCTGAACATCCAGAAGTAGGCCAGCAGGTGGTGCGACAGGTAGACGGGCTGCGCCCTTTGGAGGTGCGTGTAGCCGGGCATCGGCCAGTCGCGGTGGCGCTGCGCCAGCTCGACCAGCGTCGCCATCAGCTTCCTCAGGCGGGCCTGCATCGACGCGGCGGACTCGCGCACGAACATCGCAACGTCGGTCGCGACCTGGTCGTTGCGCGAGCGCGCGGTGTGCAAGCGGCCACCGGCCGGTCCGGCAATCTCGATCAGGCGGCGCTCGATCGCCATGTGGATGTCCTCGTCATCGGGGCGGAACTCGAACGTTCCCTCCTCAAGTTCCGCCGACACGCGCTGAAGGCCGCTGTTGATCGCCTTCGCGTCCTCTTCGGCCAGGATGCCGCACTCGGCCAGCATCGCCGCGTGGGCGCGGGACTGGGCGATGTCCTGACGCGCCAGGCGCCGGTCGAAGCCGACCGAGGCGTTGAAGCGTTCGAAGATCGGGTCGGGCGGATCGCGAAAGCGAGCCATAGCAGGCAGTTTAGGGCCGGGCCCCGACTGGCCCGATGATTGATGCCGCGCGTGCGCGGTGGAATCGGTCAGCTAAATGATGCGTGCCATCTGGGCGACTTGGACCGACAGCGCCATCCCGAGCAGATAGAGGCTCGCGCCCCAGGCGACGAAGGCCGCCCGGCGGTGCGGATACAGCCGGCCGTCGGGCTCCCGCCCCACCGACAGCAGCACGGGGACGAAGCAGAGCAGCCCCAGCGCGATCAGCCCGAAGCCGCTCCAGGCCGACAGCAGGTAGCCGGGGTGCAGACGGAACTCGGATGCCAGCTTCGAGGCGACGCCGTGCCAGGCGATAACCGGCAGGGCGGCGGCGCAGACGAACCAGCAGGCGGCGATCGCCCTCATCACCCACTTGTTGCGTGCGCGTGGCAAGACGCTCCGTGTAGTAGGCCACCCCGCTAGGAGATCAGGCGTTCAACAGCTCCCGCAGGGCGGCGCATACCCTGTCGACCTCTTGCTCGCTGATGGTATTGAAGAAGGGCAGCGCCAGCGAGCGGGCCGCGATCCGCTCGGCGACCGGGAATTCGCCGCCCCGGAAGCCGAACCGGTCGCGGTAGAAGGGCTGAAGATGGATGCAGGGCAGGTAGGCCTTGGACTGGATGCCCTCGGCCGCCAGGCGGTCCACCACGGCGTCGCGGTCGGCGCGCTCCGGCAGCTGGACGGTGAAGACGAACCAGCTGCGACACAGCGGCGCCCGATTCTCGGCCGGCAGCACCAACCCCTCGATGCTGTCCAGGCGCTCGCGGTAGAGCACCGCGACCTGCTCGCGGCGAGCGAGGATCTGTTCGGCGCGCTCGATCTGCGCGACGCCGATCGCCGCCGCCACGTCGGAGAGGCGGTAGTTGAAGCCGAGCCGCGTGTGGATCATCTGCGCCATGTCCTCGCCGCGGCCCTGGTTTCGCTCGCTGCGGGCGCGCTCGGCAAGGGCGGGGTCCCCCGTCGTCAACATGCCGCCCTCTGCGGTCACGAGCTGCTTGTTGGCGTAGAAGGCGAAGGCGGCGGGATGGCCGCGGGCTCCTACCCGGACGCCCTCGGCGTCGACGGCGCCGGCCGCCTCGCAGGCGTCCTCGACGATGCCGAGGCCGTGACGCTCGGCGAGCTGCTCCAGTGCCGGCATGTCGGCGGGGTAGCCGAACAGATGCACCGGCAGCATTCCCACGGCACGCCCGCCGATGGCCGCGGCGGCCGCCTGGGGGTCGATGTTCAGCGTCTCCGAGTCGACGTCGCAGAAGACGGGCTTGGCGCCCTCGTAGAGCAGGCAGTTGGCGGAGGCCACGAAGCTGAGCGGGCTTGTCACGACCTCGTCGCCCCGGCCCCAGCCAAGACCGCGCACACCGAGGTGAAGCGCCGCCGTCCCGCTCGAGACCGCGACCGCTGAGCCCGCGCCCAGCCAGCTCCCGAACTCGCTCTCGAAGCGCTCGAGCTGCGGGCCCAGCGAGAGCCGGCCCGACTCCAGCACCTCCCGCACCAGCTCGCGCTCGCGCGGACCGATGTCCGGACGGGCCAGCGGGATGGCAGCCGCGGCAGCGGTCGTCCCGGTGGGCGCGGAGCGCCCGCTCACCGAGCGAGCGGCTCGGAGCGCTGTGCCCGGTCGGCGGGCTTCGACTGCATCGCGTACTCCAGTGAGTCGACGAGCGCCTCCCAGCTTGCCTCGATGATGTTCTCCGAGACTCCGATCGTGCCCCAGCTGTCGCGCCCGTCGGAGGCATCGATCAGCACGCGCGTGACGGCCCCCGTGCCCTTGTGCTCGTCGATGATCCTGACCTTGTAGTTGACGAGGTCGACGTCGCGCAGACGCGGATAGAGGTCCGCGATCGCCTCGCGCAGCGCCTTGTCGAGCGCGTTGACGGGACCGTTCCCCTCCGCGGTGCGGACCAGCCGCTCACCCTTGGCCCAGATCTTGATCGTGGCCTCGGTTTGGACGCGGCCGTCCTCGCGCTTGTCCATGATCACGCGGAAGCTCTCGAGCCGGAACAGCGGCTCGTAGACGCCCGCCTCCTTGCGCAGAAGCAGCTCGAAGGACGCGTCGGCGGCCTCGAAGTGGTAGCCGCGGTGCTCCAGCTCCTTGACGCGCTCGACCGCGCGCATTGCCGCCTTCGAGTCCATGTCGAGACCCGAGTCCTCCGCGCGCGCGAGCACGGTCCCCTTGCCGGAGAGCTCCGAGACCAGCAGCTCGCGCCGGTTGCCCACCAGCTGGGGGTCGATGTGCTCGAAGGTTCTCGCGTCGGCCCGCACGCCGGCGACATGCATGCCGCCACCATGGGCGAAGGCGTTGCGGCCGACATAGGGCTGGTTGCGGTCGGGAGTCAGGTTGCAGACCTCGTCGACGAAGTGTGCGGCCTCGGTCAGGTTCCCGAGCTGCTCATCGGTGACGCAGCGGTAGCCGAGCTTGATCTGGAGCGAGGGCAGGATCGAGGCCAGGTTGGCGTTCCCGCAGCGCTCGCCGATGCCGTTCATGGTGCCCTGCACCATCGTCGCGCCCTGCTGGACGGCGACGATCGAGTTCGCAACCGCGCACTCGGCGTCGTTGTGCGTGTGGATGCCGACCCGCTCGCCGCCGCACTCGCTCACGACGCGGGCGGTGGCGGCCGCCACGTCCGACTGCATGCTGGCGCCGTTGGTGTCGCAGAGGGCGACGTTCTCGGCGCCGGCCTCGAGCGCCGCCTGCAGGCAGCGCAGGGAATAGTCGGCGTCCTCGCGGTAGCCATCGAAGAAGTGCTCGGCGTCGTAGATGACGCGCTTGCCCTCGGAGCGCAGATAGGCGACCGACTCCGAGATGATGCGCAGGTTCTCCTCGGGATCCGCGTGGATGATCTTCTCGAGGTGCAGCTTCCAGGTCTTGCCCACGAGCGTGCAGACGGGAGCGAAGCACTGAGCCAGCAGCCGCAGCGCGGGGTCGTCTGCGGGCTCGACGTTGCGGCGGCGGGTCATGCCGAAGGCGCAGATGGTCGAGGTCTCGAAGCTCTCCGAGGCGAGCAGCTCGAACAACTCCAGCTCCTTGGGATTCGAGCTGGGGAAGCCCGCCTCGATGAACTGGATGCCGAGGTCGTCGAGGCGCTGGGCGACGCTCAGCTTCTCGGCAGCCGAAAGCGAGACGCCCTCTCCCTGCATGCCGTCGCGGAGCGTGGTGTCGTAGAGCTGGATCTGCCGCGTCATGGCCTGCGCCCTTCCGCTAGCCCTGCTCGGCCGCGCGGACCGGCTCCTGCTGCTGCGGGGCCGCCGACCCGAGGTCGACGAAGTCGAGCCACTCGAGGTATTCCTGGCGCTTGCCCTTGATCGCCTCGAAGAAGCGCGACTGGATCGCCGTCGTGATCTCGCCGGGCGGGCCGACGCGGTGCTCGTCGATCTCGCGCACCGGCACCACCTCGGCCGCGGTGCCCGTCAGGAACACCTCGTCGGCCAGGTAGAGCTCACCGCGGGCGATGTCGCGCTCGACGACCTCGAAGCCGAGATCGGACGCGATCTGGATCACGGAGCCGCGGGTTATGCCGTCCAGGATCGAGGCCGTGACCGGCGGCGTGGATATCTCGCCGTCGCGAACGATGAACAGGTTCTCGCCCGAGCCCTCGCAGACGTTGCCGCGGTCGTCGAGCATGATCGCCTCCTCGTAACCGGCCTTTGCGGTCTCGACCTTGGCGAGGATCGAGTTCAGGTACTGCCCGGTCGCCTTGGCCTGCGGGATGAAGCTGTCGGGCGACATGCGGCGCCACGAGGAAACCTTGCAGCGGATCCCCTCGCGCTGGCCCTCCTCGCCGAGGTAGGCGCCCCAGGGCCAGACGGCGATCACGACGTCGACTGGAGCGTTGAGCGGGAACAGGCCCATCTCGCCGTAGCCGCGGAAGACCAGCGGGCGGATGTAACAGCTGCTGAGCTTGTTGACCGCGATCAGGTCGTGAGTCGCCTCGCGCAGCTTCTCGAGCGTGTACGGGAGCTCCATGTAGTAGAGCTCGGCGGACAGGCGCAGCCGCTCGAGGTGGTCGCGGAAGCGGAAGACGGCGGTGCCCTGCTCGGTCTCGTAGGCGCGGATGCCCTCGAACACTCCGGACCCGTAGTGGAGCGCGTGGCTGAGGACGTGGACCTTGGCCTCCTGCCAGGGAACCACCTCTCCATTCATCCAGATCTTGTCTGCCTCGTTCATCCTCGCCCCTTCAGTTCGCCGAGCACCGCCGCAGTCATGGCGTCGGTATCGACCTCCGTCTCGTGGTCCCCAGGCTTGCCGGGCAAGAGATCGGCGGTCCTGAGCCCCCGATCCAGCACACGGTCGATAGCCGATTCTACAGCGGCCGCCTCATCCTCCATCGAGAGCGAGTGGCGCAACATCAGTGCCACGGAGCCGAACATGGCCAGCGGGTTGGCGAGGCCGCGGCCGGCGATGTCGGGCGCCGAGCCGTGCACCGGCTCGAACAGGCCCGGCCCTCCGGCGCCGAGGCTGGCCGAGGCGAGCAACCCGATAGAGCCCGCCACCATCGCCGCCTCGTCCGAGAGGATGTCGCCGAACATGTTCTCCGTCAGCAGGACGTCGAAGTCGGCGGGCCGTGCCAATAGCTGCATGGCGGCGTTGTCGACCAGCATGTGCTCGAGCGTGACATCGCCGTGGCGGCCGGCGACCTGCTCCACGGTCTCGCGCCAGAGGCGCGACGTCTCGAGGATGTTGGCCTTGTCGACCGACGTCACCTTGCCCCGCCGCGACGGCGTGGACGCGATCTCGAACGCCAGCCGGGCGATTCTCTCTATCTCCTCCCTCGAGTAGACACAGGTGTCGTGTGCGACGCCGTCGCGCCGGCCGCGGTCGCCGAAGTAGATGCCGCCGGTCAGCTCGCGCACGATGATCATGTCGGCGCCGCGCACCAGCTCCTCGCGCAGCGGACTGGCGCCGGCCAGCGCGGGGCTCACCCGTACCGGGCGCAGGTTGGCGAACAGGCCGAGGCCCTTGCGCAGTCCCAGCAGGCCCTGCTCCGGTCGCGGAGCATCGGGGTCGGTGGTGTCCCATTTCGGCCCGCCCACGGCCCCCAGCAACACCGCGTCGGAGCTGGCACAGCGATCGAGTACCTCGGGTAGCAGCGGCAGTCCGTGCTCGTCGATAGAGCGGCCCCCGACGGGCAGCTCCGTGACGTCGAAGCTGATGGGAGCGGTCTCGCCGACCGCGTCCAGAAGACGGCGCGCCGACGCCATCACCTCCGGCCCGATCCCATCGCCGGGCAGCGCTACGACGTCGTAGCTTCGCTGTGCGCCCGGCCCGCTCAGGGGCCGCCGGACGCCGCTTGTTCCTGAGCCTTCTCGACCTGGTCCACGCGGTCGCTGAGGTCGGTCAGGTCCTGCTTGATCTGGGAGACGTCGTCCGCGAGGGTGGCCTGGTCCGTCGACGCCTTCTCCAGCTTCTGGACTCGATTCGTGAGCGAGCCGAGCTTGTCTGAGGTGTCCTGGGCGGTCGAGCGCGCACGGGCGGCGTCCGCCTTCGCGGCGCTGACGTCACTGCGGAGAGCGGCGACCTCCGTGCGCGAGGCGGCGTTGTTGTTGCTGTTGTCGTTGTTGTTGTTCCCGAGCGCCACGACGAGAGCGATTACCGCGAGGATCGACGCAGCGATGCCGACAGCGGAGGCGAAGTAGCTCCAGAAGCGGACGCGGCGCAGCTCCTCCAGCACAGGGTCCACCCCGACGACCGTCTCGCGCTCGCGCACGACTCTGCCGCCGGGCGGCGGCTCGGGCTGGCCGAGGGGGCGGGTGGGTCTGGTCGGGTCGCCCATCAGATGATCGATGCCACGGCGCGACTATAGCGACGTGGTGAGGGAGCCGACGCTGTCGTGCCCACGCTCGAACTGCTCGATCTGCGCCTGGTGCTCGAGCGACAGCGCGATCTCGTCCTGGCCTTTCAGCAGCCGCTCGCGAATCTCGGCATTGATCTCGAAGGCGACCTCACGACCATCGAAGGCGACAAGCTGCCGCTCGAGGTCGATCGTGGCCCGCTCGGACCGCATCAGCGCCCTGACGTCGTCCTCGGGCAGGGTCACCGGCAGCAGGCCGATCTTGGTGCAGTTCTCATAGAAGATGTCCGCGAAGCTGGGAGCGACGACGGCCTTGAAGCCGAAGTCCTCGATCGCCCAGACGGCGTGCTCGCGTGACGAGCCGCAGCCGAAGTTGCGCCCGGCAACGAGGATCGGGCAGCCGGACTCCAGCTCCAGGCCCTCGCGGCGCCAGTCGTGGAAGAGGAACTCGCCGAAGCCGGTGCGCTCGATTCGCTTCAGGAACTGCTTCGGGATGATCTGGTCGGTATCGACGTCGGCGCGGTCGACGACCTCCACCCTGCCCTCGATGGTTCGTACCGGATTCATCAGCCTCCTCCTCGTCCGTTGCCGCCTGGCCTTGCGCCGCCGAACAGCGCCAGCTCCGGAAGCTGGAAGAAGAGCTCGACGCGCTCGAAGCCCGCTTCTCGCAGCCAGCCGCACTGCGTCAAAGAGTCGGTCAGGATGTCGTCGTCGGCGGCTTCGCGCTCGCGATAGGCGCGCGCCACCTCCTCCGCCGGCCTCGCGCTCTCGCGCTGCTGCTCGGCCTCGACAAGACGCTCGATCATGAACTCCTCGAACATTCCTTCGGCCATGCCCTCCGCGGCGACGTGCTCCCAGTTGAGGAAGATGCCGCCCGGCTGCAGCAGCTCCAGCACCTCTTCGTAAAGGGACCGCTTGCGCTCGTCGGGCAGGTGGTGGATGCAGAAGCCTGAGACGATCGCGTCGTAGCGCTCTCCCGCGGGCAGCGCGTCGCGCCAGGCCGGAGCGGAGAGGTCGCCGCGCACGTACTCCCAGCGGCTGCGCGTGCCGGCCAGCCGCTGCTCCGCGGCGACGATCATCGGCTCGGAGAAATCGAGCAGCACTCCCGTCGAGTCGGGGTGCGCCTCCATCACCAGCCGTGTGAACGCTCCCGCGCCTGCCCCGAGGTCGAGGAAGCGGTCGATGGCACGGCCCTCGCGCGTGAGCAGAGTCGAGATCAGGCGCTCCTGGATGTCGAGCGCGGGGATCAGCTTCCGGTACTCGTCGAGGAAGGCCGCGGCGAGGTCGGGCTTCTGCCAGGCCGCCCCGGGTGAGCGCCTTCGCGCCGCAGCCCCGGCCGCGGCCTTCGCCGTGGTGCCTTCAGCGCTCATCGGCCGCCTCCCCACTCCCTGATGTCCACGAACCGGCCCTCGATCGCCGCTGCCGCCGCCATCTCGGGGCTGACCAGATGCGTCCGGCCGCCCCTGCCCTGACGGCCCTCGAAGTTGCGGTTCGAGGTCGAAGCGCAGCGCTCGCCGGGCTGCAGGGTGTCGGGGTTCATCCCAAGGCACATCGAGCAGCCCGCCTCGCGCCAGTCGAAGCCTGCCTGCCGGAATGCCTGGTCGAGTCCCTCCCGCTCCGCCTGCGCCTTCACCTGCTGCGAGCCGGGCACGACCATCGCGTGAACGCTGCCCGCGACCTTGCGGCCATTGATCACGGCCGCGGCCGCGCGCAGGTCCTCGATGCGTGAGTTGGTGCAGGAGCCGATGAAGACGCGGTCGAGCCGGATGTCCAGGATCGCGGTGCCCGGCTCGAGCGCCATATAGGCCAGCGCTCGCTCGGCGGCCTCCCTGTCTGCGGGGCCCTCCAGCTGCGACGGATCCGGGACGGCCCCCGAGACGGCGACCACCTGACCCGGGTTCGTACCCCAGGTGACCTGCGGGCTGAGCTTCGCGGTGTCGACCCTGATCTCGGTGTCGAAGCGCGCGCCGGCATCGCTGTGCAGCGAGCGCCAGCGCTCGACGGCGTCATCGAAGTCCTTCGGCACGCCAGGCCGGCCCTCGAGATAGGTGAAGGTGGTGTCGTCGGGAGCGATCGTGCCGGCACGGCCGCCCGCCTCGATCGACATGTTGCAGATCGTCATGCGGCCCTCGATCGAGAGCCGCTCGATCGCGGGGCCCGCGTACTCGATCGCGTGCCCGATCGCGCCGGCGGCGCTGATCTGGCCGATCGTCCCCAGGATCATGTCCTTCGGAGTGACGCCGAAGGCGGGCTCGCCCTCGAACGTGATGCGCATCGTCTTCGGCCGCCGCTGCAGCAGGCATTGGGTGGCCAGCACGTGCTCGATCTCGGAGGTTCCGATCGGCATCGCCAGCGAGCCGAGCGCGCCGTGCGTCGCGGTGTGCGAGTCCCCGCAGGCGATCGTGATTCCCGGCTGCGTGATGCCCAGCTCAGGGCCGATCACGTGGACGATTCCCTGGCGCTCGCTGCTCATGCCGTAGATGGGCACGCCGAACTCGGCGCAGTTGTGCTCGAGCGCCTCGACCTGACGCCGCGACAGTTGGTCTTTGATCGCATCCAGCCCTGTCCGCTCGAGCGGATCGGTGGGCACGTTGTGGTCGACGGTCGCGAGCGTGCGGTCGGGACGACGAACCTTGCGGCCGGCCAGCCGCAGCCCCTCGAAGGCCTGGGCCGAGGTGACCTCGTGCACGAGGTGGAGATCGATGTACAGAAGCGAGGCGCCTCCCTCCTGCCCGGGCGGCTCTACCTCGTGCGCCTCCCAGATCTTGTCGAACATAGTCTTCGCCATCACGACCTCCTCAGACCTGCTGCTATCACCGACAGGAAGCTGCTCTCCTTGCGGCCCGGGTTTTCGAAGTGGTGCGGCAGATCGGCGTCGAATGTGACCGCATCGCCCCGCTCCAGCTCATGCGCGACGCCGTCGCAGATGAGACGAACCCGCCCTGCAGTAACGACGGCGGTCTCGCGGCTGCCCGGCTCGTGGATAGGGGGGTCATCCGGGCCGCCCGTGGCGGCGCCGGCGGCGAGCTTGTGCTCGGAGATCTCGGCGCGCTGGCCCGGCAGAGCCGGCGTCAGCACCTCGTAGCGGTGGCCGTCCGCGTGGCCGCCGAATAGGCGCTCGCCGTTGCGCACGACCACGACACCATCGCCCTCGTCCAGGCGCAACAGCTGGGACAGCGACAGCTCGAGACCCGAGGCGATGCGGCTCGCCACGACCAGCGTCGGGCTGGTCTCGCCGCGCTCCACCTGCGACAGCATCGGGGCGGACACGCCGCAGCGTTCGGCCAGATCGCGCAGCGACATCCCCATCGCGTCGCGCAGGGCCCTGATGCGGGCTCCTGCGACAGAGGGCTGGGTGGCTACGGCCGTCACGGGCGCGTACGTTATCACATACGGTTGTCTGCTCTCGGGGCTCTGACCGCGAACGTCAATCCGCCGCCGACCGGCAGCACGACCCCGGACCACTGCTCGGAGTCCAGAAGCTTCGCGTTGATCATCTGCTGGGTGGCGACCAGGATGGTCTCCACCTCCGAGCGCCAGATGCTGTCCGACTCCTTGGCGACCAGTCCCCAGATCAGCGTTGCGGGCACCAGCACCACGGCCCGGGGCGCGAAGGGGACCAGGTTCAGGAACGTCAACGAGTCGACACGGTTGACGTCGATGAGGACGAGGTCGAAGGGGCCGTCGAGTCGAAGCTGGCGGAACTCGCCCTCCAGGACCTCCGCCTTCCCGGCCAGGAACTCTCGCGCCTTCGCGGCACGGCCGGGGTGATTCTCCACCGTGGTCACCTGGCCCGTCCCGGCTTCGGCCATCTGCAACGTCGTGTAGCCGAAGCCCGTCCCGATCTCGAGGATGCGCGGCGGGTCGATCGCGCGCACGAGCCCCGCAATGAACCGCGCGGTCGCCCAGGGCAGGGTCGGCATCTCTCCTTCCGCCGCCTCCTCGATCTCCCGCAGCACTCCATCGGTCGATGGTTGGAGGTCGCGCAGATAGGCGGTCACTTCGCTCGACAGAATCGCCACGGCTTGAACCTAGAGGAGCACCCTGATGACCGCAACCGCCGACACGACCCGCCTCCCAATCCCGGCCGCCACGGTCATGTGCGGGTGCGCAGGTAGGCGTCGGCCCGCGCCTTGCTGCGCGCCGGAACAAGATGGGAGAGGCCGCTGCGATGCGCCGCAACCCAGCGGTAGGCCGGCCCCGACAGGAACTCGGCCCTGCGCGCCGCCGCGGCCAGGAAGCGCAGCGGCGGCAACACTTCCAGCAGGGGCGCAAGCGCCACGCCGCCGCTGAAGCGCTCACCGTCGCGAATCAGATGCCAGGACTCCATCCTGGCCGCTCCCAGGTCGCCGAGGTCGCGATCGCCCTCCGCACTCTGGATCGGCAGCGCCTCGAGCGCATGGGCGCGGTCGAGACGCAGCACCCAGGCCAGTGTCCAGCGGCAGAAGCCGCAATCCCGGTCGTAATAGACCCGCGCCGTGCTGGGCCGCCCCACTAGATGATTGATTCCGCGGCCCCGTGCGTGCGGGGACGAGGCAGATCAAGCTCGGCAAGGACGAGCGCGAAGCCCATGCTGGTTGCATCGGCGAGCTTGAGGACGCCGATCCAGCGCCGGGATGCCTCGTCATCCGTGCGTGCGTGGATCGTGGAATCAATCATCTAGAGCCCTAGAGGGCGGCTTCGAGCACTGCTCGAAGCTCGGTCGCGTTCGGCGGGTCGGGCGTGTTGCCGATCGCCGGATGCGCCAGGGATGCGGCGACGATGTCGTCGATCGCCGACGGCTGCACGCCCAGCTCGGACAGACGCGTGACGCCGGTCTGCGCCGACAGCTCCGAGATCGCCTGCGCCGCGGCGGGCGGATCGGACTCGACACCGATCGCGGTCGAGACGTCGGTGATCGCGCCCGGCTCCCTGCGCTCCATCATGCGCATGAAGTGCGGCAACATGACGGCGTTGGTCCGCGCATGCGGGCTGCCCGCCAGGCGAACGATCGTCTGGCAGACGGCGTGGTGCACCGCGAAGCCCGCGACGCCACTGGCGTAGCCGGCGAACAGCGCTCCCCGCGAGATGCCGGTGCGATCTACAGGCTGATTTCGAAGCGCAAGCGCTATTTCTTCGATCGCGCCCAACGCCGCCTGCTCGGAAACCGGGTCGGCCATCGGCGTGTAGAGCGCCTCGATCGCATGCGCGAGGGCGTTGATCGCGCTTGCCACCAGATCGGGCCGAGGCGCGGACGCCATCAGCGACGGCGCGGCGATCACGAGCGAGGGCCGCACGAAGCGGAAGTCGGCGACGCCTGCCGGCATGCGGTGAAAGGGCGTCATCTCGGCTCCCGAGAGCGTCGTCGGCACCGCCGCCGCGCCAAGCCCGTCGGCGCCGGCGATCGCCTTAGCGGCGTCGATCACGCGGCCGCCGCCGAGGGCGACCAGGGGCCGGCCGCCGACGTCGCCGCGCACAGCGGCGGCCGCCTCCGGCACGGGCCCCGGCGGCACGTCGAGGACGCGGTCGGCGCCCTCTTCCAGCGCCGGCATCATGGCCAGCGCCCGCTCGGTCGTCAGCAGCGCATAGCGGTCGAACCCTCGCTCGTCGAGCAACCCCGGCGCTTCGGCGAGCGCATCGTCGCCGAAGCGGATCAGCCGCTCGCCGTCCTGCCAGCTGAAGCTGCTCGCGTCCCGGTCTGGCAGCCCGTCAGGAATCCGACCGCTCCGCCACGGCCGGCTCGGAGCCGGCCGCTGTAAAGCCAGCGACGGCGTTCGAGATCGCCCGCAGGTATGCGCGTGCGGATGCCTCGAGCGTGTCAGTCGACACCCCCTGACCGGAGGCCAGCGTGCCCTCGAGCTCGATCAGCAGCGACACCTCGCCGAGCGCGTCGGTGTCGGGCGTGACCGCCGCCACGTGGTACTCCTTCAGGATTCCGGGCTTGCCGGTGGCGGCGTTTATCGCCTGCAGCAGCGCGTCGACCGCGCCGTCCCCGGTGCCCTCGCCGGTGACCGTCCCGCCCTCGGGCGTCGTCACGGCCACTCTCGCCGTCGGCGGCGCGCCGGAGGAGTCGTGCAGCTCGAACGAGGCCAGGTTGTAGGCCTCGGCCTGCTCCCGGATCTCGTCGGAGACGATCGCCTCCAGGTCGAGGGCGCTGACAGTCTTCTTCTTGTCGGCGATCTCCTTGAACCTCTTGAAGGCGGTGTTGAGTGCCTGTCCGTCGACACGGATGCCCATCTCCTCGAGCGCGTTCTTGAGCGCGTGCCGGCCGGAGTGCTTGCCGAGCACCAGCTGGTTGGTCTGGAGACCGATCGTCGTCGCGTCCATGATCTCGTATGTCGTGCGGTCCTTGAGCACGCCGTCCTGGTGGATGCCCGCCTCGTGGGCAAAGGCGTTGCGCCCGACCACCGCCTTGTTCGGCTGCACCGCATAGCCGGTGAGGCGCGACACCATGCGGCTGGTGCGCGCGATCTCGCGCGTGACGATGCCGGTGTCGAGGCCGACGCTGGAGCGACGGGTTCGAAGCAGCATCACTATCTCCTCGAGGGCGGCGTTGCCGGCACGCTCGCCGATGCCGTTCACGGCGCACTCCACCTGGCGAGCGCCCGCGGTCAGGCCGGCGAACGAGTTGGCGACCGCAAGGCCCAGGTCGTCGTGACAGTGCACCGAGACAACGACGTCGGCAAGCTCGGGGACCAGCTCGTAGAGCCGGCGGAAGATCTCCGCGTACTCGTGCGGCATCGTGTAGCCGACGGTGTCCGGGATGTTGATCGTGGTCGCGCCCTCGTCGATCGCGGTCTTGACGACCTCGGCCATGAACTCGACGTCGGAGCGGCTCCCGTCCTCGGGAGAGAACTCGACGTCGTCGCAGTACTGCTTGGCGTGTGCGACCGCCGCCTTTGCCTGCCCGACCACGTCCTCGCGCGTGGTCTGGAGCTTGCGCTCGATGTGGATGTCTGACGTCGCGATGAAGGTGTGGATGCGCGGGCGCTCGGAATGCTTGATCGCGTTCCAGGCGGCGTCGATGTCCTGCGCCGAGGTGCGCGCGAGGCCACAGATGACCGGGCCCTCGACGGCCTTCGCGATCGCGGTCACGGCCTGGAAGTCGCCGGGCGAGGTGATCGGGAATCCGGCCTCGATGATGTCAACGCCCAGCCGCGCGAGCTGATGCGCGATCTCGAGCTTCTCCTGGGTGTTGAGCGAGATGCCGGGCGACTGCTCGCCGTCTCGCAGGGTCGTGTCGAAGATGTATACGTGCTCGGCCTTGGTGCCGTTAGGGCTACGCCCCTCGGAGGGGCTGGATGAGGTCATGACTTACTCCTTCTCCTGTTTGCCGTCTGTTCCCGTTGCGTTCGCGGGTTCGGACCCGCCGGCCTTGCGGCTATTCCCCCCGAGGGGGGAGGAGCAGGAGAACGGCCGACTTTTGCTTAGGCGCAAAAGTCGGGAGCTCTGTGGGCGCGAACACCCGAGCGAGCGAGAAGCTCGTACCTGCGGGGGTGCCGACGCTCGACGTCATCAGACCAAAGATCGTACTACAGGGCAGTGGCTTTATCGGGGACCAAGAGGACCTTGCCGATGTTCCTGCGCTCCTGGATGAAGCGGTGAGCGTCGGCGGCGCGAGAGAAGGGAAAGGTGGCGGCGACCACGGGGTCCACGACCCCCTGCTCCATCATGCTCACGAGCGGGTTGATGAACTCCTCCAGGGAGCCGCGCTGATCCCACCAGTGCAGCAGGTTCAATCCCATCACGGCCTTGTTCTCGTTCATCAGCTTGAGCGCGTTGAAGCGTGGCATCGTGGCGACCTCCCGGATCGCCTTCATGATGTTGCGCCGGTCACCGGTGACGATGTTGGAAGCGCCGTAGGCGATCAACCGCCCGCCGGGGCGCAGCATCGAGAAGCTGCGCCGGAACTCACCCAGCGAGTCCAGCACGACGTCGACTCCCTGCCCGCCGGTGATGCGATCGACCGCCTGCTTCACGTCCTGTGTCCGGTAGTCGATCGCGTGCGCGGCGCCCTGCTGCCGGATGGCGTCGTGCTTGGATGCCGAGGCGGTGCCGATCACCTCCGCCCCCCGGGCGCGCAGCAGTTGCAGCGCCGCGATCCCAACCCCACCGGCGGCGGCCTGCACCAACACGGTCTCCCCCGTGCGCACCGAGGCCATCAGCTCGATCGCCGCGTACGCCGTTCCATACACGACCGGCACCGAGGCGCCCTGCTCGAAGCTCATCCCGTCCTGCAGCGGCAACACGTTGCGCGTATCCGCGACGGCGCGCTCGGCGAAGCCGTTGAAGCGGGTGGCCGCGAGCACACGCCGGCCGGGCTCGAAGCCGTTCACCCCGGGCCCGAGCGCGGCGACGGTGCCGGCCACCTCGTACCCCATCACGCACGGCGGCTTGGGCGCGTCCGGGTAAAGGCCGACGCGGGCGACTATGTCGGCGAAGTTGATGCCCGCAGCGGCGACGTCGATCAGCACCTCGCCGTCCCCCGGCACGGGCTCGGGCCACTCGCGTAGCTCGAGAGCCTCCTCGGGAGGGCCGTGCTTTACGAGAACGACAGCGCGCATCGCGCTGACCCTAGATGATTGATGCCACGGCCGTGCGTGCCGTGGTCGCAGCCTCAGTCACTCTGGGCGAGCGGCGAGCTGCTCGACCAGTGCCGGCATCTCGCGTGCCATGCGCGAGCGCGGGACCACGAGGTCGAAGCCGAGCTCCTCCGCCCTTGCGCGGGTGTCGACATCGGTGTGGGAGTAGAAGCCGAGCTTCGGGGCGGCCGGCAGCGGCACCGATGGGTCCACGTGATCGAGGTCCACGATCACGACCTCGCCCTCCTCGGGCAGCGGCGGCGAGGAGTGCATCGACACCTCGTGCCCGGCCGCGGTCAGCGTGGCCTCGATCTTCGAGGCGAAGAAGAGGTCGGGCGCGAGCGCTACGACCCTGGCCATTTAGATGATTGGTCCCACGGCGCGTGCGGAGCAGTCGTCTGCAGCTAGATGCTGACGGCGCGGCCGCTCTGAAAACCGTCGATGGACACGATGCTGTCGATCACGTCGTCGGTCACCGGCGTGTCGCTGGTCACGACCATCACGGCGAGGCGGCCGCTGCCACCGCCCACCGGCTGATCGGGATCCTGGTCGGGCTCGCGCCCGACCGCGGTGGAGGCGATGTTGAGGCCGTGCTCGCCGAACACCGTTCCGACCTTGCCGATCATGCCCGGGACGTCCGAGTAGCGAAAGATCGCCATGTGCGGCAGCAGCTCGATGTTGAAGCTCTGTCCGTACGCGCCGACCAGATGGGGGACGTGCCTTGGGCCGAAGGTGGTGCCGGCGACCTCGAAGCGCTGTCCCTCCGTCACGACCGCGACGCGCAGCAGGTTGGCGTAGTCGCGCGACTCCTGCTCCCTGCGCTCGACCACGTTGATGCCGCGCTCGTCGGCGATCGACGAGGCGTTGACGAGGTTCACGTTCTCCTCGATCCGGCCCGCCAGCGCTCCGTTCAGGACCGAGAGCGTGACCAGCCTCGTGTCGTGGCCGGCGATCTGCCCCTGGTATGAGATCTCGATGGCGTCGACCGAGGAGCCCCGGCCAAGCGACATCGCCAGCCCCCCGAGCTGCGACGCCAGCGGCATGTAGGGCTCGAGCACGGCCAGGTCCTCGCTGTGAACCGTCGGGATGTTTACCGCGTTCGTCACCAGACCCCCCGTCAGCGCCGCCACCACCTGCTCGGCGGTCACGACACCGGCCCGATCCTGCGCCTCCGTGGTAGAGGCGGCAAGGTGCGGTGTGACCACGACGCTGTCGTAGGCGAAGATCGGGTGCTCGGTCATCGGCTCGTCGGGAAAGACGTCGAGTCCGGCGCCGGCGACTCGGCCCGAGTCCAGAGCCTGCTGAAGTGCCTCGAGGTCGAGCAGCTCGCCGCGTGCGCAGTTGACGATCCGCACCCCGTCCTTCATCTGCGCGAATGCCTCCGCGTTGACGAAGTTTTGCGTCTCAGGGGTCTTGGGCAGGTGGATGGTGATGATGTCGGCGCGCCTGTAGACATCTGCCACATCGGCAGCGTGATCGACGCCCAGCTCGCGGAAGCGCTCGGTTGACACGTAAGGGTCGTAGGCGATCACCTCCATCGCGAATCCCTTCGCTCGCTGCGCCACGAGCTGGCCGATGCGACCGAAGCCGACGATTCCGAGCGTCTTCTCGTACACCTCCACCCCGCCGAACTTGCTGCGCTCCCACTTGCCCGCCTTCAGCGACGAGTGGGCCTGCGGGATGTTGCGCGCCTGAGCGAGCATCATCGCCATCGTGTGCTCGGCGGCGGTGACGATGTTGGACTCCGGCGCATTGGCGACGATGATGCCGCGCTTGGTGGCCGCCGAAACGTCGACGTTGTCGACGCCGATGCCGGCTCGCCCGATCACGCGCAGCCGCTCCGCGCGGCCGATCAGGTCGGACGTCAGCTTGGTGGCCGAGCGGATCACGATGCCCTCGTAGCCCGCGATCGCCCCGGCGAGCTCCTCGTCGCTCATGTCGGTCAGCACGTCGACATCGAAATGCTCCTGCAGCAGCTCGACGCCGGCGTCGGCGATCTTCTCCTTTACGAGGACCCTGTGGTTGTTGGAGCCCGGCACGCCGCTATCCGACCGGTTGCGCGGTCGGGACGCCGGCCTCGAGGAAGACCTGCTCGGCGGCTGCGACCCCGGCGCCGAGGGAGATCTCGGCCCCCAGCTCGCGGAATGCCATCTCGAGCGCCGCGACGGTGCTGATGATGTCGAAGGCTCCGTAGTAGCCGCAGTGGGCCACGCGCACGATCTTGCCCTTGAGGTCAGCCTGGCCGCCGGCGACCGTGACACGGAAGCGGTCGCGCATCAGCTTCGGCACCGCGGTGCCGTCGACGCCGTCCGGAACACGCACGGCCGTGACGACGTTGGCGTTCTCGTCCTCGGGACCGAACAGCTCGAGGCCCATCGCCTTGACCGCCTCACGAGCCGCGCGGGCTAGCACGGCGTGCCGCTCGAACACACCCGGCAGAGTCTCCCGCTCGATCATCGAGAGCGCCACGTCGAGCGCGCGGAAGAGCGTCACGGCAGGTGTGAAGGGGCTGTCCGCGGGTCGCTTGCGCTGGCCCTTGAGCGTCTTCTCCCAATCGAAGTAGTAGCTGCGGGCTCCACGCGCGCGCGCCTCGCGCGCCGCCTCGTGCGCCCGGTCCGACACGGTGGCAAAGGCAAGGCCCGGCGGGCACATGAGCGCCTTCTGCGATCCGGAGGCGACGACGTCCAGCTCCCAGGCGTCGGTCTGTAGATCCACGACCCCCAGTGCCGAGACTGCGTCGATGCCGATCAGCGCTCCGTGCCGGTGCGCGATATCGGCCAACGCGGCGACGTCGTTGAGAACGCCGGTCGATGTCTCCGAATGGGTCGTGAACACCACCCTCACGTCGCCGGCTGCCGCCAGCGCCTGCTCCAGGTCCTCCGGCTCGATCCGCCGGCCCCACTCCACCTGGTGGTGGTGCAGGTCGGCGCCGTAGGCCTCGCTCAGCTCGGCCCAGCGCTCTCCGAACTTGCCGCAGGAAACCGCCAGCACGCGGTCGCCAGGCGCGACCAGGTTCGCCACCGCGGATTCCATCGCCCCGGTGCCGGAGGCCGCGAACGTGAGCACCTCGCTCTCGGTCTGGAAGACCGTCTTCAGACCCGTCAGCACGCGCTCGTAGATCTCGATGAAGGCGGGGGCGCGGTGGTAGAGGATCGGCTCCGCCATCACCTGCGAGACCTGGGGAGGCAGCGGGGTCGGCCCCGCGGTCATCAGGTAGTCCTTGCTGAAGACGTTCATGTCGGCTCCGAAAGGGTGGAGGAAAGGGGCAGAGAAAGGTGGTGACAGCAGTCCGCCCGGCCGGAGCCGAGGCCGTCGAGGATAGCGAAGAGGTCGGGGCTGGCCATCTTTACAGCCTGCGACTAGCCTCCCGATGATTCGTCAGATACGAGGGGGTGCTGGTGACCGAACTAGTCCAGATTAGAAACAGCCATGCAACGGCGAGGATTCGCGATCCAGTGCTGGTCGGAGCCTTAAGTTTGGTCACTCTTGGCGTCTACGCCTTTTTTTGGTGGTACCTCATCAACCGGGAGATGCGAGATCTCGGTATCGCTCAACAGAAAGATCTCGGAGATAGCCCAGCCACTTCAGTGGTCGCAGTAACGCTGGGTAGCCTCGTCTTGATTCCCGCCATCGTTTCCGGATACCAAACATGCAGACGGATTCATCTAGCTCAGGGGGTGGCTGGTCGGCTGGATCGACTCAACGGCTGGTTCGCACTTTTAGCTTCCCTTCTAACGCCGTTTTTCGCCGCTTACCTTCAGATTCAGCTGAACAAAGTCTGGGAAGAGGGTCATATCGCAATCCGTTCACGGTCCCAGGTGACGGCGACGACTCTTCCTCCCACGCCTCCGTTGACCTCCGCTTCCTCCCTGCCGCCGCCAGACTGGTACCCAGACCCTACGGGAGAGTCGCGACTGCGCTACTGGAACGGTGACCGTTGGACAGAGCACACCGCTGACTGACGGCCTACCGATTTGGTCTGGCCTGCAGTTACTCGTTAGGCTCACCCCGCCCAATCACAGCAGCCCACAGGGAGAACGCTTATGGAAGAAGAGAGTCGACGCGCCGAGGACCTGTCACCATCCGCGACGCCCAGCAGCCGAGAAGAGGGGATCGTCCCGAACACCCCTTCACCCCAGCCAAGTCCACCTGCCGGCGCCGGCGAAACGCTCTCGCCGGAGACGCCCAGCAGTCCCGACAAGGACCTGCAACCGGCGCCGCCACCCCCCGCCCCACCGTCGCAGGTGACCCGAAAGACCGCGGACGAAAGAAAAGACCTATTAGCTCGATCCATCCAGACGTCGGTAGCCCAAGGTGCTCGAGTGGAATCTCAGAGCGATTTTCAGGCAGTAATGGTTCAGGGTCGGCGGCCAAATCACCTCCTGCATTTCTTCATCGGCTTCGTCACCCTCGGCTTGTGGTGGCTCTTCGTTTGGCTGCCTTTGACCGTCTTTGGCGGAGAGAAACGACAGACCATTGCTGTGGACGAATTTGGGAACGTAACCGTCCAACGGATCTAGTCCATCGGGCCTCCGGCTGCCAGCGGACGGGTCCGCCGGCGCCATCCTGACTCGCGCCGCCAGGCCTCCACCATCTCGAGCCGGTCCATGACGGACGGATGGGTGCCGAAAAACAGCTGCGCCCAGGACGGCGGATCGGGGTCCTCGAGGCTGGCATCGCCCAATTTCACCAACGCTCCGCGCGCGGCGGCGGGGTCGCGCGTGGTCTCGAGCGCGACCCAGTCGGCCTCGGCCTCGAACCGGCGCGAGAGCGAGTTCTGGACCGGCGTCGAGGCGATCGTGAGCACCACGAACACCAGCAGCGCCAGCGGTATCGCCTCCGGCCGGTAGATGCCGCCCCGGCGGCGCGTGGCGACAGCCACCAGGAAGGCCGACGGCACCGCGAGCAGGATGCTCCAGCCGATCGTCTTCAGGATGTGGTCACGCGACTGGTGGCCGAGCTCATGCGCCAGCACGAATCGCACCTGCCTGCGGTCGAGCGCCTCCAGCAGCGTGTCCCAGAGGATCACGCGCCGCGTCGGCCCGAAACCGGCGGAGGCGGCGTTGATCTCGGTCGTGTGCTGCTTCGCCCGCTGCACCTCGACGTCGATTCGGGGCAGTCCCTGCTGACGCTCCAGGCGCCGGGCGTCGGCGGCAATGCGCTTGTCGCGAAGCGGCTCGACGTTCGGCACCAGGTAGGGGGAGACAAATGCCACCAGCAGCCCGATCGCCGCGAAGGCCGGGACCGCAAGCAGCCACCATTGCTGTCGCGCAACCGCCGCGATTGCCATCACGATCAACACGGTGAGGCAGACGCCGATGAAGACGCCGCTGAGGGCGAACCAGCTGCTCACCACCCACTCCAGGTAGCCGAGGTCGGCGACGCCGTAGCGGCGGCCCCACCAAAGCTGGGCGAGGCCGAAGGGAAGCTCCGCCAGCCAGACCAACGCCAGGCCAAGCATCGCCAGCAGCATCCCGGTCCCGATCCTGCCGGCCGCCGACTCGCGCATGAAGCGGGTGCCCCTTCGCGCATAGACCACGAGCACCGCCACCAACACGAGGGCGGACAGGACCTGGTTGACGCTGGTGAAGGCCGCGTAGTCGCCCGCGCGCGCGATCTGTGAGCCGCTGAAGAAGGCATGAGGGTCCAGCTCAGGTGTGCCGAGCTGGCTCGGCACGTCGGTCGGCCAGGTCAGCGCGGCCACGAATGCGGCGGCCAGCGCGACGGCCGGCACGATCCACTGAAGCCGCCGGATCAGCGCTTCAGACCGTCAGGCCGGATACGCGGATTGCGGAGCGCCCGGCGGTGGAGCCGGGTTCAGCCGCAGCTGCCAGCCTGACGACGGACCGCTATACGGATAGCGGTCGGTCAGCAGATAGAAGTAGCCCGCTGTCTGGGCGTAGTAGCGAAGCTCCATCGCGCCGAGGTTGCGAAGCCCCTTCGGAACGCGACCGCGCACGAGCGCGTAGAACCAGCCGAGCATCGCGGCCACGTAGGCGCTGGTGGTCAGCGCGCTCGCGATCAGGAACGCGGGGATGGAAAGCGGCGCCCGGAAGGCAGTCACCCACCGGTTCTGCCGCCCCGGTGGCTCTACCTCTATCTCGACGTCGACCGGATAGCTGCCGGGCTTCCCGACGAATCCCGGGAACGGATTGGCGACCAGCTGGAGGAACGCGTAGAGATGGACCTGGTAGCGCAGGTATGCCGACAGGAACCGGTGCAGCGCGGAGGGCGATTGCCCGCTGATCAGCGTCGCGAACCAGTTGGCGATCCCTGCGAACAGCGCCGCGATGGTCCAGAGCAGGAACCAGACGAAGTGCGGGGTCGCGAGCAGCAGGCGGAAGAAGACGGTCAGGCGGGAGCGCCGCAGGTCGTCGTCGACCGGGACTCGGATCGGGTCGTCGCGAAAGACGTTGGCCGAGTCGTAGATTGCCGGGTCGCTGTTGGGATAGCGGTCGGTCAAGAGCAGAAGGTAGCCGTTGACCTGCGCCGAGTAGCCGATCGCGTAGGCGGCGAGGTCGCGCATCCCCTGCGGCATGCGGCCGCGGGCCAGCGAGGCGAACCAGCCCAGGAATGCCACCGTGCCGAGCACTCCGCCGGAGGTGACATTGCTGCCGGCCGCGGCGCTGGTGCCGAAGCCGACGAGCGCATCCGCCAGCAGCACCGCCGGGATGGCGAGCAGCAGGCGGAAGCCGGTGACCCAGCGGTTCTGGCGCGCGGGCGGATCTATCTCGACGTCGATCGGGTATCCGGGCCGACCAGCGAAGCCTGGATAGGGGTTCGCCGCCAGGCTCAGGTAGGCGACGACGTGGGTCACGTAGCGCACGTAGGCGCTCAGGAAGCGGTGCAGCATCGGCGACGGCGCACCCGAGATCAGGGTCGCGATCCAGTTCGCGATCGCCACCAGCGTCGCGAGCGAGAACCAGAGCGCCACCCAGAACAGGTGCGGGATCGCCAGCAGCAGGCGAAAGCCGACCGTGAGGCGGGAGCGCTCCAGGCCGGGATCCCTGACCCTCAGCCGGATCGCGCGTTCGCTCAGAAAAGCCTCCCGTTCAGGGACTGGGCCGGGTTACTTCTTGCGGTCGATCCAGGGCATCATGCCCCGCAGAGCCGACCCGACCTTCTCGATCTGATGGCCCTTCTGCTCCTCGCGCAGGCGCTGGAAGTTCTCCTGGCCGGCGCGATTCTCGGCTATCCACTCACGGGCGAAATCGCCGGACTGGATGTCGGCCAGGATCTTCTTCATCGACTCCCGCACCTCGGGGCCGATGACGCGGTTGCCGCGCGTGAGGTCGCCGTACTCGGCTGTGTTGGAGATCGATTCGCGCATGCCGGTGATGCCCTTCTCGTACATCAGGTCGACGATCAGCTTCAGCTCGTGCAGGCACTCGAAATAGGCGAGCCGGGGGTCGTAGCCGGCGTCGACGAGCGTCTCGAACCCGGCGCGCACCAGCTCCGTGGCGCCGCCGCAGAGCACCGACTGCTCGCCGAAGAGGTCGGTCTCGGCCTCGTCCTTGAAGGTCGTCTCGATCACGCCGGTGCGCATGCCGCCGATTCCCTTCGCGTAGGCGAGGATCAGGTCCTTCGCGCCACCGGTCGAGTCGTGGTGGACCGCGATCAGGCAGGGCACGCCGCGGCCCTCCACGAACTGGCGGCGCACCAGATGGCCCGGCCCCTTGGGGGCGATCATGCCGACGTCGACGCCGGGTGTGGGTTGGATCTGGTCGAAGTGGATCGTGAAGCCGTGCGCGAACAGCAGCAGGTTGCCCGGGGCGACGCCGTCCTTGATCTCGCTGTCCCAGACCTCCGCCTGCTTCTCGTCGGGCAGCAGGATCATGATGATGTCGGCCTCGCTGGCGGCGTCCGCGACGTTGGCGACCCGCAGCCCGGCCTGCTTCGCCTCGTGGCGGCTGGCGGAGTCCGGCCGCAGGCCTACGACGACGTCGACTCCCGAGTCCTTGAGGTTGAGCGCGTGGGCATGGCCCTGGGAGCCGTAGCCGATCACGGCCACGGTCTTGCCCTCCAGCTTCGAGAGATCGGCGTCCTGCTCGTAGTAGACGTCTTTTGCGGCGTCGGCCATCGGGCGCGAGGGTATCAGCCGGCGCTCAGCTCTCCGCGGCGCAGCTTTCCCTGCGAGTTGCGCGGCAGCTCGCGCGCGAACCGGATTCGCTTCGGCACCTGGTGCGGCGCCAGGCGCTGGCGGCAGAAGCCGCGCAGCTCCTCCTCGCCGGGCGTCGCTCCGTCGGCGGGCACCACGACCGCGACCACGGCGCGCTGCCAGTCGGGGTCGTCGACGCCGATCGCGGCGGCATCCGCCACGCCCGGGTGCGCCAGCAGCGCCTGCTCCACCTGCTCGGGCGAGACGTTCTCGCCGCCGGTCACGATCACGTCGTCCGCGCGCCCGAGCACGTGCAGATGCCCGTCCTCGTCGATGCGACCGAGGTCGCCGGTGCGGAGCCAGCCTTCCGGCCCGCGCGCGGCGGGCGCCACCGTTGCCCCGCGCACCTCGATCACGCCGTCCTCGATCCTCACCTCGGTGGGCAGGATCGGCGTGCCGGACGAGCCGGGCCGCCGGGCCGCTTCGCCCGGAGGCAGCGTCGTGACCTGCGAGGCCGCTTCGGTGAGCCCGTAGGTGGGGGCGATCGGAACCGCTGCGGCGAGCGCGCGCTCGACGGTCGACGGTGCCGCCGGCCCTCCGCCGAGCAGCACGCAGCGAAGGCGATCCAGCTCGGCGCCCGCGTCGAGCAGCCGGGCGAGCGTGGTCCCGACGAGCGAGGCGAGGGTGATGCGTTCTTCCGTGATCAGTCGTGCGACAGCAGTGGCCTCGAAGCGCTCGAGCACCACGGCCGTGCCGAAGATGACGCTTCGCAGCACGATCGCCAGCCCGCCGACGTGGTGCAGCCCCAGACAGCAGAGCCAGCGATCCTGCGGTTCGACGCCGATCCTCGCGGCCGACCCGAGCGCGCTCCAAAGCTGGTTGCCGTAGGTGAGCTCGAGGGGCTTGGCCTCCCCCCCGGTCCCCGAGGTGTGAATCACACAATGGACGTCGTCGAGCGAGACTTCCGCGCGCGTATGGGCGACGGGCCGCGCATGCTCGAGCTCGCCCGCGTCGCGCAAAACCACCGTCGCCTGTGCGCGGTCGAGCCTGCGCTCGATCTCCGGCTCGGTCAGGTGAGGGTCAAGCGGGACGGCCACCGCACCGAGCTTGATCAGCGCGTGCAGGCTCACGACGTAGCCGGCGCCGGGCTCCATCACGAGGCCCACGCGCCCGCCCCTTTCGGCTCCCATCGCCGCCAGCCTTCCGGCCGCGCCCATGGCGCGTGCATCGAGCTCGGCGAACGTGAGCCTTTCCTCGCCCGCGACCAGCGCCGGCCGGTCCGGCGTGGTGGCAGCTGTTCGGGAGAGCCAGTCGGCGGTTGTCATCCGGCTATCGTTGCTGCGCGTTTCAAGGTTCGTTCACCCACAGGAGGCTTGATGGCGTTCGGTTGGACCGCTCGCGGCAGCTACCAGGACATACGGTACGAGACCGGAACAGGCGACGCCGAGGGCATCGCCAAGATCACCATCAATCGCCCGCAGGTGCGCAACGCATTCCGGCCTCAGACGCTGTTTGAGCTTTCGGATGCCTTCGAGCAGGCTCGCGACGACGTGGAGGTCGGCGTGGTGGTCCTCACCGGGGAGGGACCGGAAGCGTTCTGCTCAGGTGGCGACCAGAGCATTCGCGGCGACGACGGCTACATCGGCGACGACGCTGTTGCCAAGCGCGGCATCGGCCGCCTCAACGTGCTCGACCTCCAGGTGCAGATCCGGCGGCTGCCCAAGCCGGTGGTGGCGATGGTCGCCGGCTACGCGATCGGCGGCGGGCACGTGCTGCACGTCGTCTGCGACCTGACGATCGCCGCCGACAATGCCCGCTTCGGGCAGACCGGCCCCAAGGTCGGCAGCTTCGACGGCGGCTACGGCGCCGGCTACCTGGCGCGCATCGTCGGGCACAAGAAGGCTCGCGAGATCTGGATGCTGTGCCGCCAGTACGACGCCCAGGAGGCAATCGACATGGGGCTCGTAAACACCGTCGTGCCCCTCGACCGGCTCGAGGCCGAGACCGTGCAGTGGTGCAGCGAGATGCTGGCGCTGTCGCCGCTCGCGCTGCGGATGATGAAGGGAGCCTTCAACGCCGACACCGACGGTCTCGCCGGCCTGCAGCAGTTCGCCGGCGACGCGACGATGCTCTTCTACATGACGGAGGAGGGCCAGGAGGGCCGCAACGCCTACGTCGAGAAGCGCAAGCCCGACTTCTCGCGCTTTCCCCGTCGGCCGTAGTGGCCCGTTCCGCGAAGGGCCGCTAGACCGGGTGGCCGAAGAGAGGTTCCAGATCTCCGGCGGCCCGGCGCCGTTCCGACTCTGGCTGGTGGCGGCGAGACCGCGCACGCTGCCGGCCGCCGTCTCGCCGGTGCTGGTCGGAACCGCGCTGGCCGGGTCGGAGGACGTCTTCCGCCCACTTGCGTTCGTCGCCGCGCTGCTGGGCAGCATCTTCATCCAGATCGGGACCAACCTCTCCAACGATTACTCCGACGCGCGACGAGGGGCCGACACCGAGGACCGCCTCGGCCCCGTGCGGGTGACCGCCTCCGGTCTGGTCGCGCCGCGGCAGGTACTGGTCGCCACCTGGCTCGCGTTCGGGATCGCGATCGCATTCGGCGCCTACCTGATCGCGCTGGTGGGATGGGAGCTGCTGGCGATCGGGGCGGCGTCGATCCTCGCGGGCGTCCTCTATACCGGCGGCCCGCGCCCGTACGGCTACGAGGGCCTCGGGGAGCTGTTCGTGTTCCTGTTCTTCGGAGTGGTCGCGGTCGTCGGCTCGTACTACGTGCAGACGGAGGAGCTGACGGCACTCGCATTCGAGCTGTCGCTGCCGATCGGGCTGCTGTCCTCGGGAATCCTGATGGTCAACAACATCCGTGACCTCGACACCGACCGGCGGGCAGGCAAGCGAACGCTCGCGGTGCGGATCGGGCGTGAACCGGCGAGGCGCCTGTTCGTTGCGATGATCCTGCTGGCCTACGCGATCGTGGCTCTGGTCGCCGTTTTCGAGGGTCCGGCCTGGATACTGCTGTCCTGGCTGTCGCTGCCGCTCGTTCCGCCACTGCTGCGCACGGTGGGCACGCGCACCGACGGCCCGTCGCTGAACGGCGCGCTGGCCGGCACGGGCCGCCTGCTGGGAGTCTTCTCGCTGCTGCTGTCGGCCGGGCTGCTGCTGGGCGGGTGAAGGTCGAGCGGCTGACGAGTGATTCTAAATCCGCGTGCCCCTGGGGACGCGAGAATCGACCTGGGCAAGGACGCAGGGCGAAGCCAATGCTGGTTGCATTGGCGAGCTCGAGGACGAGGACGCAGATCCAGCGATGATGCGCAGCGTCAGCCAGGGGTGCGGGGAATTTGGAATCGATCGTCTAGAGGTCGTTCCGTACGCGCTCCGCTTCGAGCAGCCGTACGTGACCGCGCGCGGGCGGCTGGAACAGCGCGAGTTGGTGCTGGTTCGCCTGCATTCCAGCGGCATCGCAGGGCTCGGCGAGGCGGCGCCACTGCTGCTGCGGGGCGGGGCGTCGCTCGCGCAGATCGTCGAGCAGCTCGAGCGCTGCCGCCCGCTGCTGGAGGGAGCCGAAGCGAACTCCGAGGGCCTGCTTCTCGACTGCGCGTCGCTCGGGATCTCGCCGCAGTCACTGGCGGCGATCGAGGTCGCGCTGCTCGACCTGCGCGGCAAACGCGACGACCGGCCGGCATGGGAGCTGCTCGGCGCCGAGCGATCGAAGCCCGTGCAGTGCAACGCGACGCTGGTGGCGGGTGAGCCACGGGCCGTCGCGGCCGACGCCCTGAGCTGGGCGGAGCGCGGCTTTCGCAGCTTCAAGCTCAAGGTGGGAATGGAGGGCGACGTGGAGCAGGTGCGCGCGGTTCGCGAGGCGCTCGGCGACGACGCCCTGCTGCGGCTCGACGCCAACGGCGCCTGGACCGAGGCGCAGGCGGTGGAGCGGTTACAGCAGCTCGAGCACGTCGGCCTCGAGCTGGTCGAGCAGCCCGCGGCGACGCTCGAGCAGATGGCGGCCGTGCGGCGGCAGGCCGGCGTACGCGTGGCGGCCGACGAAAGCGTCGCCTCCGCCGAGGACGCGCGCGCCGCGGTGATGGCGGGCGCATGCGATTGCGCGACCGTCAAGATCGCGAAAGTCGGCGGCCTGCGAGCCGCGATGGCGATCGCGGCCGAGTTGCCGGTCTACCTCTCCAGCGCGCTGGACGGACCGGTCGGGATCGCGGCGGCCGGGCAGCTGGCGCAGGTGCTTCCCGACGCCGGCCTCGCACACGGCCTCGCGACCGCGAATCTGTTCACGAACGGCATCGCGACGCGCCAATGGGGGCTGTCCGGCCCGCAGCTGACGCCGAGCGACGGTCCCGGCCTCGGCGTCGAGATCGACGAGCGGGCGCTGCAGCGCGCCCGTCTCTAGACAACCGGGACACGGGGCTGGCATCTGCCGCTAGCGACGGATCCTGACCGTTCGCTTGGCGCGGGCGGTGCTGCCGCGGCGGTCGGTCGCGGTCACCGTGACCTTGGCGCTGACGGGCCGGCCCCTCGCCAGATCTTTCTTCACCGCCGCCCGCGTGCGCCGATTCAGCCGCAACACGAGCTTCTTGCGCTTGCCGCCAGAGAGCGCGCGGGCCGCCCCTTTGAGCCGGTGCGTCCGCGACGCGCGGGACGTGCTCACCTTGCCGCTCGCCACCACCGTACAGCGGCTCTTGCAGCGGGCGTAGACGGTCACCCTTCCCTCTCTCGCTGCTCGCTGGCGAGAGGCGCTGCTGAGCTTCAGCTTCGGCAGCAGCTTGCCGGCCTCGCGCAACGCCCTGTAGGCGTTCAGCCTGCCGCCGGCGGCGAGCTTGCCGGACAGGGCCGAGATCCGATCGACGCCTCGCAGCAAGGCCTTGCGAACCGCCTCGACGCCCAGAGTCGGATAGCGAGACCAGATCAGGGCCGCGACGCCGGAGACATGCGGCGCCGCCATCGAGGTGCCGTCGTTGTAGACGAACTCCGCGCCGGTGTAGGTGGAGCCGAGGCAGCGAACGGCGACGTCGTCGAGCTGCGCGCCGTCGGCGACCACGCTCGAGTTGGTGATCAGGCGGAAGCGGATGTAGAGCACCGAGGCACCGTCGAACCTCGTCAGGTCATCCGTCAGCTCCAGGAAGAGGCCATTCGTGGAGCCGCTGTTCTCGCTGATCGGAACCCAGGTCCCCCCGTCGGTCGAGCCCTCGACCGAGAGCCTGTCGACCGCGGGCTCGGTCGTCAGCCGGAGCGCATAGCTCAACTGGCAGCCGACCTGACCGCTGAGGTTGACGGGGTTGGTCGTGCGCACGAAGCTGTCGGTGTCGTTGAGGTAGGTGGTTCCGGGTGAGTCGCTGAGCGAATAGCTGCCGCTGCGGGCGACGGTCGTGATCCGCGCCCAGCCGTCGTTGGTGCCACCGGTCGTCCAGATGCCCGCCAGCTCGGTCTCGAAGCCGTCGCTGAAGGCGGGCGGCCCGTATGCCGGCACCGCGCTGAGCACGCTCGAACCCGGCGCCGCCAGGTCGACCGTGCTGCGGCCGAAGTTTGAGAATTCGGTCAGCCGGTCGAGCTGGTCGCTGGCGGCCACGCAGACGAGGTTCACGAGCGAGTAGTTGCAGGGGTACTGAGGGCTGGTGTCGTTGCTGTCGCCGATGCCGTCGTCGCCACCATTGCCCGCGGCAGCGACGAACAGCGTCTTCGGATGCCTCCTGATTGCGTCCTTGAGTACCGGCGAGTCGGCTGAGCTGACGAAGCTGGCGTTCACCACGCGGGCGCCGTTGCGCGCGGCGTAGTCGAACGCCTGCACGATCGCGCGATCAGTCACCAACCCGGTGGCGTCGGCGACCCGCAGCGCCATCAGCCCCACCTGCCAGTTGACGCCGGTCGTGCCGGTGCCGTTGTTGCCGCGCGCGCCGATGATGCCGGCGACATGGCTGCCATGGCTCTCTAGGTCCCGAGGATCGTTGTCGCCGGCGGCGAAGTCCCACCCCTGCCAGTCGTCTATGAACCCGTTGTGGTCGTCGTCGCGGCCGTTGGTCTCGCGGCCGCTGCGACTCTCGCCGGGGTTGTGCCAGAGGTTCGGCCTCAGGTCCGGATGGTCGTAGGCGACTCCGGAGTCGGTGACCGCCACAGCGACCCTGGGATTGCCCTTCGTGATGTTCCAGGCCTCGGGAGCGTCGATGTCCGCGTCCGGCGTGCCCGCTCTGCCCTGTACGGCCTGCCCGCTGTTGTTGAGACCCCACTGCTCCGGCAGCCGCGGGTCGTTCGGCACGGCGGACAGCGTGTAGTAGTGGTTCGGCTGGGCGTAGAGCACGCCGGGACGCCGCCGCAGGGACGCGACCGCGGAGGCCACCGAGACACCTTGGCGCAGCCGCATCAATCGCAGGCCGGGAACCGGCAGGGCACGGGAGCTGCGGACTCCGCCTGCGCGCAGCGCCGCCGAGCGCGCGGCGGGGCCGGCCTCGCCGTCGAAGCGCACCAGCAACTCGCCCGGTACAGAGCGCGGTTGCGACGCAGGGCGCCGACCGGCAGTGCCGGCGGCGAACGCCACCGCGCCCGGCATCAGCGTCAGCAGGGCGAAACAGATCAGTAGGGCGCGGCGCATCCGGTCACTTGTCGAGCCTAGCTGTCGCAGCGGGTGGACGGCGCCGGTCGAGTAGCGTTTTCGAGGTGGACCCGACCAACCGCAACACCGCTCTCGCGTCCGCCTTGGTCGAGGAGCTTGCGCGGGCCGGCGTGGAGCACGCCTGCGTGGCGCCCGGGTCGCGGTCGGCTCCGCTGGCGCTGGCGCTCTGGAACGAAGCTGGGATCGCCGTCTGGAGCCACGTCGACGAGCGCTGTGCCGGCTTCTTTGCGCTCGGCGTCGCCCAGCGCACGGGCAAGCCGGCGGTGGTCCTCACCACATCGGGCACCGCGGCGGCGAACCTTCACCCGGCGGTCGCCGAGGCGGCGGAGGCGAGATTGCCGCTGATCGCGATCACCGCGGATCGACCGCCCGAGCTGCGCGGGCGCGGCGCCGGGCAGACGATCGACCAGATCAAGCTCTACGGCTCGGCGGTGCGCTGGTTCTGCGAGTTGGGCGTGGCACGGGCCGACGACGAAGGGCTGCTCCACTACCGCTCGGCCGCGGCACGAGCCGTGGCGGAGGCCATTTCCGCTCCGCCGGGCCCGGTGCATCTGAACGTGGCGCTGCAGGAGCCGCTGGCGCCGGTCGCCGGTGACGAGGACGTGACGGCTCAGGACGAGCTGGCGCTGTACGGCCGGCCCGATGGCTCCGCGCTCACGACCGTGCGCGCCGCGCCGCTCTCCCCCACGCCTCCGCTCGTGGACACCCTTGCCGGCGCCATCGATGCCAGCCCGCGTGGCGTCGTGCTCGCCGGTCGCCAGCGCGACCCCGGTCTGGCCGAGCCGCTGGCGGCGCTCGCTCGCCGTGCCGGCTACCCGCTGCTGGCCGAGCCGACTTCGCAACTGCGTGCGGGGCATCATGACCGCGGTCACGTGGTCGCCAGTTACGACGCGCTCCTGCGACGCCCGCCGAACGAGCTCCGTCCCGACCTGGTGCTGCGCTTCGGGGACATGGTGACCTCCAAGGCGACGCGAGACTGGCTCGCCTCCAACCCTCGCTGCCGACAGGTCGTGATCGACCCCGAGGGAGCGTGGAACGATCCGACCTCGGCCGCCGACGAGATCGTGCGTGCCGACCCACAGCGCCTCTGCCACGCGCTGCTCGACGCGCTGCCCGCGAGGGTCGACGAAGGCTGGCTGCGAGGCTGGCTGGATCGCACCGCAGCCGCCGAGCGGGTCATCGACGATCAGCTCGCCGCGCTCGCAGACGAGCTGTTCGAGCCCCGGGTCTACCGCGAGCTCGCAGCGGCGCTTCCAGCCGGCGCGATCGTCTACGTCTCGTCCAGCATGCCCGTGCGGGACCTCGAGACGTTCTTCCCCTCCTCGCCGACACCGCTGCGCTTCCTCGCCAACCGCGGCGCCAACGGGATCGACGGCGTCGTGTCGTCCGCATTCGGCGCCGCGGCATCGCACGGCGAGCGGACCTTCGTGTTGCTCGGCGACGTCGCGCTCTATCACGACATGAACGGGTTGCTGGCGGCGAAGCGTCTCGGCCTAGAGGCGACGGTGGTCGTGATGGACAACGGCGGCGGCGGGATATTCGACTTCCTTCCCATTGCCGAGCACCGCGACGGCTACGAGGAGCTGTTCGCCACCCCCACGGGCCTCGACCTCGAGCGGGTCGCGGGCCTCTACGGGCTGCCGTTCAAGCGCGTCGAGAGCTACGGCGACATCCCGCAGGCGATTGCAGAGCCGGGGCTGGTGCAGGTGCCGCTCGATCGCACGCGCAACGTGGAGCTGCACCGTGAGCTGTTCGCGAACGTGGCCGAGGCGGTCGGCACGCCCGCGGCCCGCCGCAGCGAGTCGGCGGACTGACCCTCAGACTCCGGTCAAAACGGTCAGCAGGGCCTGCAGCTTGACCTCGGTCTCTGCCAGCTCTGCCTCGGGCTCGGAGTCGGCCACCACTCCGTCGCCGGCATAGCAGTGGGCGGTGCGACCCTGGAGCAGGGCGCAGCGAAGTGCGACGCACAGCTCGCCGTCCTCGACGGCATCCATCCAGCCGACGGGGCCCGAGTACCAGCCGCGGTCCATCTGCTCGAGGCGCATCACCTCCCGAGCCTTCTCCAGCGGTTCGCCGCCCACCGCCGGCGTCGGGTGAAGCACCCCGGCCAGCTCCAGGGCGCTGCTCGCCTGCGCGAGCTGGGCGCGCACCGGCGTCGCAAGGTGCTGGATGTTCGCGACCTTGATCAGGGTGGGCTCTGAGGCCGCCGCAACCCAGACCGAGAGCGGAGCCAGCGAGCGCTCGATGCGTCGCACCACGATCTCGTGCTCATCCCGCTCCTTGGCGTCGTGCAGCAACCGCTGACCGAGATGGTCGTCGACGGACGGGTCGGCGCTGCGCCTGGTGGAGCCGGCCAGGGCGACGGTGCTGACTCCCGCACCCTCGCGCCGCACCAGCAGCTCCGGACTGGCACCGACGAACGCGGCTTCGGGAGTGCCGACGCAGAAGCAGTAGCAACTCGGGTATGCGGAGCGCAGGCCGTCGAAGACGGTTGCCGGGCGGAAGGGCACCGGACCCGTCACCCGTACCTCGCGCGCCAGCACCACCTTCTCCAGCTCGCCCGACCTGATGCGCCGGCGGGCCTCCGCCACCGCCTCGACGTAATGGCGTGGCGAGAGCGTGCTCTCGATCTCGAATCCACCGGAGGGATCCGGGTCGGCAAACGGGATCGTGCCCGGTTCGAGACTCTCCAAGCGCGCCAACGCGGTGCGGGCGGGCGCCGATCCGTCCTCGCCAGGGCGGCAGATGACGTTCACGGTGGCACTCGCCCTGCCGCCCTGGCGCGTGAGCGTCAACTCTGGAAGCACCATCAGGGCGGGCGGGAACGAGCTCCACGGTGAGCTTGCTCCCCCGTCGGGCGCGAAGGCAAAGCCACCGACCCAGATCGGCCCCGAGGCGGGACGGTCGAGCTCGGGATCGGTCGCGGCATGCCTCATCACCTCGGCACAACGGGTCGCCCCCGCGGCGAAGCGGTCGGACCCCGGCAACCCCTCCACCGTCCAGGCCGCCCCGAGCGCCCCGAGCGCAAAGCCGTCGCGCTCGGGCTGCTCCCAGGCGAAGTAGCGCTCCTCGGCGCGCCGGCTCTCGAACACGCAGGCGCTGACGTCGAGATCGCCGTCGGCTTCGACGGTCACGCTGGCCACGACGGGCCTGCCCGAGCGCGCGGCCCGCTCGGCGGCCTCGGCAGCGCGCCGGTGAAGCTCTGCCTCGGCCGATCGAAGCTCGACCAAGCGGTCGCTCCTAGGTTTGGCTCTTGCCGCGGGCGATCGCGATCTCGCCGGTGCGCACCATCTCGACGATCCCGAACGGCCTCACCATCTGCTCGAAGGCCTCGATCTTGTCGTGGGTGCCGGTGACCTCGACCGTGGCGGTGCGGCCCGAGACGTCGATGATGCGGCCGCGGAAGATGTCGGTGAGCTGCATCAGCTCACCGCGAGTCTGGCCGTCGGCCTGCACCTTGAAGAGCGCCATCTCGCGCGCGATCGTCTCCTCCGGCTCGAGGTCGCGGATCTTGATCACGTTGACGAGCTTGTAAAGCTGCTTGGTGACCTGGTCGATCGGGTGCGTCGCGCCGTCGAGCGTGATCGTCATGCGCGAGACCGACGGATCCTCGGTCGGGCCAACGGCGAGCGTGGCGATGTTGAATCCGCGGCGCGCGAAGAGGCCGGCGACTCGCGTCAGCACGCCCGGCTTGTTCTCGACCAGAATCGAGAGGACGTGCTTGCGGCCGGTGTAGATGCTGGCGGCCTCGAGGTCCTCGAGGCGAACGACCTCCTGTGTTCCCGGCTCGCCCATGTCAGCCGACCATATCCCTTGCAGCGGCGCCGGCCGGGATCATCGGGTAGCAGTTCTCCTCCCGGCGCACGCGCACGTCGAGCACCACCGGGCCCTCGGTGTCGATCGCGGTCTTCATCGCGTCCTCGACCTCGTCGTCGTGGCTGACCCGCATGCCGACTGCGCCGAACGCCTCCGCCAGCTTGACCCAGTCGGGGCTGGACCCCATGTCGACGGCGCTGTAGCGCTTCTCCCAAAACAGCTCCTGCCACTGGCGCACCATGCCGAGGTAGCCGTTGTTCATGATGAACACCTTGACGGCGATGTCGTGCTCGACGCATGTCGCCAGCTCCTGGCAGGTCATGACCAGGCTGCCGTCGCCGGCGAGGCAGACGACCAGCTCGTCGGGCTTGCCGACCTTGGCGCCGAGCGCCGAGGGCAGACCGAAGCCCATCGTGCCGAGGCCGCCTGAGTTGATCCACGTGCGCGGCCTCGTGAAGCCGTAGTGCTGCGCGCACCACATCTGGTGCTGGCCGACGTCCGAGGTCACGATCGCGTTTCCCTCGGTGATCTTGTACATGGCCTGGACCATTCGCTGGGGCGGGATATCGCCTTCCTGCGAGCCCTCGAACTCCAGCGGCCATTCCTCTTTCCACTTGCGGACCTGCTGGGTCCACTCGTCGAGGCGGGAAGCTTCCGTGCCGAGCGCGCGGTACTCCGCCGTCAGCTTCGGCAGGATCAGCTTGCAGTCTCCGACGATCGGGATGTGAGCCGGAACGTTCTTAGAGATCTCGGCCGGGTCAACGTCGATGTGGATGAACTTGGCGCGCGGCGCGAACTCCGACAGCTTGCCGGTGATGCGGTCGTCGAAACGGGCGCCGATGGCGACGATCAGGTCGGCGCCGTCCATCGCGTAGTTGGCGGTGCGGGTGCCGTGCATGCCCAGCATCCCCATCCACTGCTCGTGGTCGGCCGGGAACGCACCGAGCCCCATCACGGTCGAGGTGATCGGGAAAGGCTCCGTGGTGACGAAGTCCCGCAGCTCCTGGGAGGCCTCGCCGTTGATGACTCCGCCGCCCGAGTAGATGACGGGCCGCCGGGCGTTGGCGAGCGCCTTGGCGGCGAGGCGGATCTGCTTCACATTGCCCTCGTCGAAGCTCTTGTAGCCAGGAAGGTCGATCTTCGCCGCCTCGGACGGGTCGTAGGGGATGTCGGCGCGCGAGAGGTCCTGCGGCACGTCGACGAGCACCGGCCCGGGCCGGCCCGTGCTGGCGATGTAGAAGGCCTCGTGGATCATGTTCGGGATGTCGCGCGGGTCGAGCACCTGGAAGGAGTGCTTGACGACCGGCATCGTGATCCCGATCGTGTCCGCCTCTTGGAATCCGTCGGTGCCCATCAGATCCGTTCTGACCTGGCCCGTTATGAAGACCGTCGGCACCGAGTCGAGCATCGCGTCGGCGATCGGGGTGACGAGGTTCGTGGCGCCCGGGCCCGAGGTGGCGAGCGCCACGCCGACCTTGCCGGTCGCCTTGGCGTAGCCCTCGGCCGCGTGCCCCGCCCCCTGCTCGTGACGGCAGAGGATGTTTCGCACGCCCGCGTCGTAGAGCGCGTCGTAGGTCGGGAGGTTGGCGCCGCCGGGAATCCCGAATACGGCGTCGACACCTTCAGCCTTCAGACATTCCATGATGGCGTCAACTGCACGCATGGCGCTTGCCTCCTCTCTGCAGATTCATCAGTGAGGCGGTGCGGATGGAAAATCCCTGCAATCCACGGTCTCCCAAGTCCACCCCGCCGGGCCATTGAGTGTAGCATCGGTTTTCGGCTTGGGAAGCGGGATTCCTGGCGTCAAGCGCGCTGCTGCGCCTCGGGTTGCCAGACGATGTCCTCGCCGCAACCGGTGCAGACCTGGTCGCTGATCGGGAGGTCGGCGCCGCAACGCGGGCAGACCATGCGCGGCTCGTCGCGCTCCCAGCGGTAGAGGATCGCCGCCGCGAGCCCGATGATCGGAATGCAGAAGCCGACCAGAAACCAGAGCACGAAGGAGCTGCCCTTGATCCTCCCCACCACGCCCGCGGCAAGGCCGAGGAAGAACAGGATGACGAGGAAGTAGAGACCGCTCACCGCATCGCCCCACCGGCGCCGGTCAGCGCGTTCCCTGCCATGCGTTGTAGGCGACGTAGGCGACCGCGACCGCGAGCAACAGGAACGCGAGCTTGAACAGGAAGCCGATCACCTGCAGCGCGAAATAGACCGCGAGCAGCAGCGCGACGACCGAGACGACGAGGTAGAGGGTGCTGCGCTCCGGGCGCTCGGTTCTTTCACTGACCGGCATCTGCACTCAATTCTAGGACCGCGGTGCGGGCCTAGATCAATCGTCTAAAGCCCGAGCTTCTCGCGCACGATCCGGGTCACCTCGGAGCCGTCGGCCCGGCCCTTCGTCTCCTTCATGACCGCCCCGATGATCGCTCCGACCGCGCGGTCCTTGCCGGCGCGGATCTGCTCCACCGCACCGGGGTCGGCCTCGATCACCCGCTGCACGATCGACTCCAGCTCGCCGCTGTCCGCGATCGGCGCCAGGCCCTTCTGCTCCACGATCGCCTGCGGCTCGCCCCCTGACCGCGTCAGCTCGGCGAGCACCGCTTTGGCCGCCGACTGCGACAGCGCCTTGCGCTCGACCATCGCCACCAGCTCCGACATCGCGCCGGGGGATACCTTGGAGGCGCGGGGGTCGTCCAGGCCCTCCTCTCGCAGCCGCGCGACCAGCTCGCCGGTCACCCAGCCGGCCAGCACCCTCGGCGTCGGCCCACCGTTGTCGCCGGCCGTCAGCGCCTCCTCGTAGAAGCTGCCCAGCTCGAACCAGGTGACCAGCACCGCGGCCGTGTCGGGCGGCAGCTCATAGGCGCTCGCGAAGCGCTCCATGCGTGCGGCGGGCAACTCCGGCAGCGCGTCCCGGGCGCGCTCGATCATCGCCGGCGTCGGCACGACCGGCACCAGGTCGGGCTCCGGGAAGTAGCGATAGTCGTGCACCTCCTCCTTGGAGCGCAGCGAGGTGAGCGAGCCGCTGGTCGGATCGAAGTGAAGCGTCTCCTGGCTCACGCCCTCGCCCGATCGCCACAGCTGCGACTGGCGCTCGATCTCGGCATTGATGCCCCGTTCCACGAACCTGAAGCTGTTCATGTTCTTGAGCTCGGTCTTGGTGCGCAGCCCGCTCTCGCCCGGTTCGCGCACCGATACGTTGGCGTCGCAGCGCAGCGACCCCTCCTCCATGTTCACGTCCGAGACGCCGATCTGCTTCAGCGTCGTTCGCAGCAGCTGGAGGAACTCACGAGCATCGGCCGGCGAGCGCAGGTCCGGCTCGGTGACGATCTCGACCAGCGGCGTGCCGCCGCGGTTGAAGTCCACGATCGACTCCCCCGCGCCGTGGATGCGTCCGGATTCGCCGAGATGCACGAGCTTGGCCGCATCCTCCTCCATGTGCGCGCGGGTGATGCGCACGGTGGGGCCGCCCGGAATGGCGAGCTCGCCGTGTTCGGCCAGCGGCAGGTCGTACTGGCTGATCTGGTATCCCTTCGGAAGGTCGGGATAGAAGTAGTTCTTGCGGTGGAAGATCGAACGCGGCCCAATCTCGCAGCCCAGAGCGAGGCCGATCATGAGCCCGAAATGCACCGCCTCCGCGTTCAGCACCGGCAACGTCCCCGGATGACCGAGGCAGACCGGGCAGGTGCGCGTGTTCGGCTGCTCGCCGAACGACAGCGCACAGCCGCAGAACATCTTCGTGCGCGTCTTCAGCTGCACGTGGATCTCGAGCCCGATGACCGGCTCGAACTCAGTCATCGACATCGATCCCCGTTGGCGCCAGCTCGAAGCCGATCGACCGCTCGAGCGCGTGGGCGGCATCGAGCATCGCGCTCTCGCTGAAGGGAGGGCCGGCGATCTGAAAGCCCACCGGCAGGCCGTCGGAGAGTCCCGCCGGTATGGAGATGGCGGGAACGCCGGCCAGCGACATCGGCACCGTGCAATAGTCCGACATGTACATCGCGAGCGGATCGTCCGTCCGCGCGCCGAGCCTGAAGGCGACGGATGGCGACGTCGGCGTGACCAGGAAGTCGAAGCTCTCGAAGGCGGCGCGGAAGTCGTCGGCGATCTTCGTGCGCACGCGCTGGGCCCTGCCGTAGTAGGCGTCGTAGTAACCGGCCGAGAGGGCGAACGTGCCGAGCATGATGCGCCGCTTGACCTCGTCGCCGAAACCCTGAGCACGTGTCTCCTCGTACATCGTCAGCAGGTCGCCGTTGCCGGCTCGCAACCCGTACCTGACACCGTCGAAGCGAGCCAGGTTGGACGACGCCTCCGCCGGGGCCAGCACGTAGTAGGCGGAGATGCCGTGCGCGGCATGCGGCAGCTTCGTCTGCTCGACGGTCCCCCCCAGTTCCTCGATGCGCCGCAGTGTCTGCTCGAAAACCTGTGAAACGCCGGGCTCGACGCCCTCCGCCTCGGAGGAGAGCTCGGCCGGCACCCCGAAACGCAGGCCGCGCAGGTCGGTGCGCCGGGGAAGCTCGACCTCGCCCTGCGGCTCGAGCGATGTCGAGTCGCAGGCATCTCTTCCGACGAGATGGCGGAACAGCAGCGCCGCGTCGGTGACGTCGCGCGTCAACGGCCCGCACTGGTCCAGAGACGACGCGAAGGCGACCATGCCGTAGCGCGACACCGAGCCGTAGGTCGGCTTCAGCCCGACGATGCCGCACAACGCCGCCGGCTGGCGGATCGAGCCGCCGGTATCGGTGCCGATCGCCCACGGTGCGAGCCCAGCGGCGACCGCCGCCGCCGACCCGCCGCTGGAGCCACCCGGGACGCGGTCCAGGTCCCACGGGTTGCGCACCGGCCCGTAGGCAGAGTTCTCGTTCGAGGAGCCCATCGCGAACTCATCCATGTTGGTCTTGCCGAGCACGCGCGCTCCGGCGTCGCGCAGCTTGCGAACCGCCGTCGAGTCGTACGGGGGCTCGTAGCCCTCGAGAATCCGCGAGCCGGCCGTGGTCGGGATCCCGTCGGTGCAGAAGATGTCCTTGACCGCGATCGGCACGCCGCGCAACTCGCCGTCGCCGTCGCCGCCGTCCTCCGCCGTCCACAGGTAAGCGTTCAGCTCGTCGCCCGCGGCCGCCTCGCGGTAGGCGTCGAAGTACTCGCCGGAGGACAGATCGCCCGTCTCGATCTTCTCGATCGCCTCGGCGACCGTCAGCTCGAACAGCTCGGCCGGCATCTACGCCTGCGGCGAGGGGACGCGGAAGGAGTTGTCGTCCTGGTCGGGCGCCGGCTCGAGGATTCGCTCGCGGGGCCAGCTCCGGCGCGGCTCGTCGGGCCGCAGCACGTTCTGGAGCTCGATCACGTGTGAGGTCGGCTCGACTCCGTCGAGGTCGTCGAGCTCGCCGATCTTCTCGATGTGATCGAGGATCGAGGAGAGCTCGCTCGACATCCGCTCGACCTCCTCGTCTGAGAGGCCGAGGCGCGCAAGCCGCGCGACGTGCAGAACCTGGTCCCGGTCGATCATCGCGCTGATCATAGGCGCCGCCACACGCCGCCGACCGTGGATAGGATCCTCGCCGATGAGCCCGGCGCGTGCAGAGCGTTTCGTCGCCTTGAACCTGCGCCTAATGGCGATCGGGTTCGCGATCACCGGCTTCTTCTTCATCGCCTGGCCCGACGGGACGCTGGCGCGGCTGACCGAGCTC